>NZ_JBPAOE010000052.1:0-198012 GCF_054051265.1 Vibrio sp. C8
TGTACGTTTACCTATTGATTTCATGACATTCTCCAATTGGTTACTGGAAAAGTGTCAACCTTATTTAGGACGGGTCAGAATGAATTAAAAAAGCGGCTAAAAGCCGCTTTTTTAATTCATTCTTTGTTCGATTACTTATCGACTTTAAGTTTCTGGAAGTATTCTTCGTACAGAACGCTTGCGTCACCGACTTCGTCTTGCCATTCACCACTGTCCATAATGGCTTGCGGAGGGAAGATGCTTGGATCGTTCGCAAACTCTTCTGGCAGTAACTTATATGCGGCTTTAACTGGTGTTGGATAACCAATTTCTACTGCAATTTTTGCTGCGTTCTCTGGGCGAAGTAAGAAGTCGATCATTTTATGAGCCGCTTCGATGTTCGCTGCACCAGTAGGAATAGCTAAGCTGTCCATCCAGAAGATTGCACCTTTCTCTGGCCAAATAATATCGATGTTTGCGCCTTCTTCACGAGCCATGTATGCAGAACCGTTCCACAGCATGCCTAGCGATACTTCACCCGCTAAATAAGGGTTAGCAGGGAAGTCTGAGTTAAATACCAACACATTTGGCATTAGCTTTTTCAGTTCTTCATAAGCTGCTTCAATTTCTTTCGGGTCGGTAGTATTTGGTGAGTATCCTAGCTTAACAAGAGCAATGTGGAAGACTTCTCGAGAGTCGTCCATCATCATCAGCTGTCCTTCCCATTTAGCGTCCCATAAATCACCCCAGTTATGGATGTTTGATTTATCCAGCATATCCGTGTTGATACCGATACCTGTCGCGCCCCAAATGTAAGGGATTGAGTAGCTGTTATTTGGATCAAAAGGTTTATTTAAATAGTTAGAATCCAAACCTGAAAAATTAGATAGCTTCGACTTATCAATCTCAAGAAGCATGCCTTCCTTACGCATTTTCGAAACGAAATACGTTGAAGGGACAACTAAGTCGTAACCCGTACCTTGTGTTTTTAGCTTAGCGTACATACTCTCGTTCGATTCGTATGTAGAGTAGATGACTTTAATACCTGTTTCCTTGGTAAAGTCTTCTAGAACTTCGCTTGGAATATATTCTGACCAGTTATAGAAATAGAGTTCTTGGTCATTAGCCATTGCATTGGTAGTGAATAGAGTCGCGGCAAAAAGAGCGCCAGCATACAGTTTACTTTTCATTACTTTTCCATGTTTTGTGCAAGAGCCTACCTAGGCAAACGCGTGATCAAATAGGTAAAACAGTATAACAGCTCGAAAAAAAATAGGCAGCCAAAGCTACCTATTTAATTCTTTTTGTTGGTTTATTGACCCGCTTTAAGCTTCATGAAGTAGTCTTCGTACTTCACTGTTTTGTCGCCAACAGCTGCTTGCCATTCCACACGATCAAGATCTTCTTGAGAAGGGAATAGTGGAGCTACGTCTTTAAATTTTTCGTTAGACTGAGCAACAGCAGTTAGGTAACCAGTGTCGTTAGAGATTTGCTCAGCGATTTCTGGACGTAGTAAGAAGTCGATCATCTTGTGTGCTGCATCGATGTTCTTTGCACCTGAAGCAATAGCAAAGTTGTCAACCCAACCGATACCACCTTCTTTAGGGAATACAAGTTTAAGAGGTAGACCTTCTTTTTGTGCAGCAGCCGCAGAACCGTTCCAAAGCATGCCTAGACCAACTTCGCCAGCTAGGTAAGGGTCAGCAGGGTTGTCTGAGTTAAATACCAATACGTTTGGCATTAGTTTTTGTAGCTCAGCGTATGCTTCGTCGATTTGTTTCTCGTCAGTGGTGTTACCTGAGTAGCCAAGTTTGCGCAAAGCGATGTGGAATACTTCACGAGTATCATCCATCAGCATTAGTTGGCCTTTAAGTTCAGGTTTCCACAAATCACCCCAGCTTTGGAAGTCGTTTGGATCATACATGTCTGTATTTACCGCGAGACCAGTGATAGCTACAACGTGTGGAATAGAGTAGTCGTTATTTGGATCGAAAGGCTTGTTTAGATAGTTAGTATCCAAGTTCTTGAAGTTTGATAGCTTAGACTTATCAATCTTCTGAATCATGCCTTCGTCGCGCATTTTAGATACGAAGTAAGTTGAAGGAACAACTAGGTCATAACCTTCGTTGTGAGTCTTTAGCTTCGCATATAGCGTTTCATTCGACTCGTAAGTTGAATAGATTACTTTGATACCAGTTTCCGCAGTAAACTGCTCTAGGATACCACTGTTAATGTATGGTCCCCAGTTCATGAATACCAGTTCTTTATCCTCTGCTACTGCTTGCGCAGATAACAGTGAAAGCGCACATGCACTACCAGCTAATAAAGTAGCCCATTTTTTCATTGACGTTAGCTCCAAACCAAACGTTGCCCCAAGGGCATTTTAAAGGACAACGGAATAACACCTGCTATTCCATTTCGAATTTCAGTTAATCAATTAACTGAAAATTATTTCACTTTCTCTTTTGCCAGTAACTGTGAAGTAACGACCAGCACCAGCGACACGACCAACATAACAGTCGCAAGTGCATTCACTTCAGGCGAGATACCCACTTTCACCATAGAGTAGATTTTCAATGGCAGAATTTCGTATGTTGGGCCTGTTACGAACGAACTGATAATTACGTCATCAAGAGACAAGGTAAAGCTTAATAGCCAACCGGCTGCAACAGCAGGTTTAGCAAGAGGCAAAATGATTTTTTTCAAAATTACCCATTCGCTCGCACCCAAATCTTTTGCTGCTTCTAGCATCTTCACGTCGAAACCATTCAGTCGGCTGAAAACAGTCACAACGACAAATGGCAAACAGAATGTAATATGAGCAATCAGTAGCGTCATAAAGCCAAGCTTCGCACCCAACACTAAGAATAGTGCAAGAAGCGAAATTGCCATAACGATGTCTGGTGACATCATTACAACAAACAACATACCGTTAACCATGTTTTTACCACGGAACTGGTAACGGAATAGGGCTACTGCAGTCAAACTACCAATGATAGTCGCTGCGGTCGCTGAAAAAACAGCCACGCTAATAGAGTGCCATGCCGCTTGCATTAAGCTGTCGTTGTTCATTAATGCGTGGTACCACTTAGTAGTGAATCCACCCCATTTAATACCGAATTTGTTCGCATTAAATGAGTTCGCAATTAACACAATGATTGGTAGGTACAAAAACAGGTACACTAGGCTCATAAAGCTAAATCTAACAACTCTTCCCATTAGTCTAGCTCCACTTTCTTATTCAACAATTTACCTGCACGGTAGTATGCGTAAAGCATGAATGCCATCGCGATGGTTAATGCAATACTTGTCGCGGCACCAAACGGCCAGTCACGAGCATTCAACACTTGGCTCTTAATGACGTTACCAATCAGCAAGTTTTTCGCGCCACCAAGTAAGTCTGAAATGTAGAACATTCCAAGAGCAGGCAGAAGAACAAGCAAACAACCACCAATAATGCCGGGCATAGTTAGAGGCAAAACAACTTTGGTTAACGTTTGGAATTTATTTGCACCCAGGTCACGAGCCGCTTCGATATAAGTGTCATCCAGTTTTTCAATCGCTGAATAAAGCGGAAGAATCATAAACGGCAATAAGATGTACACCAGACCAATCATCACTGCTGTTTCTGTATACATAATACGTAACGGAGCATCAATAAGGCCAATGTCTAACAATGCTTTGTTCAAAATCCCTTGGGTACCAAGAACAATCTTCAATCCGTATGTACGAATTAACGAGTTAGTCCAAAATGGAACAATCACTAGAAACAGCATAATCGGACGCCATTTTTCAGGCATCTTCGCAACGATGTAAGCGAATGGATAACCGATAATCAAACACAAAATGGTTGCTACTATCGCCATATAGAAAGAATGAAGCATTACTTTCGCGTACAGCGGATCTAGCAATCTTAAGTAGTTATCAAAGGTAAACGTCAACTCAATCAGATTCGCTTCGTCACGAGTCAGAAAACTCGTAATGATAATCATCAGGTTAGGGATCAGAACAAACAGAACTAACCAGCCAACAATTAAACTGATGATTGAAGTCTGAAGATTAAGCTTCTTGCTCATCATTGAGGACTACCTCCCAGCTTTCTACCCAAGTGATAGTAACTTTTTGGCCAATTGAGTGGTCAACGTCAGGATCATCTTCATTAAAGAATTCACTAACCATAACACTCATTCCTGAATCCAATTGAACTACGGATTCTAAAGTCATGCCTTTGTAGGTTCGATCTGTCACGTGACCAACGATACCTTTGGTCTCTGACTCTTTGATCTCTTCAATACGTAAATCTTCTGGGCGAAGAAGAACTTGAAGTTTATCGCCAGCATTCACAGGTTTGTCGTAATAAACCACAGATTCAACGCCTTCGATATCAACAAGAATTCGTTTCTCATCAAGACGCTTAATGGTTTCAGCCGCAAACACGTTGATTTCGCCAATGAAACGAGCAACAAATAGATTCTTAGGATCTTCGTAAATTTCACGCGGAGAACCATCTTGTTCGATATTGCCGTCGCGCATAACGATAATGCGGTCAGACATCGACAAGGCTTCTTCTTGGTCGTGAGTGACAAAGATAAATGTGATACCAAGTTGACGCTGTAGATGCTTAAGTTCGCTTTGCATCTGCTTACGCAACTTGTAATCAAGAGCTGAAAGAGATTCATCCAACAGAAGTACTTTAGGTTTATTCACAACAGCACGTGCAATAGCGATACGTTGTTGTTGACCACCTGAAAGTTGGTGCGGTTTGCGTTGTGCCATTTGATCCAGACGAACCATACGCAATGCTTCCATTACTCGCGGTTCGATGTCATTCGCAGGCACTTTTTGCATACGCAAACCAAATGCGACGTTTTCAAAAACCGTCATGTGAGGGAATAGAGCGTAACTTTGGAATACGGTATTGACGTGTCGTTGTTCAGCAGGAACTTGAGTAACGTCTTGACTATCCAGTAGAATCTGACCGCTGTCAGCAGATTCAAAACCTGCTATCATTCTTAAAACGGTAGTTTTACCACACCCTGATGGGCCAAGAATGGTTAGGAATTCACCATGATTAACGTCTAGCTGAAAGTTACCGATGATCTGTTTACCATCAAAACTTTTACTGATACCAGAAAGTCTAACGACTGGTTTTCCTACTGAATTTGGTTTGTTCAACGTCTGTCTTTCTCCACCCTGATCCGCAGATAAGTTAACTAGAAGTTGTAAAACTATCTACTTGTTGGACCTGTTAAATAATTACAAATTAGTGGCGCATGATAATCACGAAAAAGGCGATCTCAAAGCGTTTTCTCATCTTGAAACACAAAAAGTTTTGTAGTTAAAAGCAAACTTTCATTAACATCCACAATACGATAACTACTAATGCTTTCAACTGGTTAATTATCAACCATATTAATAAGAAAGCAAGATGCGATTCGGGTTTCGATTTTAGACTCGGGTTCATTTCAGTATAATGATTCAAAATTTTATGTTGTCATATTTCTATACCAAATATGACTCGCCAACTTAGGGCATTTTATGAGCAAGGATATAGAGAGAGATTTCAACGTAGGTGGTACTGTTGAGCAAGCGCTGTCGGGCCAATACCAACTGAAAGTTGGTGAAGTTCTGAAGGAGTCTTGGGATACAACACTCAAGCATTTTGTCTCTTTTTCCCCAGCAATCGTAGTAATGATTGCCATACAAATTGCAATATTTTTCGTAGCGCTAAAGCTTCAACTTGGTGATCCTTCGGCAATCATTACCGCTATAGAGCAAGGTTCTGATTTTCCGGAAGGGATGATTGAGGCAATTTTCATTGCCAACTTCAGTTACGAAGTTGTCAGTGCGCCTATTTTTGCCGGTGTTAGCCTGATGGCAATGAGCCATGCCGCTGGTCTGAAAACCAAAACACGACACATCAGTAAAGGTTTGCAGTTTACCATCCCAGTTATCTTGGCAACATTAGTAGGCTTAGTTCTGCAGGGCATCGCCGGAATGATTTTTCCTTTGTTGTCTATGTATCTTTCCATCGCATTTAGCAACTCCATCTTACTGATTTGCGAGAAAAGAGTGCCACCAATGCAATCGCTGTTTTTGTCACTACGTGCCGCAAACAAGAAGCTTTTGCCTCTCGCATCGCTTTACTTAATCGTGATGATTATGTTTGTTACGGCGGCTCTTATGTACGGAATAGGTTTGATTTTCGTTGTTCCGTTTTTCTTCCACTTAAAAGGAATTATCTACCGCAACATGTTTGGGGTACGTTTAAAGATCATCACTACCAATAAAGATAATGATGACAATCAGGATAATAACTCTCAGGTATTTAATGCATAAGTTTTTTCAAGTTGCCGCTTTGAGCGGAATCATCGCAGTTGCTGGTTATGGCTATTACAATTTTGAAAGCCAAAATCGCCTGACTGAATCTGTAGCTAACAAAGGTAAAGCAGTATCAAAAGCGCCAGATTTTACTGCTTATACCGATGTGAATGAGAAGAAACATGCATTCTTCTCATACCTAAAACCGGGAATTGCTTTAGAAAACCAACGGATTGAAAAAGAAAGAGAAAGACTGATTCGTCTCAAAGAGCATGTTGAATCAGGTTTAATTTCTGACTCTGACATTGACGATGCAAAGCGCCTCTCTCATCTGTATCAAGTTGAGTTGCAGGGGGATGTTGTCACATCTGATTGGATAGACAACATGCTGCATCGCGTTGATGTCATCCCTGAAGCATTGGTACTCACTCAAGCTGCAAACGAGTCTGCTTGGGGCACATCACGATTTGCTCGCACGGCAAAAAACTATTTTGGCCAGTGGTGTTATAGCAAGGGTTGCGGAGTGGTTCCGTTACAACGTAGCGAAGGGATGACTCATGAAGTGGCGAAATTTAAGTCTGTTCAAGAATCAATCCACCGTTACTTTATGAATGTGAATAGAAACCCAGCTTACTTTGACTTGCGAGAAATCCGTTTCCAACTTAGAGAAGATGGTGCAGATTTGTTGAGTATGAGTAGTGCAATGGAAATGAGTAATGGCTTATTGAAATATTCTGAACGAGGTGAAGATTACATTCAGGATTTACAAGCCATGATGCGTCATAACGAACAATTTTGGACAAATTAATGAAAGGAATTACAGCGTTAGCCCTCGGGCTAATTTGTGCCAGCTTTTCCATCAATGCTGCGGCTCAAGAATACATGTTCACTTATAGCAAGCTGTATTCATCCCTGAAGAGTAACAACAAACCTGACTACCCTGATGTGAAAGTCGGTGTGTTTTTCGTCAATGCTGATACCAAAAAGCTATGTACGATTGAAAAAGCTTGGATGGAAAAAGAAAAACATTACGAACTGGTTCCAAGCAGTGAAATCCATGAGCTTCTGCTTCCTATTGATGAAAATCTTAAGCAAGCGAATCCACTCGTGTTTGTTGATACTCCACAGGATACGCGTTGCGACTTTTCCCTTGTCGTGATGACAAAAGCCGCTTTATCTGGACAAGTTCCGTATGGTGACATCGAGAAATTGCTTCCACAGATGCAAGAAATTCTTGAATCGTTAGGTGGTATGTTCTCTAGTTGGTTTACACCCGAAGTATCTGGTGTGACATTAGAGTTTGCGAACAGCTTGAATGGCTTCATTCAGTTAAGCAATGGGGCTGACGTTGAAATAGTGAATGGTAAAGCTCAGATTTCTTTAGAGCAAATCGGAAAGGATGGTTGGATGCAACTCCCCGAAGAAACCACCAGAGTTCTTCCATATTTACCAACTGCGAAAAAATGACACAAAAAAGGCTGCAACTAATGCAGCCTTTTTCTTAACAATTCATCTGTCGATAATTAGACGTTAGTCACATCCAATTTCAAACTTGGATCAAAAGCCATTACGCTATCTTCGTCTTGCGCTGGCATTGCCGGAATATCTTCCTTATCAAAACCAATATCGCCACCATTAATCACTCCTGACTCACTGTTAATAGATTTAAAATCAAACAGTTCGAAGTCGGCCAAGTGACTAGGTACTACATTTTGCATAGCGCGGAACATAGATTCAATTCGACCTGGGAATTGCTTATCCCAAGTATTCAGCATCTGCTTAATATTCTGGCGCTGTAGGTTTGGCTGTGAGCCACACAGGTTGCACGGAATAATAGGGTAGTCACGCATGCTTGCGTACTTAATGATGTCTTTCTCACGGCAATATGCCAAAGGACGAATTACCACGTGTTCACCGTTGTCTGAAACAAGCTTAGGTGGCATACCTTTTATTTTTCCGCCATAGAACATGTTGAGAAACAAGGTTTCAAGAATGTCATCTCTATGGTGCCCAAGTGCAATTTTAGTCGCACCTAACTCTTTAGCAGTACGGTACAAAATACCACGGCGTAAACGAGAGCAAAGCGAACAGGTTGTTTTACCTTCAGGGATCTTATCCTGCACAATTGAGTAGGTATCTTCTTCTACAATTTTATACTCAACACCAAGCTGCTCTAAATACGCAGGCAGAATGTGCTCTGGGAATCCCGGCTGCTTCTGATCAAGGTTTACTGCTACCAACTCAAAAGAGACAGGAGCGCTCTTTTGTAAGCTCATTAAGATTTCAAGCATAGTAAAGCTGTCTTTCCCGCCAGATAGACAGACCATGATACGGTCGCCATCTTCAATCATGTTGAAATCAGCGATTGCTTGGCCTGTATTACGACGAATACGCTTTTGCAATTTGTTGAAATTGTATTGTTGAGCTTTGGTTAGCTCTTGAGTTTGCTCAGTCATCAGGTTGCAGTCTTTAATCTTAGAAACAAAATGAAGTGCGTATGATACGGATAAATGAACGATATGCCAGAGTTAAGCGTTCTAGCACAAAAAAAAGTCCCTGAACTTTCGTTCAGGGACTTTTGAGTTTTTACGGATTGCTATGAAGCAATGGTCGGGTCTAGGGGGCTAACATAGCCTTTAGGTTTTAGTGCCATTACGTCACAGTTAATTTTATCTATCACTTGTTCTGCCGTATTACCAATAAACACCGCAGACAGACCTGTTCGACCAGTAGTACCTAGGATAACCATTGCGGCATTAAGCTTCTCAGCCGCTTGAGGAATGACATCTTCAGGCAAACCTTGTTGAACGAGCGTATGTTCTTCATCGATACCATGCTTCTGACGTAGCGCTTTCATGGCTGTTAAATGATGTCCGCGTACCGCATCGGTATAGGTAGTAGGGTCAAACTCAGGCAGTTCGATTGTGATATTGGCTGGTGTGACCGGATAAGCGTTAACCAAATATGAGTTTGTGCCTAAACGTTCAGAAAGATTTAAAAGCTGTTCGACCATTCTGTCATTAAGATCTAAGTGAGTTTCTACTTCAGAACCAACATGAACGGAGGCGATAATATTTGCATTTTCAGGCCAATCTGAATTTTTGACCAACAAGACCGGGATAGGGCACTTACGAAGCAAATGCCAATCAGTAGGAGTAAAAATAACTGATTCCAAAACGTCATGCTTACGAGTATTTTTGATTAAAATATCGTGTTCACCAGCAAATACCTCACCGATGATCGCTTCATAAGGACGATTATGCCAAACGACTTTAACATCAAAAATAATGGATTCTTTGATGTAAGGTTCTGCGACTTTTTTCATCCACTGTTCGCGCTGATGAATAACACCGCGTCTCATAGCATCTCGTTCTTCACCAGATAACATGGATGTCATGTCGTAGGAGAAGTCATAGATAGATAAAAAGAACGTAATATGACTTGTTGAGCGACTTTTCTTAGCTAACTGAATTGCTCTGGCTAGAGCGGGTTGTTCATCATGATTTATGTCAGCTACAACCAAGATCTTGTTGTAAATACTCATAATAAACTCCTTTATCGTTTCGGAGATTTCTTATTTAAGAGTAGCTTAGAAGTTGCGAGAGGTTTAGCAAAAAAAGAGGGATTATAGAAGAAGTATGACGCAGCTCATTGTTGAGCTACGTCATTGATGTTTATTTACTTTCTTTCGAGACGCCAGCCAATTCCATCAAAGCATCGTGATCAATAATTGTGATGTATTTGCCTTTCACACTCAGGATTTCTGATTTTTGGAAACGACCAAGCAAGCGGCTAATAGTTTCAACTGTTAAACCTAAGTAGTTACCGATATCTCCACGAGTCATGGTTAAACGGAACTCTCTAGGGCTAAAACCACGTTGAGAAAAACGAGTAGAAAGGTTAAACAAGAACGCAGCTAGACGCTCTTCAGCATTTTTCTTAGATAGCAGAAGAATCATCTCTTGGTCGCCCTTAATTTCATTACTCATTAAGCGCATAATTTGTTGGCGAAGCTTAGGCATCTTGCCTGAAAGGTCATCTAGGATTTCATAAGGAATTTCACAAACCATAGAAGTTTCAAGTGCTTGAGCAAAGCTAGGGTGAGCATCGCCCGTAATCGCATCAAAGCCAACTAAATCACCTGCAAGATGGAAAGCAGTAATCTGTTCGTCACCTTGTTCTGTAATAGTGTAGCTCTTGATTGTTCCTGAACGGATTGCATACAAAGACTTAAGCTCGTCACCAGCTTTGAACAATTCCTGACCTTTTTGAATTGGCTTTTTACGCTCAATAATTTGGTCAAGTTGATCCAGTTCAGACTCGTTAAGAGTGAATGGAATACATAGTTGGCTAATACTACAGTCTTGGCAGTGAATAGCACATCCACCAGATTGAATTCGCTTCGCAGCAGGCTTTTCCGAAATCATAACGACCTTTCACTAATTGATTTACATCAATATTTTAGCATCCCTTCACACTAAAGGATAGTTAAAAAAATCATTTTGCTAATCAATCATCTAGCTAAGATTAACTAGCATGTTTATTGCGTTGTAACCGGTATATATGCCGTAGCAAATAATTGAAATTGCAGCAATTGTCCTAAATGCAGGCGACTGCTGTAACTGCCTCATCTGTGTTGCTCCAAATCCAACGAGCAGCATAGAAGGCAATGTTCCAAGGCCGAATGCACCCATAATCAGAGCCCCCTCAACCGTACTACCGGAAACAGCCGCCCACGTTAGCGTAGAGTAGACTAAACCGCAAGGTAGCCACCCCCAGATAATTCCAAAAGGGAGAGCATGCCAGCTTTTTTTTAACGGAAGCAGTTTTCGGCCGAGAGGAGAAATGTATTTCCATATGCCCGTGCCCAGTTTTTCTAGCTTTAGTAAACCAAACCACCAACGACCGACATACAAGCCGAGAATGATCATCATTATCGCGGACAAAATTCTTAGCCAGATTAGCGAATGATTGAGTGTCGATATTTGAGTTAAGGTTGTAGCTAACCCACCAATCAGTGCGCCAAAAACGCAGTAACTGAATATACGCCCGACATTATAAAATACGATAGGCAGAGTGGATTTATTAGCGCCTTGACCAATACTTAGCAGGGTGCCTAAACCGCCGCACATCCCGACACAATGTCCAGTGCCTAATAAACCGACAACAAAGGCTCCAACGAAATCAGCGTTCATCTTTCTTTTCGTTATCAGAATGATTCTTTGGTGTTAAATGCTCATCCTCGTCAAACAAGATGTTATGACCTTGGCGCTCTAGATCTTCGAACTGATCACTCTTGACCGCCCACAAAAATATGGCAACAGCTACGGCTACAATGACGATTGCGATGGGAATTAAAATATACAAACTTTCCATTTAGTTGTTCTGTTCCTTCAGTAATCGAAGAGAGTTAGATACTACTATAATCGAGCTCGCAGACATACCGACAACCGCGACATATGGGGCAACAAACCCAGCTACAGCTAAAGGTAAAATTACCAAGTTATACCCCAACGCCCAAGCAAGATTCTGTCTGATAATGCTGCGAGTTTTTAGAGCAAGTTCTCGAGCATCCAGTAAGCGATCTAACTTGTCTCCGAGCAAGACCATATCAGCAGAAGCTTTGGCAACATCAGTACCGCCGCCCATAGCAACAGACAGATGAGCACCCGCAAGGGTTGGGGCATCGTTGATACCATCACCGACCATTAATGTAATGTCTTGCGGATCCAGCGAACGTAAGTAGTTGAGTTTATCTTCGGGCTTCGCTTGTGCAATAACATTATCCACACCGAGTTCATTCGCTACAGTTTCAGCATTAACTTGAGAATCGCCCGTCAATAGCGTGATTCGAATTCCTGCTTGGTGAAACTTGTTAATAAAGCCTTTTGCTTCAGAGCGAATAGGGTCCTGATAATAGAACGTCGCTACGTGCTTCGAGTCGATAGACATATACACGGCGTTTCGCTCGTTGACTATGTCTTTCCTTCCCAGAGCATAATCCGCATTACCGATGTAAACTTTGTTGCCTGCAAATGTGCCTTCTATTCCTGAACCTATCGTGTTTTTGACATCCGACGATACGAAGTTAGCGTTTAGGTAAGGTTTGAATGCACGAGCAATAGGGTGGTTAGCATATTGTTCAAGCTCTGCAGCAATCGCTAAACATTGCTCCTTAGTCCACTGTGGTGAATGTACTTTCACCTCACTGATTTCGATATTGCCATGTGTGAGTGTGCCCGTTTTATCCAAAACGAGATGATTAACGTTACACAGAGTTTCAAATACGTGATTCTTACGAAGCAAAATGCCATAGCTGCCAAGACGAGAAGTCGCACAGGTTATCGCCGTTGGTGTAGCCAATGAAAGAGCACAAGGGCAGGTAGCTACGAGTACAGATAACATAATCCAGAAGGCATCGTCTGGGCGCGAGCTATGCCAGAAGAGCCATGTACCCAACGCAATAACCAGAATGATAGCAACAAAGTATCTCGCGACAATATCTGCAATCTCAGCAATTTTCGGCTTCGATGATTGAGCATCGTCTTGGAGGCGAACAATGTTTGAAATTACCGAATCTGCTTTAGTTGCCGTTACTTCAAGATCAAAAGATTCATCGCTGTTCAGTGTCCCTGCATATACAGCGTCGCCAATGTTTTTAACAACAGGTAGCGATTCACCAGTCAACATGGACTCATCAACATGAATTCGGCCTGAAATAACCACTCCGTCAGAAGGAATGTGCTCTCCTGGTAATACGCGGATTTTCTCTCCAATTTGTAGAGTCTTAACCGGTGTTTGAGAGCCATCAATGCGTGTCGCAATTGCTGGAATTAATTTTAATAGGTTTCCACTGGCCGCAGCCGCTTTTCGTCTTGCTCGCATTTCCAGAAAACGTCCCACTAGTAAGAAGAAGGTGAACATGGAAATAGACTCAAAGAAGACTTCGCCTTTTTGAGTAACAGTAGCGAAAAGACTTGCTACATAAGCAAAGATCAATGCAATAGATACGGGGACGTCCATACCAAGCGTGCGACCTTTAATGCTACGCCAAGCATTGACATAAAACGGGAAAGCTGAGTAGAGAAGAACAGGAGTAGCAAATAACAGGCTCACCCAACGAAAGTAGTTTTTAAATTCACTATCCAGATCACCAAACGCTTCTAAGTACAAAGCAACCGCAAGCATCATCACTTGCATTGTTGCTAGACCAGCAATACCCAGACGATATAAATATTGCTTCATTGACTGGTGATATTGTGCTTCGTGTTTATCAGCCTCAAAAGGTGCAGCCTTGTAACCTAAATTATGGATACGAGAGAGAATATCGCTGAGTTTAGCTGAAGATTTGTCCCAACTGAGCAGAGCTCTATTCGTTGTGGTATTGACACGAATACCTATCACGCCAGGTTCTTTAACCAGTTGCTTTTCTATCAACCAAGCACACGCTGCACAGGACACTCCCTCAAGTGACAAAGTTACTTCAGAGTGTGAATCCACATTTCTAACAAATTCAGCCTGAACGTCTGAGTTGTCGTAATGGATCAATGCTTTTAGTTGTTCCGGAACTAACTCGACTTTATCCGCAGTTGTTGTTCGATACTGGTAATAGGATACAAGCCCATTCTCAACAATGGTTTCCGCTACGGTTTTACAACCGGGACAGCACATGTAGCGTTCTTCATTGAGAATGGTGACTTTGAAATCGGTGTTGTCTGGTACATCTTCACCGCAGTGGTAACACGCTTTCTTCATATCACTAGTTCATCAATTGAGTCGGTGAAGCAGAAGGGAATGTAACTCGGCCTTGAACAAGCCATTCACCATTGTGTGGCGTTAACTCGATAAACCAAGGACCTTGCATCTCATCATCACGAATTATCTTGTAATTACCTTTTGCATCAGCAGTAATCAGTTGCGAGAAGTCTCTGTCTGCAAGGGTTCTGTGAGCGAACATTGCTTGAATAGCAGGATAGTGATCCAGTTTGCCTTTATTAAACTGGATAATAATTTCATTTCCTTGAGAGCTAACAGCTGCATTCAAACCAAGATCTTTAGCTACGTGTATCTTAGACAAATCGACATTAATGCCTTTTCCTTTTTTATAGTAATCCTCAGTCACCAATGAAACTGAGTTATTCGAAAACACGATAACCGTAACGATCGTCCATACAACAACTGTAAGAGGAAGGATAATCAGGAACCACGGCCAAAATTGTTTATACCAAGGCTTTACCATAAAAAAGTTCTCTACAACAAAAAAAGAAGGGGTTTAACTTAGAAGGCTTAAATGTAAGAAAAAAGCAGCCCCTAGAAAAGGGGCTGTTATTAGATTTTTACTATTTATCTGAATTACTTAGGCTCCAGACATAAGCCGCAACGAGTTGCACCTTGTCCTCACCTAAGATGTCGATCCATGCAGGCATTACACCTGAACGACCGTACATAACTGTTTCAGTTACAGCGGCACGTGAATCACCGAACAACCAATCTTGGTCAGTCAGGTCAGGGGCACCCACAGCAGGGTTACCTTTACCATCTGTGCCGTGACAAGCTGCACAAACTACGAAGCGCGCTTTACCTGCTTCAGCTTCACGAGCATTTACAGAACGACCACTTAGGCTAAGTGCGTAACTTACTACTTCAGCTACACCTTGCTCACCCAATGCATCTTTCCATGCTGGCATCTGACCGATACGACCGTGACGAATCGTTGTCACGATTGCATCAGGCTCACCACCGTATAACCACGCGTTATCAGTTAGGTTAGGGAAACCTTTCTGACCACGAGCATCAGAGCCGTGACACTGAGAACAGTTTTGTAGGAACAAACGTTGTCCAACTTTCAATGCATCAGAATCTGCTGCAATTTCAGTAACAGGACGTAGTTCCGGACCACCATCTTTGTATGCCAAACGCTTGAAAGCTTCACCGAAATACGCATCAGCATCATCAAGTTCCTTCGCGTATTGAACAAGAGTTTTTGTTTCTTGAGCTTTAGCAATAGAAGCTTTTGATTCTTCCAACGTTCGTACTTTTTGGTCTGAACTTTGCCAACCTAAAACGCCTTTAAAATTGCCCAAACCTGGGTAAAGCGTTAGATAGACAGCAGCAAAGATGAACGTACTAACAAATAGATAGGTCCACCACTTAGGCAGCGGGTTGTTTATTTCGCGAATACCATCGTACTCGTGGCCCATGTCAGCGCCTTCTTCAACACCCATTTTGTCTTTAAGACACCAAACGAGAAGAATTGCGCATCCAAGTAGGGTACCAACCGTAATTACGATGATCCAAAGACTCCAAAATGTCGTCATTACTCAGTCACTCCTTGTTCTTATTAGAGGGTGTTTCTTTTTGTTCGTCTGCAAAGATCAAGTTTGCTGCTTCGTCAAAACGCGCTTTACGCTTTTTGCCAAATGCCCACCAAACAACACCGATAAAGCAGACAAACAACGTTATGGTCCAAATACTGTGAATAGTACCGATATCCATAATTACCTCTGTTATTTCATTGCGTGACCAATAGACTGAAGGTAAGCAATGATGGCATCCATCTCTGTTTTTCCTTCAACATCTTTCGACGCATTCGCTATTTGCTCATCTGTATATGGTACGCCGAACTGATTGCGGAAAACCTCAAGTTTCTTCTGAGTGTTTTTTCCATCCAGTACGTTTTCAGCTAACCAAGGGAAAGCAGGCATATTCGATTCTGGAACTAACTCACGAGGGTTCATCAAGTGAACACGGTGCCATTCATCTGAATAACGACCACCAACACGAGCAAGGTCAGGACCAGTACGCTTAGAACCCCATAGGAATGGATGTTCCCAAACACTTTCACCGGCTACAGAGTAGTGTCCATAGCGTTCTGTTTCAGAACGGAAAGGACGAACCATTTGGCTGTGACACACGTTACAACCTTCACGGATGTAAATGTCACGACCTTCCATCTGCAAAGCAGTGTATGGTTTCAGGTTTTCTACTGGCTCAGTAGTTTGCTTTTGGAAAATCAACGGTGTGATTTCAACTAAAGCACCCCAACTGATAGCGAATACAATCATAATTGCCAACAAACCGACGTTACGTTCGATAATGCCATGGCGATTATTAGAATCTGAACTCATTCTTTAAATCTCCTTACGCTGGTTGTTGGATAGCTTTTAGGCTGTGATTCGGAGCTGAAATCGTCTTATATGTGTTATATGCCATTAGGAACATTCCAGATAAGAAAATAAAACCACCGATGAAACGTACGGTATAGAATGGGTACGAAGCCTGCACAGACTCTACAAAGCTGTAAGTTAACGTACCGTCAGAGTTAACTGCACGCCACATCAAACCTTGCATTACACCCGAAATCCACATCGCCACGATGTACAGAACAGTACCGATTGTTGCTAACCAGAAGTGAGCATTAATCAAGCTAACTGAATACATACGTTCTTGGTTAAATAGGCGAGGGATCAAGTGATAAACAGAACCAATCGATACCATTGCAACCCAACCCAATGCACCAGAGTGAACGTGACCAATCGTCCAGTCAGTGTAATGAGATAGTGCGTTTACTGTCTTAATCGACATCATTGGGCCTTCAAAGGTAGACATACCGTAGAAAGACAGAGATACGATTAGGAAGCGCAAGATAGGGTCGTAACGTAACTTATGCCATGCACCAGACAACGTCATGATACCGTTGATCATACCACCCCAAGAAGGAGCGAATAGAACCAAAGACATCACCATGCCCAAAGACTGAGTCCAGTCTGGAAGAGCTGTGTAGTGTAAGTGGTGCGGACCTGCCCAGATATAAAGTGAAATCAATGCCCAGAAGTGAACAATCGATAAACGGTAAGAGTAAACTGGACGTTCAGCTTGCTTAGGCACGAAGTAGTACATCATACCTAGGAAGCCTGCTGTAAGTAGGAAACCTACCGCGTTGTGACCATACCACCATTGAACCATAGCATCGACAGCACCTGAATAAATCGAATATGACTTAGTCATTGATACTGGGATTGCCATACTGTTTACAATATGCAGAACAGCAACAGTAATGATGAAGGCCCCAAAGAACCAGTTTGCTACATATATATGAGACGTTTTACGTTTCACAAGTGTTCCAAAGAACACCACTGCGTAAGAAACCCATACTACTGCAATAGCAATATCGATAGGCCATTCTAACTCAGCATATTCTTTACCAGAGGTAAAACCTAACGGTAGAGAAATTGCTGCGGATAAAATGATTGCTTGCCATCCCCAAAAGGTGAATGCAACAAGCGGCCCACCAAATAGACGAGTTTGACAGGTACGCTGTACAACATAATAAGAGGTTGCGAACAGGGCACTTGTACCAAACGCGAATATCACCGCATTAGTATGCAACGGACGGAGACGACTATACGTCAGCCACGGCGTATCAAAGTTTAGCTGTGGCCAAACTAATTGAGCGGCAATCAAAACACCTACACCCATTCCGACAATACCCCAGAGAATAGTCACTAAGGTAAATTGACGAACGACTGTATAGTTATAGTTTTGTTCAAGCTGCTTTTCTTGGCTCATTTTGCATGCTTCCAATGTCTAATTAACTACACTTTTCTTCCAACACGACAAATGTCGCAATGCCACCCAAATCCACAACAAAATTAAAGTTTTATCAAAACGTTAATAGCTATTGCTGACTTTACGAAAAAGTGGCATTTTCAAGCGGAAAAGTATACTGCAATTAACAATTCAATGACAGTGTAGTAACCTTACCCTTTATCAGGTTTTGCCCTTTTATTTCAAAACTTTGAACTTTGTTACACGAGGAACCCACTCTAATGGCAGCTGAAAAGCTTACAAAACACAGGCTTGCTCAAATTCTCATCACTTTAACCTTACTTCTTATCGCTTTCTTTTGGAGAACGGTCACATATACAGAGGTAAGCACTGTGACTTGCAATCCGCAGCCAAATTGTTTTGTATTTGTAAATAATGAAAAAATAACTGTTACAAAAGATGATAGGCAGTTGGGGGTGTTGAATGTTTATCCAATCCCCCAGGGGTGGGAAATTACTTACGAAGGCGAAGTGACAAGAAACGATCAAAATGTTGCACTTTTCCCTAATGCTAACAAAATTAATACAGTTGATTATTTTATTATTAATAAGTCAGTAAAAATTGAAGTAGAAAATTAGTTTACATCGTTCTATTTATAAGACTTATGTGACATAGAGAGGAGAGTGCCATACATATCTAAATTATTATGGGGTATAAATTAATTCGGACTGTACACATAAGTAACTCGTGAATGCGACTTAAAACAGCTATTTCAAATAATCCAGATGCTAATGACGCCATCAGAGAGATCCGGTCTTCTATCAATCTGACCGGAATTAGTGCAATCGTTTGTTACTACACCGAAGTTTATAGTAACCAAAACCTTTCCAGCTTTTTGTCTTGTTACTTTCCAGATATTCCTATTGTTGGCTGCTCTTCCTGCAATGGCCTGATGACAGACGCAGGCATGCACTGTGGTACCGTTATTGGTGTCATGGCAATTTACGATGATTCCAAGAGCAGCGCCTACGGTACAGCTTATGCCAGTCTCAAAAATTGTACCCAGTTCGACGAAATAGTTGGTTCAGCCGTTAATGAAGCGCTTTTAAATGCAAACAGAGTCGGTGAAGTTCCTGACTTTATCGTTCTTCATTCAACTCCGGGAAATGAAGAACGTATTATAGAGGCGATTGACGCACAGTTCGGAACCCAAGTCCCTATTATTGGTGGAACGGCTGCCGACAACAATATCGTCGGCAACTGGTCAGTCTCGAACGAACATAACGCTTCATCTGAAGCTTTAACTATTCTTGTTGGTTTCCTTTCCATTCCCGTCGCCACGGGTTTGAGCGTGGGATATTCACCTACAGAGTACTCTGGAAGAATTACCAATGCTTGTGGGCGCTATATATATGCTATAGATAAAATGCCAGCAAAACAGGTCTATCAACAATGGTTGAGTGAGTGTTCAGGCTTATCAATATTAGAGGAATACTTGTTTGATTATATTTCTGAATTTCCTATCGGTAATGTCGTTGGTCATATAGATAGTCAACCATATTTTAAATTGTCACATCCAATTCGTATCACTGACGAAGATGCTTTAGAAATGTTTTCCGAAAGCAGAGTAGGAGAGACTATAACCTTAATGACGGGTTCAAAAGCACATCTAATAGATAGAGCGTCAAGATTTGTAAAAGATGCAAATATAAAGAACTACAATGAAACTGAGATGGTTGGTGGCATCATCATTTTTTGCGCTGGTTCTATGCTGCATTTAGGAAAACAAATGAGAGAAGTATATGAAAATATCATCTCTCAAATGAATGGTTGTCCTTTCATCTGTCCTTTCACTTTTGGTGAACAAGGGAAACTTGTCGGTGGAGAGAATGCTCACGGCAATTTAATGATTTCATCTGCAATCTTTTACGAGTCAGAGCACTATCTATGAAGCAGCAATATATTGAACATTTCAACGAAACGTTGCTTGAGTTAGAACGCAGCAGAGAACGGGAACGCCTGATAACCGAAGAAAACCAAGTCATCCTAGCGGCTTTGTCTGCACTTAGCCGAGCCGACAACAAATATCAAATCTTCGATGAATTGAAGAAAGTGCTCAGTCGATACATTAAGTTCAATGATTTCATCGTTATATCCAAAGGCAAGGACAACGCAAGCTACTCCACATTTCTTACTTCAAATATCGCGTTTACAGGAAAAAACTGGTTAAACGGCACAAAATTTCAGCGCGTACTTGATGGAGAATCCATCATACTTTTTGAACCCACCAAACTTGATGAATTTAAATATCTCAATAGCTTCCTCAAAAATCAGATTGAATCAGCCTTAATTACCGGAATAAGAACTCAAACATCAGATTCTGTGTTGTTATTGCTCGGTAAGAATAAAGGCCAATTCAGCCTAGATATGAAAACAACGTTACTTCGATTTAGGCCACTTTTAGAACGAGCAATTAGCGATATTGAATATAAAGAAGAGTTGCAAAGACTTGTTGATATAAAAACCAAAGAACTGGTAGTGGCGCAGCAACTTGCTGAGCAGGCGAACAAGTCTAAATCTCAGTTTTTAGCAATGATGAGTCATGAGTTAAGAACGCCATTGAATGCCGTGTTAGGTTTAATTGATGTTTTAAGAGATACATCTAACATTCATCAACTAGATCTGTTGGAACAAATGGAACATTCAGCAGAACTACTTCTAGTGATAATTAACGATGTACTAGATCTAAGCCGCATTGAATCTGGCCACTTTAAGCTACAGTGTCACAAAATAAATCTATACCATAAACTGAATAATGCTTTGGAGTATCACCGCCAACTTGCTGAGGATAAAGGCATAGCATTTTGTGTAGATGTAAAACTTTGTCCTACAACTGAGTATCTAGTCGATCCCGTTCGTTTAACTCAAATACTGTTTAATGTTGTAGGTAACGCCGTTAAATTCACTGAGAAAGGCATGGTTACAGTGTCACTTTATGATCTTGGTGGAAAATTGAATATTCAGGTTAACGACACAGGTATAGGAATAGAAAGCGACAGAGTTGAACAACTGTTTTCACCATTTATACAAGCGGATAGCTCGCATACTCGAAATTATGGCGGTACAGGACTGGGATTAACCATAACCAAACATCTTGTAGAACTGATGAAAGGAACAATTTCAGTTAGCAGCACATTACACAAAGGAAGTTGCTTTGAAATTACGATTCCTTTGAAAGATAGTTGCATAGATGTACCCAAAGGCACAATAACCAACGCGGTAATTAAGAAGAACGAAGAGAAGACTTATAACATTCTGGTAGTTGAAGATACGAAAACTAATCAGATAGTAATACAGTTGATGCTGAGCCGATTAGGTTACAACGTGACATTAGCAGATAACGGAAAACAAGCAGTAGAGCTCATCAAAAACGACGAACAATTCGATTTAATCTTTATGGATATTTCAATGCCGGTGATGGATGGAATTGAAGCAACCAAACAAATCCGCGCTAAGAGTCTTAGTGTCCCAATCATTGCATTAACAGCACACACAATGGATGACGATAAAGACGAATGCCTAAAAGCCGGCATGAATGACTTTATGCTTAAACCGATGCGCATCAAAGAAATCTCATCAGTTATAGAAAGGTTTACAGCCTAATAACTACATTTTTAATCACAGATGATAAATGTAGTTATTAGGTATTTTATGGTAAATGCTAATTATGTAAAACGCAGAGGGAACAGAGTAGTTATCCGCACAATACAGGTATGATGTTCGAATCTAGAAAGTGTTATTTAACATAACATACATAATGCGCACTTAAGTGCGGGAAAGATAAGACGCCAAACTGGCGCCTTATCTATTTGATTTGATTTAATTTTTTCAACGAGTCTTCTTGGTTTTATCACCAGAACTCTTAAATCCTTGATGCGGAAATACGTTGCGAATTCGTTGTTGAACTTTTTTAGGAACTTGCTCTGTAAATACTAATTTCATGCCTGTACGTTGCTGATATACCTTCATTTCACCGCTAAACGGCGTTACTTCTGCAATCTCAGCGACGTTATGTTTAAACGTTGGAGGAAAATGACCTTTTACTTTACTTAAAGTGCCATCTTTAAAAGTAACTTTAAGTACAGGCCTATCAACAACTACAAGCCAGAAAATGATTAAAGCAGCGATTAAAATTACGTACAGCATGAGTTAACTCCTAATTAGACAGCAACTTACTCAAATCTTCTTTTAAGTTTGACACAGCTTTGCTGGCTTTCTCACTTCGAGAAGCTTCACTGAGCAAATATTCAATTGCGTCTGACAACGTACATCCCAGTTCATTAGCTCTAGTGGAAAGCTTTTCCCAGACTTGGTAGTCAAGATCTATCGATTTTTTACGTGTATGGATTTGCTCTGCATTAAAGTGGCGCTTACGTTTTGCTCGAATCGCTTGCTTCAGCTTATTATCAAGCTCAGGAGCCATATGTTTTTCAATCCATTCCAGAACCAACGTAGGTTCATGCTCAATCGATTTCAATTTCTGTATGGCAGCATCCGCTTCACTACGATCAAGATGGCAAGTAATTGATTCACCATCTTTCCACTTCTTAATCAAATACTGCCATTTCCAACCACATTCTAGGTTTTCAAGCTGTTGATATTTCATTTGAGGCAATCCATTAAAAATCAGGGTGACAGCGTAACCCAACCCGATTTTATGTTCAAATTAATCCTGATAAAAACTAGAGGAAGATCATTCATCATGTGTGCTATTCGAACTAGTGGTTTTTCTATATAATTCGTTGTCTCTAACAATCAATTCAGTAATTCAATGACTCAAGATATTTGGCGCCTTGCAACTCCCCAGTACGATGAATTTCAAATTCAACTCGAACAGTACCCTAACCTACAACCGATTTCGCTAATCGATACCCAATCTAGGTTAACAAAAGCAATCGACAGATTTCTAAATATTAGAGGATTTAGCCGTTTCTTGATTGTTAATGCCCCTGACAACTCTATATACCGCTCTTTGTTAAAAGAAAAATTAGAAAGCATGGTTGAAGGCAAGTCCGTAGTTTCAACCGAATCGCTTGATATGGAAGCAGTTTTAGGGCAAGTAAAAGCTGAAAATGGTCACATTGTCTCTAAATCTAACGGACTGATATCTCAAGCTGATGGTGGTTATCTTATCGTTTCCGCTAACTTGCTTTTAGCCAATCCACGTCAGTGGCCTACTCTGAAATCTGCAATTCTCGGTACACCTGTTGCTCCATTTAACTGTGATCCAAAATCAATCATTGAAGAAGTGCTTTACAGTCAATATGACGTCAAACTGATCGTTGTTGGTGACAGAGGCCAGCTTGGGGATGTTGATTTTCTAGATGCTGATATCCACTCTGGGCTTTGTATTTACAGTGAATTAGAATTAGATGTAAAAATTGATTCTGATTCGATTACCCAATATTTGTCATTTGTTAAATGGTTATGTGATTACTACGCACTTCCTAAGCTAAACATAGAAGCTCTAGTAAGCTTAATGACTGCGGGCGCCCGCTACACAGAAGATCAACACTATGCTCCACTTTGCGTTATGTGGCATAGAGCTCTGTTAGAAGAAGCGGCTGTCGAAGCGAATGGTGATGTAATTGAAGCTATTCATATAGATACCGCAATAGATGCTCGTCATTACAGAGAATCTTACTTACCAGAAAGAGCTTTGGACGATATCCTAGATGGCCAAGTGTTTATTGAAACTCAAGGCGAACAGGTTGGTCAGGTTAACGGATTAACGGTTGTCGATATTGCCGGCCACCCTGTTTCTTACGGTGAGCCTTCGCGAATTTCCTGTGTTATTCACTTCGGCGATGGTGATATTGCAGACGTTGAGCGTAAAGTTGAACTAGGTGGAAACTTGCATGCAAAAGGCATGATGATTATGCAAGCTTTTGTTAGCAGTGAATTAGATTTAGACGTCCCTCTTCCTTATTCAGCATCTGTAGTGTTTGAACAGTCTTATTGTGAAGTTGATGGTGACAGTGCATCGCTAGCTGAACTATGCTCATTAGTCAGTGCGCTTTCTGAATACCCTATCAATCAGCAAATTGCCGTTACTGGAGCCGTAGACCAATTCGGCCGAGTACAAGCAGTTGGTGGTTTAAATGAAAAAATTGAAGGCTTCTACCATGTTTGCCAACACCAAGGATTTACCGGCGAACAAGGCGTTATCCTTCCCCAAAGCAATTTGAAACATTTGGCTCTTCACAAATCTGTAGTAGAAAGTATTAAAAATGGAGAGTTTCATATTTGGCCAGTGTCGCATGTCGATGAAGTCGTACCTCTTGTTATGGGTAAACCATTCAGAGGTGAAGATGAAGATAGCGTCATTAGCAGAATTGCAGAACGTATTGAAAATTTTGAAAAACATGTTCAGCCAGTTGGGTTTGTGGAACGTATCAAAAACTGGTTTGTTTAGTACTGATCGGAGTTGTCTGGCGTACACGTGTTCACTAACATGCACCCTATCAGAAATTGGAGTAATTGATAATGCAAAACAAACGTGACTCATATAATCGTGAAGACCTATTAGCCTCTAGCCGTGGAGAGCTATTTGGCGAAGGTTACCCTCAGTTGCCAGCACCAAACATGCTGATGATGGATCGTATTAGTAAAATGTCTGAAACTGAAGGCGAATTTGGTAAAGGTCTTATTATTGCTGAGTTAGATATCACTCCAGATTTATGGTTCTTTGACTGCCACTTTCCTGGCGATCCTGTAATGCCTGGCTGTCTAGGTCTAGATGCAATGTGGCAACTTGTGGGTTTCTTCTTAGGCTGGGTTGGCGGTAAAGGTAAAGGCCGTGCTCTTGGTGTTGGTGAAGTTAAATTTACTGGTCAAATCCTGCCAACAGCGAAGAAAGTGACTTATGAAATCAATATGAAGCGCGTAGTAAACCGTAAGCTTGTAATGGGTCTTGCTGATGGTCGCGTATTGGTTGACGGTAAAGAGATTTATGTAGCTAAAGACTTGAAAGTTGGCCTCTTCCAAGACACTTCTGCGTTTTAATTCTCAGTTATTAATTAAAGCAGCTGTCAAGCTGCTTTAATTTTATTAAAAACACTTAGTTATAGTGCGTTATAAATGCTAGGTACTAAAAAGCCCCTTTCGGGGCTTAAGATCCTTTAGTATGTGGGGGTTATTTATAGAGACCAGAGTTTTTATCATCTCTTGCGTCACGCCAACCGCCTAGCCAATATGAACGAGCATCACTTTGTTGGTATGGACACTCCTCAGGAGATCGTCCATTCAAACCAGCTTTATAACCTTGAGATTGTGCTCTTTCAAGGCGATCACGCTTTTGTCTCTTCATAGTGCAGTCCTCATACAGTAACTTGTGTCTTACTTACAACTATTACATTAGTGTGGATCTTTTATGACCACATCTAAAGAATCGCGCAAAATCTGACCTTTCTCAAGTCAAAAAAAAGCACAAGCTTATTTTTGTGAGCTTGTGCCTTTATTGACAAAAAATGACTATTTTCTACGGAACCAACCTAAAGTCAGAAGAATTAAACTCCATAAACCTAAGCTACCACCCGAACGTTCAGAAGTTGTTGTGTCGGTACCTCGTTGACTAATATCACTTGAGGTAGCTCCGGCAATCGGTACAAGTTTCACTGCAACAACAGTTTCAGTTCCACTACAAGAAGAGTTGTGAGAAGTAGTACTGTATCCACCACTACACTTCAGAGCTGTACCAGAAATCACGCCTGCGTCATTGATATCTGTAGCATCCACAACGCGATATTGGTTATTACCTGACAGTGAACCGTCATTCGTTAAATCATCTAAATACCAAGCTTTGTTTTTAAATCTAGCAGCTCTTTTTTCATATTCAGCAAAATCAGAACCGTTATAATTGCCAGATACATATGGATATATAAAGCCGCGCTTCCTACGTGGCTTACCATCTACTTCGCGAGTATTCTCAAAATCAATTTGACCAACGATTTCGTTGTAATTATTGATAGCGCCAGCTTTTCCCCCTGCACCATCAAATAGGATTCCGCCAGACGGAAATACTGCTGACACACTATTCAAACGTACATCATCGACAATGAACAAACGATTAGCAGCTGCATTCGTTTTAGGTTTATATCCATCGCGCTTAGCGGACCCTATTGCGATAAAGTTATGATTGACAGAGGTAACAACAGAATTACTATGAATTAATTCGCCACCAACCTCTACGGTAGCACCACTAACGGAAACCGAGTCCCAAGTACCTAGAGCAGTTGTACTACCATGGAAAATTGTTGCATTCATATAGTTTTCACTAGAGTTATAAGAGTTAAAGCCAACCCCATAAATCTCAGTGCCAACTATAACAAGATCCCGCATGCTACCCTGTGCATACTTGTTGCTAGCTACAGAACTATTACTTGGCCAATCAATTGTATAAGTTGTCCCACCATTAATAATCGCAGCTTTCGTTGTATAGTTGCTAGAGCTTGAAGAAATGACTTTACTACCAACCGTGTAGCTACCGGTGGTGTCATCCGTTCGCCATGCTCTGAAATCCGTATCGGAAGCATCATTAATATCAATAAGTTCCCGAATTTTACTATTGATACTCAGTTTAAAGCCAATCCCTACGGGGGTTGACGAATGCAAACTGTTTACAACTATATTGTAGTTTTCATCTATAGCCGTACCAGTAGTTGAAGAACCTGTAAATGCAATAGAATTGGGAGTGTTTGAGCCGTTTATTTCACTATTCCATACATCCCAACGATCTCTGGCCCAATAACTACATGTTGAATATCTCAACTCAATTTCACAGTAATTTATAAAATCATCATAGCTATCAAGGTAATCGAAAGCATTGCGATCATTGAATGCAAACGGTGCTTCTTCCCGAAAACTGACACCATCTACAGATTGACTAGAATTAAGTGATTTCAAACGAGTTTCACCTGCGAGCGTGTAACTATCACATGCTTTTCCACCGGCACTACTATTCTCGAAACAGTTATCCTTAGCATCAAATACATTAAAACTGGTAGGTTGTTCAATAGCCACACCATAAGAACTCTTATAGCTATATGTAGTACTTGGCGTAACTTCCATTACGTTATAAAGCGCAGCAGAAACCTGTGTGGTAGCAAGAATCGCTGAGCTCACTACGCTCAACTTAAACAATTTTCTATTCATAAAATCCATTAACTATCCTGTTGCATTGCTTCGAGCTCTTCCCAGCGCTCAAATGCAATTTCAAGCTCCTGCTCTTTAGCAGTTAACTTGTCTAAAATTGGTTGTGTCACATCTACAGACTGACTAAAGAAATCTGCATCGTTGACTTGCTCTTGCATTGATTCTATTTCAGCTTCTAATTCTTCGAGTTTTTGCGGCAGAGTTTCTAATTCACGCTGCAGTTTATAAGATAACTTCTTAGACTTAGGCTTCGCAGGCTCTGATTTGGGAGCTGGCTCAACCGATTTTTCTTGTTTGACTGCGTTTTCGACACTACGCGATTGCAGTACTTGAGAGCGCTGCTGCTGAGCATCGTGATAGCCACCGACAAACTCTTCTATTTTCCCGTTACCTTCAAAAATCCAACTCGTCGTCACTGTATTGTCTACGAACTCACGGTCGTGGCTGACTAACAATAAAGTGCCTTGATAATTGGCAAGCAAATCTTCCAAAAGTTCCAAAGTTTCGATATCTAAATCGTTGGTTGGTTCATCGAGAACCAATAAATTGTTGGATCTTAGGAACAAACGAGCGAGAAGAAGTCTGTTTTTCTCACCGCCTGACAGCGCTTTTACTGGTGTTCTTGCACGTTTAGGTGCGAATAAGAAATCTTGAAGATAGCTCAATGCGTGACGTTGACGACCACCTACAGTCACTTCTTGTTTACCATCAGCAAGGTTGTCTATAACCGTTTTTTCAGGATCTAAAACTTCGCGATATTGATCGAAATAGGCCACTTCCAGCTTCGTACCACAATGCAAACGACCACTGTCCGCCTCCAACTGACCCAAAAGAAGCTTCAGCAGTGTACTCTTACCACAACCATTCGGACCAATCAGTGCAATGCGATCTCCGCGCATAATATTGAAGCTAAAGTTATCAACGAGGCGTTTGCCATCAATGGCATAACTTAAGTTTTCTGCTTCAAATACAATCTTTCCTGAACGAGCAGCATCATCAATTTGCAGGTTAACTTTCCCCTGCACTTCACGTCTTTCACTGCGCTCTTGACGAAGCTTTTTCAGTGCTCTTACTCGACCTTCGTTGCGCGTACGGCGAGCCTTAATACCCTGACGAATCCAGACCTCTTCTTGAGCCAATTTCTTGTCAAATTCAGCGTTTTGCAGCTCTTCTACTCGCAGTAATTCTTCTTTCTCATTGAGATAATTTTCATAGTCACCCGGGAAAGAGTTCAATTGACCACGATCCAAGTCTACGATGCGAGTCGCCATAGATTTAATGAATGAACGGTCGTGAGAAATAAAGATAATTGAGCCACGAAAGTCCTTTAAGAACCCTTCCAGCCATTCAATCGTCGTAACGTCTAGATGGTTGGTAGGCTCATCAAGAAGTAATACATCAGGGTCGCACACCAACGCACGAGCCAACGCAGCTTTACGCTGCCAACCACCTGATAGATCGGTAAGTTTCGTATGACCATCTAGCTTTAGCGAAGCTAATACATTCTGAATTCTGTCTTCGAAACGCCATGCGCCAGAATGTTCAAGTTGCTCTTGAACGTTTGAAAGCTTCTTAATATTGGACTCAGATGGGTCAACGGCAACGAGATCGATCAGATCGTTATAGATCCTTAATTGTTCGCCAACTTCTTGTAGTCCACCAGCGACATAGTCAAAAACCGTTCCTTCCTGATTACGAGGCGGGTCTTGCTCTAGGCGAGAGACCACAACATCTTGCATCACTTGCATTTTGCCATCATCCAACAGAATTTCGCCTGCGATGATTTTCATTAACGTCGATTTACCAGCGCCATTTCGTCCAACCAAACACACGCGCTCATTTTCTTGTAATGCAAAATCTGCGTGATCGAGTAAAGGGTGATCACCAAAAGCCAGTAAACCGTTATGAATGGTAATTAATGCCATTATTTTCTAACCACTGAGTTAATTCTGAAAAATCAAAAGGCCAGCTAAGCTCTGAACCTTGATATGAGACTACGGGTATAGTTACCCCGTAACGAGAAAACAGTTCATCGTCGAATGCAATGTCAATCACTTCAACTTGAGAAGAGACATTTGCTTGATTTAGTAAAGCGAAGGCCATCTCGCATAGATGACAGCCCTCTGTACTATATAAAGTGATCACTCAACCTTCCCTATTAATTATTTACTAGAGTTGCTTATGAGTAACAATCCAGCAGTTATGGATATGCTTATTACGCTCAAAATCGAGCGGAAGCGTTTGTGCTGAAATATTTTTCGCTTCCAAGCCCAAGTTACCTAGCTCTTCCATATCCATCTTAAAATGACGTTTGTTGTTCGAGAAAACGATGGTGCCATCTGGGCGTAGAATACGCTTGAGGTTTTTCATTAACTGAATGTGGTCTCTTTGAACATCAAAAGACTGCTCCATGCGTTTTGAGTTCGAGAACGTTGGTGGATCGATAAAGATTAAATCATATTGACCCGAAGCCTGCTCCAGCCACTGAAGGCAATCCGCCTGGATAAACTGATGTTGACGCCCTACTTGACCATTTAACTTCATGTTGTCTTTAGCCCATTCGAGATAGGTATTGGACATATCAACAGTAGTTGTTGATTTTGCACCACCACAAGCGGCGTGAACCGTACCTGAACCTGTATAGGCAAATAAATTCAAGAAGTCTTTACCTTGAGCCATCTCACCCAGTTTACGACGAGTGATTTTATGATCTAAGAAAAGACCAGTATCCAAGTAGTCATGTAAGTTAACGATAAGTTTTACACCATACTCGCTGACTTCCATCGTTTGAGACTGCTGACCAAATTTTTGATACTGGGACGTGCCTTTTTGTTTCGCACGAACTTTTAGAACCACATTGTTTGCGTTTGTTTCGGTCACCTGAATTGCAGCTCGAATGATGTCAGTAAGACGACGTTTCGCCTTCTCTTCTGGAATATTCTTAGGTGCTGCATATTCTTGGATAACTAGCTGGTCCTGATAAACGTCAATCGCTACGTTGTATTCAGGAAGATCTGCATCATAGATACGATAACAGTCTAAACCTTCTCGTTTCGCCCATTTACCAATCTTGCCAATGTTCTTCTTCAATCTATTTGAGAAATCAGGGGCAATTTGTGTTGATTGTGACTGCTGCTCATCTTCAGAACGCTCACGGGCTGAAATTGAGTAGTTCTTTTGGTGACAAGGTAACGCACCGTTATTCAACTTGTATTGTTTCTCAGCGCGCATACGCAAACAACTTAGGAGTTCATCTGAACTAGAGAAGATAGATGCCTGACAACCACCAAACTCTGATTTCAGCTGAGCACCAAATGCAGTGTAAAGCGCAATCAATCCAGGATGAGTTCCCAAACGTTCACCATATGGCGGGTTACATATAATAACGCCATTCTCAAAGCCTTGTGGCTTCTTAAGCAGAGAAGCATCACCAAGCTCGAATTGAATCAAGTTTTCTACACCAGCTCGTCTAGCGTTATCTTTAGCTGTCTTCAGTACACGACTATCATTATCTAGGCCAAAGAACTTAGTGTCAGTTTTATTGACACCCCTTTTTGCTTGAACACTCGCTTCAGATTTCACCTCTGCCCACACTTCTGGTTCAAAATCTTCAAGTGACTCAAAGCCCCATTTCTCGCGCTTAAGTCCAGGTGCGATATTTGCAGCCATCATTGCAGCTTCAATCAATAGAGTTCCCGAACCACACATAGGGTCTAGCAATGGCTTAGAGGCATCCCAACCACTACGTAGAATGATTGCAGCAGCCAAAGTCTCTCGAAGTGGAGCTCGTCCAGATTCAGGTCTGTAACCTCGGACGTGTAAGCCACCACCAACCATATCGATACCCAGCAGCGCTTTATCATTATGTAAACGAACATGAATGCGAAGATCTGCATGATCTTTACTGATCGAGGGGCGTGGGAGGTTTTTCTTTTCAAAACAATCAACTACGGCATCTTTAACTTTCATTGCACCGTATTGACTGTTACGGATCTCTCGGTTTGTACCGTTGAAGTCAACAACAAACTTTTTAGAGCTGTGAAAATGATTGACCCAGTTCACTGACGTTGCCGAAAGGTACAAGTCCATATCATTTTGACAATTGAATTCTGTAATAACACGTACAAATCGTGAAGCAAGTCGGCTCCATAAACAACAACGGTAAATTTGCTCATTTGACGCCTTGAATTTCACCCCTGCTTGTACAGGTTTGGCGTCTGAAATCCCTAATTTTGTTAATTCTTCTACTAATAGGTTCTCAAGACCGTTTGAGGTTACCGCTAGATACTGATTCATACTGTTCTTTAGCTAATAAAAATGGTGTCAGATTATAACTGACAATGGACTACTTGCCCAAATCTAAACACCCCAAATCCATAAAAACACCAAACATCCTTTCTATTACCTAAAAAACCGCCAGATAAATCTTCGTTCAGTTTAAAACCAATAATCTAAAGGCTCATAGCGATAGTGAGTATTTATTCACAATAAAATTGGACTATACCAGATGTATTTTTACACTGTAAATTAGTTACAAAATTAGCTAAAACGGGAAGTTTTAGATACCTTGGGTGTGAGATTTGAGCGAATTGGATGTCACATTTGATGGAAAATAAATGTAATTAATTTGTCAGAATCAAAAATAAGATAGTAGGAACGAATGTTACCCTACCTGTCGACGAGAAATTTTAGGCAAAAAAAATCGGCTTTACGCCGATGGGAAATGAAACAAAGGAACGAAAATACTAGGGAAACTAGCCTACCATCGCCATAGGCTGAGGTAGCAAAATTTGATTTGCTGAAGCCATTCGATCATGCATGACTTTAATTACCTGTCCAAAGTGCAATTGCTTTGAACCGTTTAGTGCAAAATCTTCAAGGTCAACGAGTGCACAAAGACTGGCACTGTCGCCCACTTCTAAGACGATGAAATAACCTTGGCCATTACTGTTAACCAAGCTGACAATTTCACCCTCTTCTGGAGAATAACCACTGCTTTGATAGTCAAAGAACCAGCTCTTAGGTTGAACTGGTTTATGGAAGCGCTTAGCGGCTACACAATATAGAACTAATTCTACTTTGCGTGGCTCACTGAGATTTAAGCAATCAATGCGCTCCTTATAAGTTTGATAGTCGGAAGCGTCATCAACGGTAAATTGATTGGATGCAAAAGCGCAATCTACTAATAGATTGCTGCTAAGGTTAGTGCGAAACACCATATCCTCACCCAGTTCTAACATCAGATAGCCTTCACTATCTGAGTAGTACCAATTCCATTTGTCACTCGGTTTAAGCATTGTCCTGACTCTCTATATATTTATTATCAGACTATTTAGGTAAAACGCTTAATTACCCTTGCCAACTAACTGAAGTTCATTCTAAGAGAGGAAAAACAAAAAAAAAGAGGAAATGATTTGCTCATTCCCTCTCTACATTACCTTGTCACTTTTTCGTAAATCTATACGCAGCGAAACAAGTTAGATATTTTTGACAATGTCCGCAACCAAACCTGGTCCTTGGTAAATGAAGCCACTGTAAACCTGAACAAGTTTTGCTCCAGCTAACAATTTTTCTTTAGCGGCAACATACGAATCAATGCCTCCAACACCAATAATTGGAATTTGATCGCCTAGTTCACGGTATAAACATTTGATCACTTCAGTGCTGCGAGATTGAAGTGGTTTACCACTTAACCCACCCGCTTCATTACCGTGTTTCATACCTTCAACCAAAGAACGATCCAAAGTAGTGTTGGTAGCAATGACGCCATCGATTTGGTTCTTAATTAATGATGCACAAATTTGCTTAATTTCGTCATCACTTAGATCAGGTGCAATTTTAAGAGCTAAAGGAACATACTTATCATACTTGCTAGCAAGTTCAGCTTGTTTTTCCTTCAGCGCTGCTAATAGTTCATCGAGTGCTTCGCCGTACTGTAAAGTACGCAGTCCAGGAGTATTTGGCGATGAGATGTTTACAGCAATGTAACCAGCATACTGATAAACCTTCTCCATACAGATCAAATAGTCATCCGCACCCTTTTCGATTGGTGTGTCTTTATTTTTACCGATATTGATACCGATAATCCCGTCGTAATTGGCTTTCTTTACATTCTCAATCAGGTTATCAACGCCTAGGTTGTTAAAACCCATACGGTTAATAATCCCTTCTGCTGGAATGATACGGAAAAGACGTGGTTTGTCGTTTCCTGATTGAGGACGAGGAGTGACGGTCCCTACTTCTACAAATCCGAAGCCCATAGCACCAAATGCGTCGATACATTCGCCATTTTTATCAAGACCAGCCGCAAGGCCAACAGGGTTTTTGAATGTTAATCCCATACATTCTACTGGTCGATTAGGGAGATGTTGACGGTAGAAGAGATCAAGAGGTGTGCCGGTAAAACGTTTGAAGTTTTGGATGGCAAGATCATGCGCCTTTTCAGCATCCAATTTGAAAAAGCCAGTTCTGGCTAAGCGGTAGAGCATTGTGCCTCCGATAGAAAAAAGCCCCGATTAAACGGGGCGTAATTATTGTCTTATTCGGCTAACAATTCAAACTTTATTCAACCGCTTGGCAGTTTAAGTTGAGCAGCATCAATTCTCTTAATGCAACAGAGAATTTCGCAAACTCATGGACTGTACCGACTTTGAACTCATTGAGGATGTTTTCCCAACGGTGTAAAGAGACTGAGTTTGCTTCCATCCACTCTTCCAGTGCTTTGATGACATCCAACTCACCACTTGCACATTCACAGTTAAGCACTTGGGCGGTTAGTTGACGTTGTTGCCAATCCAGATCTTCTCTGAATGCTGCACGAGCCAATACTTGCCAGTTATTGTCTGTCGCTTGATTATTAATCTGTTTTAAGAACCAGTGCAGAGACAAACGGTCGCCAAGGTTGAAGTACAATTTGGCTGTTTGCTCAACTGTTTTCTGTTTTTCCTTAGCTACTGTAGATATATCCAGTACTGAGTGTAAGCTAGACAAACGAGCAACATAGTTAGCCAGTTTAGGTTCGATACCTTTCTCGATCCAAGCCTGAGCCATAATGTTGTGCTCTTCTACTTCTTCAGCTACAAGCACATCATCAAGTTTGTTGGCGATTGCTTCTACATCTGCTTGGTACAACTCAATCAAATCACGAACTGATTGTTTACCTGGGCGGTTACGTAGCAACCAACGCGATAGACGACGCAGAGTACGGCGAACGTGGAACATTACTTCGTATTGCGTTAATGCATCTGCTTTGTTATCCAGCTTGCGAACTTCATCCAATACAGAACCTAACTTGTAGATCTCTCGGGCAGACGCATATGCATTGGTAATATCTACAACATTTGAGCCTGTCTCTTCCTGCAAACGAGTTACAAAGTTACAACCCATTTCGTTAACCATCTGATTCGCAAGCGCTGTTGCAATAATCTCAGCACGTAGCGGATGGTTCTGCATGTGTTGTGAATAGTTACGACGTAACTCAGTTGGGAAGTATTGCATTAGCTGTTGCGCATGGAACTGGTCATTCGCAATCTCTTCACAAGCCAATTCGTCTTTCAACACCATCTTGCCGTAGGCAACTAGTACAGAAAGCTCTGGACGCGTTAAACCTTGACCAAGTTTTTCACGCTCAAGCAGTGTTTCGTCATCTGGGATATACTCAAGTGCACGATCCAAATGCCCTGCTTTCTCCAATTGGTGAATAAAGCGAATCTGTTCTTTAACGACAGCAACACCTTGTTGCTCTGTCACAGAAATCGATTCTGACTGAACATAAGCATCTTCAATTACGATTGCGCCAACTTCGTCTTCCATTGATTCAAGTACTTGGTTACGTTGCTTGATCGTCATGTCGCCATTTGCAACTAGACCATTCAAGAAGATCTTAATGTTAACTTCGTTATCAGAACAATCCACACCACCAACGTTATCAACGAAATCGGTGTTCACTCGGCCGCCTTTCAGTGCGTATTCCACACGTCCAAGCTGAGTCATACCTAAGTTACCGCCTTCACCGACAATCTTAGCGTTGAGGTCACGACCATCGATACGCAGTGCATCGTTTGCACGATCACCCACATCGGTGTGCGTTTCACGCGAAGACTTAACGTAAGTACCGATACCGCCGTTCCATAACAGATCAACTTCCATGCAAAGGATCATCTTAATCAGCTCATTTGGAGCTACGGATCCTTTTTTAGTCCCTAACATCTTCTGAATTTCTGGCGTTAAGGTAATGGATTTTGACTTACGGGAGAAAATACCACCGCCCTTAGAAATCAATTTAGGGTTGTAGTCTTCCCAACTAGAACGTGGAAGATTGAACAAGCGATTACGCTCTTCCCAACTGCTTGCTGCATCTGGTGTTGGATCAATGAAAATATGTAAGTGGTTAAATGCACACTGTAGACGGATGTGTTTTGATAGCAGCATACCGTTACCAAATACGTCACCCGCCATATCGCCAACACCAACTGCGGTGAAGTCTGTCGTTTGACAATCAATACCTATTTCGCGGAAATGACGCTTAACTGATTCCCAGCCACCTTTCGCGGTAATACCCATCTCTTTGTGGTCATAACCATTAGAACCACCAGATGCAAAAGCATCACCTAACCAGAAGTTGTATTCCGCAGAAACCGAGTTAGCAAGGTCAGAAAATGTTGCAGTACCTTTGTCTGCCGCAACAACCAAATACGGATCGTCTTCATCGTGGCGAACTACGCTCACAGGTGCAACAAGATCACCTTCTACAATGTTGTCTGTAACGTCTAATAGCGCACGAATAAAGCGTTTATAACAACGCTGACCTTCAGCAAAAATTTCATCACGTGTGTTGTATAGATACTGCTTCTTACAAACGAAGCCACCTTTTGCCCCTACAGGTACAATCACGGTGTTCTTAACTTGCTGTGCTTTTACCAAACCAAGGATTTCAGTACGGAAATCTTCTTGACGGTCAGACCAACGCAAGCCGCCACGCGCTACCTTACCGCCACGTAGATGCACACCCTCAATATCTGGTGCGTAGACGAAGATTTCAAAAGCAGGCACAGGAGCCGGAATTTCTGGAATCTCTTTTGGCTTCATCTTTAATGCCAACCAAGGTTTCGGCTGCTTATTCTCATCCAATTGATAGTAGTTAGTGCGGTAAGTCGCTAGGATCATTTCCATGTAGCGACGAATAATACGGTCATCATCAAGACTTTCTACATGATCTAGCTGTTCTGTGATCTTGTTAATCAGATCAGTTTGACCTTTTTGAGCGCCTTTATGTTTAGGATCAAAACGACGTACAAACAGATCCACCAAACCCTTCGCTACATCAGGATAATGACTTAATGTATCTTCGATATATTGTTGGCTGAATGGGAAACCTACTTGGCGCATATAACGAGCGTAAGCACGAAGAATCGATACCTCTCTGCCTGTTAAAGAAGCGCCTAGAACTAAACGGTTGAAACCATCACTTTCCAGATCACCATACCAAATAGCCGCAAATGCTTGTTGGAAACGATCACGAGCTTCACGAAGATCAACTTGGCTTTCACTCTTATGAAGCATTGAGAAATCTAGGATCCAGTAAACCTGACCATTTGATTTGATCACTTCGTATGGCGATTCACCAATCACGCGCAAGCCCAAGTTCTCAAGCATTGGCATCACATCAGAAAGATGGATAGGTTCATCACGGTGATACAATTTCAGGCGTACCGCTTTAGAATCTTTGGTCTCTTCTTGCGGACGATAGAACAGCATACCCAGTTTGTTTTCTTCATTGAGTGCTTCAAGGCGCTCAATATCTGCAACAGCAGAAGCTGGCATTACATCTTCTTTATATGAACGTGGGAATGCATGAAGGTATTGTTTTGAAAGTGGTAAACCTTTGCTTTCGCCGCAGTTCGCCACGATCGCTTCAGACAAACGATCATCCCAAGTTGTTGATGCTTCCATTAAGTTTTGCTCTATTTTCTTCACATTCACGTCCATATTGTTGTTATCAACACGGACGATGTAATGAGTTCTTGCAAGTGGGCTTTCAGAAAAATACGTTGTGAACTCGACTTCTTGTTCACAACCAAAATACTGTTTAAAAATGCGTTGAGTCTGACGACGCAACTCAGTGTTGTAACGCTCTTTTGTTACATACACCATGCAGCTAAAGAAACGGCCAAACGGGTCTTTGCGTACAAACAGACGTAGAAGATCTCGGTCCTGCATTTGTACTACACCCATGCCGACTTCTAATAATTCTTCTTCTGTCGCTTGTAGCAGTTCATCACGCGGGTAGTTTTCTAGAATGTTGTGCAGCGCTTTATAAGCGTATGAACCAACACGGTAACGGCTAGCGCTGAGTATACGTTCCACTTTTTCGCGGATCAGAGGAATGCTTTGGACTGCTTGATTATATACCGCTGATGTGTACAAACCGGTAAAACGGTGCTCGCCTACCACTTTTCCGTTTTCATCAAACTTTTTAATTCCGATGTAATCGGTATACGCCGGACGATGGATACGAGACTGCTTATTGCCTTTAGTTAGAATTAATAAGTAGGCTTTTTTCGCTTCTAGGCGGGCTGAATCTGAAAACTCAGAAAGCTTTACTGAACGAACGCGATCACTTTGAGAGAAAAGGCCAAGCCCTGCTTCCTCAGTAGGTCTAAGTGTCGTATCCCCTTCAATCTCAACTAGATCGTATTCTTTGTAACCCATAAAGGTAAAATTGTGATCACCTAACCAACGCAAGAACGCCATGGTTTCTTGGAAACGATCAGATTCAGGAAGACGATCTGCGTTTGCTTCAAGTTGACCGATGACTTGATCCAGTTTGTTTACCATAGGTTTCCAGTCTTTAACGACGAGATCAGTATCAAGCAAAATATCTAACAGTTCATCCTGGAGAGTTTTCATCTCTGCTTTATTGCTTAAACGATCAACTTCGATATGGAATAAAGACTGAAGAGGCCCTTCTCCGTTATTGATACTCTTGATTGCGCCTATATCATCACGATCAATTTGAGTAGGACCATTTAGCATCAGGTGGGAGGTTAAATCTAGTCGGCTTAGTGCCATCTTAATAGAGTCAACATGGAAAGGACCATCAGGAACAACAATCTCGACAATCGTATGGGTAGACTCCCAACCATGTCGGCTTACCGTTGGGTTGAAAACTCGAACAGAGTAATCATCGCTCTTCTTCTCACAGATATGATGCCAAAGGCTGACAACTGCACCGTATAAATCCGATTCATTTCTTTCAGCTAAATCATCTTGCGATACATTGCTAAATAAATGTTGAGCGAGTTGAGTAACCAAAGGTTGTTGTTTTTGCTCAAGTTTGTCTTGAATCAGTTGGTAAACTTTTTCAAGTAGAACCGGCATCAAAGTCTCACGCGCGGTCATAGGCGACTCCAGATTAGAATTATGTTTTGTAGGGGATGCAGTAAGGATATAACCTACCGCTGGTAATGCATGTTTTATTGTAAAAGTTTTAGGAACTAAACGTTAATATTTTTAACATTCCTACACAGCCAAATGTTTGAGAATGTGACTAAGATTCCTATTTAAACATCTAGTAATAACTTTCTTCATAGCATTTCTAACTTTATAAACTTATTATTTTGGTCAGTTATCAATCTAAATCGACCTTTTACTCCAATTTGGCTAAGAAATGGTCGAAATTTCGATGCGGGAAGCTGAAGTCTTAGCCCGTGTTCGGTAACAACCAAAACAGAGCTTGCAGCGCCAGAATAGTGTGCCAGATAGGCTTGATACGAAATGTTGAGTGAAAAATAGTAATGCTTCATAGACCAATCACCGCAGCGATGAATTGTGGTTTAGAAATAAAAAAGGTGGCATCGAAATGCCACCACTACCTATTGTTAATCTTCTAGTGCTTTAGAGACTTTTTCATAAAGATCTCGCGCTAAATTATCCATCGCTTTTAACGCTTCAAGCTCTTTCCTAATTAATCCTTGTCGCTCTTCATCGTATTTACGGAATTTAAGCAGAGGGTCAATTAAACGAGATGCTACTTGTGGGTTACTACTGTTGAGCTCGCGAAGTATTTCTCCCGCAAAACGATAGCCATCACCACTCTTCGCATGAAAGTTTACTGGGTTGTTATTTAAGAAAGCACCAATCAAGTTACGAGTACGGTTTGGGTTCTTCAAACTGAACGCTTCATGATTCATTGTTTTCTTGATCACTTCTAGCGCATCACTTGCAGGGTTACAGCCCTGTAGAGTGAACCACTTGTCCATAACTAAACCGTCGTGTTTCCATTTATTGCTGTAATCCGCCATTTGGGCTTCACGACATGCAAGCCCTGCACTGTTCGCCGCACTCATAGCTGCGATAGTGTCAGTCATGTTGTTCGCTTCGTTGTATTGTTTCTCCGCTAAAGCATTACCTTGCTCGGTGTACGCTAGGTAGGACAAACAGATATTACGTAACGCGCGTTTACCAATGGCTTCATGGCTAATGGTGTATTCATTTTGTTTTAGCGTTTGATATGTTGCACTTAATTCATCTTCAAGTTCAGTCGCGAGAATAACTTTGAATGCTTTAAGCACCTTAGCAATTGCATCAACATCCACACACTTGTACCAACCAGACACTTCGTTATGGCTCGGCAGTGAAAGCATCTCGGCAACAAATGCAGGCTCTAAAGAGTCACTCAGTAAAACACCGCGGAATGCATCAACAACTACGGCAGGTAATTCAACCTTTTGTCCTTGCTGCTCACGAGTTACATTGTCACGAATATACTTAGCCATTAATATTTGACCAGCATCCCAACGTGCAAATTCGTTAGTCGCATGGGACATTAGGAATACTAACTCTTCATCTGAGTAGTCATATTCCAACTTCACCGGTGCAGAAAACTCTCTTAGTAACGATGGGATTGGTTTTTCTGTAACGTTCTCAAATACAAAAGTTTGCTCTGCTTGAGTTACATTCAGCACATTTGCAACCGGATTACCTTTGCTCTGCAAAGGAATCACACTACCGTCTTTTGCATAAAGTTCAACGTCAAAAGGAATATGCAGAGGCTGCTTTTCTTTTTGATCGTGCGTTGGTTCTGTCGACTGACAAACCGTTAGCGCATACGTTTTTGCTTCAGAATCGTATTCGCTGCTTACGGATACCGTTGGTGTACCCGACTGGCTGTACCATAAGCGGAACTGGTTGAGATCAACACCGGATGCATCTTCCATAGCAGCGACAAAATCTTCACACGTTGCAGCTGTACCATCATGGCGATCGAAGTATAACTTCATGCCTTTTTGGAAACCTTCCTCACCAAGCAAAGTATGCATCATTCGAATCACTTCACTTCCCTTTTCATACACAGTCAACGTATAGAAGTTATTCATTTCTATTACTTTATCCGGACGAATTGGGTGCGACATTGGGCTTGCATCTTCTGCAAACTGAGGGCCACGAATAATGCGAACATTGTTGATGCGGTTGACAGCACGAGAACCTAAATCTGAAGAGAATTCTTGATCGCGGAACACCGTTAAGCCTTCTTTCAAGCTTAGCTGGAACCAGTCGCGACAAGTAACACGGTTACCTGTCCAGTTATGGAAGTATTCGTGACCAATCACGGCTTCAATACCAAGATAATCAGTGTCTGTTGCCGTTTGATCATTGGCCAATACAAACTTCGAGTTGAAAATATTCAACCCTTTGTTCTCCATTGCACCCATGTTGAAGAAATCAACCGCGACGATCATGTAAATATCTAAATCGTACTCAAGACCAAAACGTTCTTCGTCCCACTTCATTGAGTTAATCAGAGAAACCATCGCGTGATGCGCTCTGTCTAGGTTGCCTTTATCAACGAAGATTTCTAAATCTACATTGCGGCCAGACTGAGTAACAAATTTATCGCGCAGAACATCAAAATCACCTGCAACCAAAGCGAATAAGTAAGCTGGTTTTGGATGCGGATCTTGCCATTTCACCCAATGGCGACCGTTTTCTACTTCGCCTTGTTCAACTTTGTTACCGTTGCTGAGCAGATATGGATATTGAGCTTTATCTGCAATGACCGTTGTTGTGTATTTCGCTAAAACATCCGGGCGATCTAAATAGTAAGTAATTCTGCGGAAACCTTCAGCTTCACATTGTGTGCAGAATGCGCCACCGGATTTATACAAACCTTCCAATGCGGTATTTGCCTCAGGGTTTATGAGAGTAATAACCGTTAGCTCGAACTCCGCTGGTAGCTGACGAATTTCTAAACCTGCATCTAATTGTGTGTATTCATTCCAATCAACGCCATTTACTTTCAGCGCTTGTAACTTAAGATCTTCACCATCTAAAACTAAGGTTGTGCTGTCCTTCATTTGTTTAATTTGTGAAACAGCAGTCACCGTCGTCTCTGTATCATACAGATCGAAAGTCAGTTCTATTTGAGAAATAGTATGGGATGGTTGAGTATAATCTTTACGATATTTGGCTTGAGGTGTGTGAGCCATTGCCTGAATCCTTTTGACATATTGATATGTGACAGTTACAGATCTTAGGCTTGTTATTACCAATAACAACCCCTAAAAGAAAAAAAGAGATACCCATCACTGGCTATCTCTTATAAATAAAATTCAATTGGTTAATAAATATTCAAATATTGCGCTAGCGAATACGATTTAGAACTGCATACATAGAACCGCCTTCCATATCTAAAGTTAACTGGTCCTGCTGCAGCGTATAGCGAGTATCTTGTTCGCCGTCTTCATAGAGCAAAACTAGGTGATCCCCTTCCATGTAATACACCCCCTGATGAGTGGTTTCATTTCCGTCACTGCCACTGGCTTTAAACAGGAACACAAAGTCCGGCTGAAGAATGAGTAACACTTCCGTAAGCTTATCGGCATAAAAGTCTTGTCCAGAAAGTGAAGTGCTCGACCACATTCCTGCTAATGCATTAGGTAAAGCTTTAGTAAAGGTCACACCATTTAAAAACAGCAGGTTGTGGTTACTTTTGTACTCATATACCTGAGGATCATCGCTGTTTAACCCGAGAATCAGCGTATCACTGTTTGCCGTATACATACCTTCCCAGTGGTCGACACTGTAATCCTTCTTCTGAATATCAATGTTAAAGGTATAGTCCGACTCAAAACTCAGCTTGATGGCGAGGAAGTTTTCCTCCGATTCCTCGGGAGCGGGATTTAACAAATACCAGTCTCCAAGCAGAAACGGCTGGTCAAACTGGGTTAAATCTTTAATTGGCCCATTCATTGAACCAAAGGACTGGCCTGTTATCGTCAAAGCAACACAGGCAAAAATAACGGTTATCCATCTCATAGCGATCTCCCTCACTTTTTTTAAGCTTAGGATCGCATGTTAGATTTCGCTAAATTATTTGATATACATCACATTAAGTTGCATATCAACTTTAGGTGTATAAAAAAGCGAGCTTATAAGCTCGCCTTTTTATTACATTGAATTTTCTACTTTTTTGCTGATTTAAGCATATCAACCATGATAGATACCGATTCGTTCAAATACGCATCTGGCACTTCATAATCTTTCGGCACGTCATCCAAACTCTTGTATTCTGCTTTTCCAGCATCAACTTGACGTTTGTTGATTCGAGCTAAACGCTCAGCATCGGCTTCATCACTTTTCTTCTTACGAGCCGTTTCGTTTAAAGATAAAGCGTTGTCATCTTTTTCTGCTTTATATTTGGCAATATCCTGTTGAATAAAACCAAACTCAAGGTCAGAAGTAATGCGCTGCTGATGCTTTTGAGTTAGCGAAGCAATTAACGTAGAGAAATCATGAAGTTTAGAATACTTTGCTTGATCAATGCTGTCCCAAGGAAGCGCATTTGGTTCGACACTTTCACCAGTTTCAGCTGCATCAATTGCAGCAGGGAACGCAATGTCAGGTACTACACCTTTGTTTTGCGTACTACCACCGTCAATACGGTAAAACTTCTGAATCGTGTATTGCACATAACCCAACTCTTTATCGAACATATCGTAGATATGATTCAAAGAGCGGTGTTGCTGCACCGTACCCTTACCAAATGAGTTCTCGCCAAGAATAATCGCACGACCATAATCTTGCATTGCTGCAGCAAAAATCTCAGAGGCAGAGGCACTGTAGCTATTGATCAATACCGTCATTGGACCTGAATAACTGATCTTTCCGTCGGTATCGCTGTTTACATTTACGCGACCATAACTATCACGAACTTGAACAACAGGACCACTGGTAATAAACAAGCCAGATAATGCCGTTGCTTCTGTTAAAGCGCCGCCACCGTTATTTCGTAAGTCAACAATAATGCCGTCCACTTTGTCAGCTTTCAACTGGGTAATCAGTTTATCGGTATCTTGAGAAAGACCAACGTAAAAACTTGGTACTTCGAGAACACCAATCTTTTTACCACCCTTTTCAATCACTTCTGATTTAACAGCTCTGTCTTCCAAGCGAATCTTATCTCGGACAATTGTTACAACGTGACGTTTTACATCCTTGCCATCAGGTAGAATTTCAAGATTAACCTTAGTACCCTTAGGACCTTTGATTAACTGAACAACGTCATCCAAACGCCAACCGATCACATCGACGATATCTTCACCATCCTGGCCAACACCGACAATACGATCACCTTCCGACAATTGCTTACTGCTTGCAGCTGGGCCACCAGTAACCAACGAAGAAATAACAGTGTAGTCATCCGTCATTTGTAAAACAGCACCAATCCCTTCCAGAGATAAGCTCATCTCAGACTGGAATTGTTCTGCATTGCGTGGTGATAGATAGCTGGTATGCGGATCAATTTGGCGAGCAAACGCATTCATGTAAAGTTGGAAAACATCTTCACTATGAGTTTGAGTTAGACGCTTGATAGCATTGTTGTAGCGTTTTGACAGCGTCTCTTTGATTTCAGGCCACTCTTTGCCTGTCAATTTTAGGCTCAAAGCATCGTATTTTACGCGCTTGCGCCATAACTCATCAATTTCAGCTTTATTCTTGGGCCAAGCTGCTTTAGAACGATCAATTTCGATGGTTTCATCAGTATTAAATTTGATTTCTTTATCGAGTAATGACAAAGCATATTTAAAACGTTCGAAACGCTTAATCATCGACAAGTTATAGATTTCAAACGCAATAGCGTTGCTACCTGCCTTGAGTTCATCATCTAATTGAACAGCTTTAGACTGGAAAGAATCGATGTCTGCTTGAGTGAAAAGACTGCGGTTGTAGTCAAGAAGCTCAACGTAACGCTCAAAAATCTCCTGAGAAAATTGATCGTCGAGATTGAAATGCTTGTAGTGAGAACGAGTAAAACGAGAAGTTACCCTTTTACTTGCTGTTTCATGTTGAGCTTCGGGAGCAAGAACTGGTAAATCTTTCTTTTGAATTTGGGCTTCAACAGCCTGAGCTGAAGATGCTGCTAGCCAAACGCTAGCAGCAATCAGAGTCCATTTTGAACGGCATTTCATGCGTAGGAGTTTCTCCTTTAGGCGCGCAAGTGCTCCGCTTTTACAACCATTTGTAGGCCGTTACCAAGTTGAACACGCACGTCTTCCTTATTGATTTCAACAATGGTCGCTGCCATGTTGCCTTTACCCATGTTGATGTTCACTTCTTTACCGACAATGATTTCGTCAGTATTCAAAGCTCTTGTTTCAACAGGTTTACTTTCTGGTTTTGGCCCTTTGTTTTGAGGACGGCGAGGCTGAGCTGCTTTTTTAGCTTTTGGCTTAGCTTTCGCTTCTTCGCGAGCTTTTTTACCTTGTTCTTTACGGCGTGCATCAACACGAGCTTTGCTTTCTGCCAACGCGGCTTGTGCATGTTCTACATGTTGCTCTTCAAGCTCTCCACAATCGTTTCCATCTAGGTCTACACGAACCGCACCAGGTTTTACGCCGTGTAGGTAACGCCATGAAGAAGTGTACTGTCTTAAAGCTGCACGAAGCTGAGTTTTACTAACTTTTGGATCTTCGCCAAGGCGTTCAGCAAGATCTTGAAAAATACCAATTTTAAGAGGCTTCGCTTCACCCTCTAAAGTAAAGCATTTAGGGAAACATTCAGCAATGTACGCAATAACTTCTTTGCTGTTTTTTAACTTTTCAGTGTTTTCCATGAGGATTCCTGGTTTATGCGGCTTGTCCGCGAGCATTAAGAGTAAATATGTTCGGTATTATAGTGACCTGAATACGAAAAACCACAGGCAAAAGACAATTTATGCTTTGTTAGCCTGTGAATTGAGCAGCTTTTCAACTTCTGTCATCAAAAATGTCAGTCCTTCCTCATCAATTTCGGAAAAACGACCCACTCTTGGGCTATCAATATCTAGAACACCGACTACTTCACCATTGATTGAAAAAGGAATAACAATCTCTGAATTGCTGGCAGCGTCACACGCAATATGACCTTCAAACTCATGAACATCATAAACACGTTGTACACTATTAGTTGAAACGGCTGTACCGCATACGCCACGTCCGACAGGAATACGCACACAAGCAGGTTTGCCTTGGAACGGACCTAATACCAACTCACCTTCTCGCATCAGATAGAAACCGACCCAATTAAGGTCTTCTAATTCCATGTTGAGTAGTGCGCTTAAGTTAGACAAGTTCGCAATCAAGTCATTTTCTGATTCTAGTAGTGCGACAGCTTGTTTTGTTAAGCGGTGGTAATGTTCTAATTTCATATAAACTAAACTTCCAATTGAAAAATAAAGACTTCACTTTAGGTATTAAATGCCTTTAAGTTTTGATTGCCTAAAGGTTTTACATATAATGCGCCAAACTAAATAGGATTTATTCTCATAAAGATGGCAAATTCCACAAACACTATTAGCCGTTCTTGGCTGATAACACAAGCGAAAAAGCATCAATCCAAGCTATTGTTTGCCAATGTAATTGCGATTGTTGCAACGCTAATCAGTGTGCCCATCCCACTTCTTATGCCTCTCATGGTTGATGAAGTACTGCTAAACCAACCTTCAACCGGTATCGAGATGATGAATCGTGTTTTGCCAACATCTTGGCAAACGGCAACAGGTTACATCGTCCTCACTCTGTTACTTGTCGTATTGATGCGAGCAACGAGCCAGATGCTCAACATTCTACAAAGCCGACAGTTCACGCTTGTCTCTAAAACCATCACGTACCAGATGCGGAGTAAGATGATAGATAAGTTGGGGCGAATTAGCATAAAACAATACGAGACTCGGGGAAGCGGTGGAATAAATGCCCATTTGGTTACGGATATTGAAACCATAGACCAATTTATCGGGTCTACGTTAAGCAAATTTATTATTGGCGTGTTGACCGTCAGCGGTACTGCGATTGTTCTATTGTGGATTGAGTGGCGCTTAGGACTCTTCATCCTATTGGTAAACCCTGTCGTGGTTTATTTTTCGCGTTTACTAGGCAGCAAAGTCAAGCACCTGAAGAAAAGAGAAAACCAAGCCTTTGAACGCTTTCAAAACAGACTGGTAGAAACCCTTGATGGTATTTATCAACTTAGAGCGGCCAACAAAGAACGTGAATTTCTTACTGAGCTAAAACAACAGGCCAATGAAGTACGTTTAAGTGCGGACAAATATGCATGGCAATCTGAAGCTGCTGGCCGCTTGTCATTCCTGTTGTTTTTGCTTGGCTTCGAGTTGTTTAGAGCTGCAGCCATGCTCATGGTGGTGTTCAGTGATCTTTCTATTGGGCAGATGTTTGCAGTGTTTGGCTATTTGTGGTTCATGCTTTCACCGGTTCAGGAGCTGTTAAGTATTCAATTTTCTTGGTACAGCGCCAAAGCCGCGCTTGGACGAATTAACACTTTACTTGATTTGGAAGAAGAACATCGTCCAGTCAGTAAAGTTAATCCTTTCACTGAAGAAAGAGAAGTTGAAGTGACAGTTTCGAACGTCAATTTTTCATATGACGGTGAAAACAATGTCCTCAATGATTTGTCTCTTAGTATCCCATCAGGTAAAAAAGTTGCACTGGTCGGAGCAAGTGGCGGAGGAAAATCGACTCTAATACAACTGTTGATTGGTGTTTATCGAGCGAATTCAGGGCAAATAAGTTTCAATGGCGAGACATGTGACGACATTAGTTTCGATGTTATCCGTGGGGAAATTGCTGTTGTTCTACAACAACCTATACTCTTTAATGACACTTTAAGGCACAATTTGACCCTAGGCGGTGAACATGATGAAGCTGATCTGTGGCGCGCTCTTGAAATTGCGCAAATGCAGGATGTGATCAGTAAGCTGGATCATGGATTGGATTCTCAAATTGGCCGCAATGGTATTCGTCTTTCTGGTGGTCAGCGTCAGCGCTTAGCCATTGCACGCATGGTATTAAGTAATCCCAAGTTCGTCATTTTAGACGAAGCGACATCAGCACTCGATACCGCAACAGAAAGTGCCTTACATAAGGCATTGAACGAGTTCTTAAAAGGACGAACCACTTTGATAGTCGCGCACAGACTTTCAGCAGTGAAACAAGCAGATTTGATTTATGTATTGGAAGATGGACGCGTTAGCCAAGCTGGCACACATAGAGAACTGGTTGAGCAAGAAGGGCTATATCAAACACTCTATGGTTCAGTACAATCCTACGCCAACTAGTGACAATGTCACATCAAGTTCAAGGGGTATCGGATGAAAGTGAGAGCGATAGAAAAACATCTATCCACTCCTTCTGGAATACGCCTTTGCCAAGGGTGTGAGTTGCCCGTTGACGTCATCAGCGTAGATAAAGGGAAAAGTGCGTATTGCCCTCGGTGCGGTACACAGCTTTATCGTGGTGGGCAACCTTCCCTTTCCGGCAACTTAGCGTTAGCTATTACCTGCCTTTTGTTGTTTATACCCTCTCACTTTTTCGATTTTATTCGTATTCGGCTGGTCGGCGTTATGATACCGGCGACACTCCCTTCCGGTGTAGAAGCACTCTATAACGAAGGATATGGCGGTTTAGCACTACTCGTGTTTTTCTGTGCTTCGTTAGCTCCATTTATACTTTGCTGTAGTGTTGTTGGTGCGCACATTGCGTTAAGACACAATAATTTCTCCCTGATGCGTTACTCTCTGCTGCTGATCTCCAAGCTTAAACCTTGGGTAATGATCGATGTATTTTTGGTAAGTATCGCTGTTTCATGTTTCAAACTGATTGATATCTCTGATGTCTTCGTTGGTCCCGGACTCTATGGGCTGGTTTTGCTACAGATATTTACCGTGCTGCTTATCAGTCGTATCAGTGTGAGGCGTTATTGGGAAGCGTGGCGACCAGAAACAGACTATCCGCTAGAGATCAAACATGTACACTGCCACAACTGCCACCTATCTCAACCGGAGAATTCAAACTGCATTCGTTGCCATGAAAAGCTCTACCATAGGAAACCCAAATCGATTGAAAGAACCTGGGCGTATTTATTGGCCGCGACAGTTTCAATTATTCCAGCCAATTTTTTACCTATTTCAGTATTGCTGACCAACGGCAAAAGACTTGAAGACACTATATTTTCAGGTGTAGCGTCGCTGATTAACAGTGGTATGGTTGGAATTGCAGTCATCATTTTTGTGGCAAGTATTGTGGTACCAGTCGCCAAAATACTTGGCTTAACTTATCTCCTACTTGCTATAAAATTTAAGCGAAGCGTCTTTTTCCGTCAAAGAATGATCATATACTTTGTTATCAAATGGATAGGAAAATGGTCTGTAATGGACCTGTTTGTTATTTCTATAATGTTAGCGGTAGTTGACCGTGGGCAGTTGCTCGATTTTACTCCCGGATATGGTGCAATAGCTTTTGGAATGGTGGTAGTACTGACGCTTTTAGCAGCAGAAAGCCTCGACCCAAGGCTCATTTGGGACAATTACCGCGACGATAACAATAAACAAGAGTCAGTTGATGAATAAAAATATTACTCAGCAAACCTCCTACAAGCCAGATGTCAAAAGGAACAAAGGGATCTCTCCTTTGTGGATTTTGCCGATCCTCACTGTCGTGCTGGCTGGTTGGTTAATAATGAAATCTATCCATGATGCTGGTGAACGGATTCAAATTTACTTCTCTAATGCGCAAGGTCTGGTAGCAGGAAGAACACCTGTTCGCTATCAAGGCTTAGAAGTCGGTATGGTCAGAGACATCAAGTTGTCGCCTAACCTAGACAGCATTTATGTCGACACCGACATATATCCAGATGCAAAAAGGCTGCTTTCTGAAAAAACGCGGTTTTGGTTGGTTAAACCCACAGCAAGTTTGTCTGGTATTTCTGGTCTAGATGCTTTGGTATCGGGTAACTACATTGCCATTGATCCGGGCGATGAAATTATTGAAGACAATGATTACGATGCAGACGATCATCCTCAAAGCTATCAAGCGTTCGATTCGGCACCGTCAGATTTACTCGCCAATCAGGGTTTAACCATTACTCTAAAAGCACGTGATTTAGGCGGAATTTCTGTCGGTTCGCAAATCGTCTACAAGAAAATCCCTATCGGTGAAGTATATAACTATCAATTGGCGGACGATAACAAATCCGTCATTATCGACGCGTCGATTCAAGAGCAATACCGCAATGTCATAACAACAGAAAGCCGTTTTTGGAACGTAAGCGGTATTGGCGCTAACTTAGGCTTAGGTGGCGTTGATATTCGTATGGAAAGTGTAGCCGCTTTATTGGGTGGGGCTATCGCCGTTGACTCTCCTGACGAAGGAGAACCCGCGGAACAAAATGCTCAATTTAAACTGTACCCTGATCTCAGAACCGCTGGACGCGGCGTGGCAATTAAGATTGTTCTTCCCGATGATAACAACATCAGCCTTTCTGGTGCCCCAATCATGTATAGAGGGTTGGAAATCGGTCAAATTACCAACTTGCAATTGGACGAAGAACGTAGAAAGATCATTGCATCCGCAGCTATTCAGCCTGCCTTTAGCGATATGTTGAACAACGGTAGTAACTTCGTTCTTGAAGAAGCCAAAATAGCGCTGACAGGTGTTGAAAACCTAGGCAATCTTTTCAAAGGTAACTATCTAACTCTGATTCCCGGTGAAGGTGATCGTTCTCGTCACTTTGTAGCAGTACGTAAGCAAGAATTTAACCGTACTCAAGCGAAATCCGTCGCCTTAAAACTTATCTCCGACAGCTCATTTGGTCTTAGTGCCGGCACCGATATTTTGTATAGAGGTGTTGCCGTTGGTAGTGTTACAAAAGTCACTCTCAAGCCTGATAACGTAGAGTTCGACACGCTGATTGATGAAGAATACGTTCCATTTATTGGTTCGAATAGTCGCTTTTATGTCACAGGTACTGCGACCGCCGAACTGACGGAATCAGGATTAAACGTTTCTATTCCTCCTGCGAAACAACTACTGACGGGTTCTATTAGCTTTGTCAGTGAAGGCAGCAAGCAGATTCAGTCACAATATCGGCTTTATCAAAGTCAATCATTAGCAGAGTTAGCTAAATACAATCAGTCCGGCACACAAACATTTACTTTAATGGCAGAAGAGCTTCCTCCAGTAAGTACGGGCAGCCCACTTCTCTATCGCAACCTGCGCGTGGGCAATGTAGCTGGTTATATACTGACGTCCAAAGGCGTTGAGATTAAGGTAAAAATTGAAAATCAGTACAAGCACCTCATTACGAGTCAAACAGTGTTTTGGAACCGCTCTGGCGTCGAGATTGATGCTTCACTGACAGGCATAAGTGTTAAAGCCGCACCGCTACAAACATTGATTCAAGGTGGTATCGCGTTTGACAACATCAGTGGTGTAGAGAACAAAATCGACAGCAAATGGGTGCTTTATCCAAGTTATCAACAAGCGCAAAAATACGGCAAAACCATCACTCTTACAGCTTCAGGAGATGTGACGATTCCTGTCGGCACCAACATCAAATATCAAGGTGTATCCGTAGGTGAAGTGGTCAGTGTCACACCTAGTTTCACTGCAAATAAAATTGCGATTACCGCGCGAATAAAACCTGAATACAGCAAAAATATCGCATTAAAAGGATCCGTATTTTGGATTGCTGAAGCCAAGGTCAGCTTAACTCATGGCATTGAAAACATAGAGAACCTGCTAAGCAAATCGATTGAGGTTAAGCCGGGAGATGGCGAGCCTGCCTATTCATTCCCGTTGTCAGAACTACCCTATAAGAAAACCAGTATCTCGTTTACCCTACAAAGCGAAACTAAAGGATCAGTTTCCGTTGGTACCCCTGTTTTATTCAGAGGTATGGATGTTGGCCGAGTAACTCGAGTTCAGCTAGGAAACCTTGCTGACAGAGTGATTTCAACCATCGAAATTGAACCTGAGTACAGCTATCTCATTCGCCAAAACAGTGTCTTCTGGAATGTTTCAGGCGTGGATGTTTCTATCGGTTTATCAGGCGCAGATATCAAAGCAGGTACGTTCGACAGTATTGTTCGTGGCGGCATTACCTTCTCTACTCCGGAACAAAAGCAGCTCATGCCAGTTGCTAAAGCAGGACAATCTTTCTATTTATATCCGCGCGCTGAAGAAGGTTGGAAACAATGGCGCACTGCGATTCCACAACCGAACTAGTGCACGACTAAGCTAGCAACTTCAAAGCAATAAGAAATAATAAATAAGCGTGGAAACACGCTTATTTCCTTTCTCCGCTTAACAAGGTTTAATCCAACAGTAAAACCACGACTTCAAATAAAACGGTGATGCCGCTATAATCTGCCGCCTACTACCCACTCTGTCCTCTAGCTAGCCGAGATTACGTTTTGCATCCTAATATTTCCTTCCCAGAGCTGTTCCTTTCTTCAATGGCCGAGATCCTTCCACCTGAGTTAAACATGGAAGATTTCATTGCAGCATGCCAAAGACCGTTACGTAAAAGTGTTCGCGTCAACACGTTGAAAATCTCTGTAGAGGAATTCAAAAAACGCGCTGAAGATAAAAACTGGGCTTTAGAACCTGTACCTTGGTGTGATACTGGTTTCTGGATTGATGCTGACGAAAGTGACGTACCTCTGGGGAATACCGCGGAACATATGGCTGGCTTGTTTTATATCCAAGAAGCCAGCTCAATGATGCCTGTATCAGCACTGTTCACCGCTGAAGACAGCTCTTACCTATCAGTGCTAGACACAGCTGCGGCTCCGGGTTCTAAAACAACACAGATTGCAGCCCTAATGCAAAACAACGGTATTTTGGTAGCCAATGAGTTCTCAGCTAGCCGTGTAAAAGTCCTGCATGCCAACATAGAACGCTGCGGCATTCGCAACACTGCCCTGACTAACTTTGATGGACGAGTGTTTGGCAGTTGGTTACCAGAGCAATTTGACGCCGTATTGTTGGACGCGCCGTGTTCAGGCGAAGGAACCATTCGTAAAGATCCAGATTCTTTGAAAAACTGGAGCAAAGAATCCATTCAAAGTATTGCAGATACACAAAAAGAGTTGATTGAAAGCGCATTTCAGGCTCTCAAAGTAGGTGGCGTACTTGTATATTCAACCTGTACATTAAGCCGTGAAGAAAACCAAGATGTTTGCCAGCATCTTAAACAGACATTCGGCGATGCAGTCAGTTTCGAATCATTAGCTTCTCTATTCCCTGAAGCCAATAAAGCACTAACGGAAGAAGGTTTCCTGCATATATTCCCGCAAGTTTATGACTGCGAAGGCTTCTTCGTGGCTAGAGTCCGTAAGAATGGCAGTGTAGATACACCAGCAGTAAAAAAACGCTTAGGTAAGTTCCCGTTTGAAAAAGCCAATTCGAAGATCTCAAATGACGTGAATCAAGAGCTAAAAAAATGCTTAGGTATTTCGCTGCCAGACAGCAGTTCAGTCTGGCTTCGTGACAACGATGTATGGTTATTCCCTGATGCATTAGAGCCAATGCTGGGTGAGCTACGTTTCTCACGCATGGGGATAAAAATTGCCGAAACGCACAAAAAAGGCTATCGCTGGCAACACCAAGTTGCAACCACTCTTGCAACGGGTAATGAAGCCTGTTGTATTGAACTCTCGATTGAAGACGCCAGAGAATGGTATATGGGGCGTGATGTTCGTCCGCAAGGACAAAGTGGTCAAGGTGAAGTCATCGTCCGCTTTGGTAACGATGTGATTGGATTAGGTAAATGGGTTGGGAACAGAGTGAAAAATGGATTACCAAGAGAGTTAGTTAGAGACAAAAACCTATTCTAAAAAGCAAACTTCTCTTTTGTAAAATCAAACTATAGTATGAAATTCTAGCTAACCCTCGCTAAACGAAGAGCCTGTACTACACTTATCTGTAAGTGCAAATTAGCGCAGGCTCTTCGGAGCCATTCCCCTAGGCCCAAAAATGTAAAGCATTTCGGGCCTTTTTTTTATTCTGGAGAAACAAGGTTATTCAGGAGGAACAAACCGGGCCATAAAGCTTGGCATTTAAGCCAAGCGGATACCATCTTTCTCGATAACAATTTTGCCTTGTTTGTACAAAGTACCGATAGATTTCTTAAACGTCCCTTTACTGGTGCGGAACTCAGCAAAGATAGCTTCAGGCGTTGATTTATCACTTAAAGGCATAGAACCGCCTTTCTTAGCCAGAGTCTCTAATATCTTCTCGCTCAAGTCGTCCATCTTCTCAACACCGATCTTCTGTAAAGAGAGATCAATTTTGCCATCAGGGCGAATATTCTTGATGAAGCCTTTCAGCTTTTTACCGATGAATAACTTGCCGAAAACTTCTGAAGGGAAAATCATTCCCCAATGCTCACCATTCACTATCGCTTTGAAGCCCAAGTCTGAACGTTCAGCGATAATTAAATCAACCTGCTGGTTCTTAGTGTAATTAGCTGGAGATTTATCCAACCATTTATTGAACTTAGTGGTACCAACGATACGACCAGACGCTTTATCTGTGTAAACATAAACCAGTACGCTTTGACCCGGCTTAAAGCGTGTACGTTGCTCGCTAAATGGAAGCAACAAATCTTTATTTTTGATACCCCAGCTTGCAAACGCGCCAGTGCTGTTGACACTTTCAATCGTCATTAAGCCCCATTCACCCACTTGAGCCACAGGTTTTTCAGTTGTAGCAGCCAATTGATTGTCTGAATCGAAATACAAAAATACGTCAACATAGTGTCCGAGTTCTACGCCCTCAGGAGCCATGCGTTTTGGCAACATTGTTGTGCCATATTCGCCCGCATCTAAAAACACGCCAAACTCAGCGATTTTTACCACTTCTAGACTGTTAATCTTGCCAACGTTAATCATTAATTACTGTCTCACCTCAAATTTGCAGAGATTATACGTTATCTCTGTTATGCTTTCGCCTGTTCATCAGAGAAAATTTCGTTATTTTTTTCGAAGATAGTTAGGAGTTATTGTTGATCACGGTAGATAAGCAAGATGCGGTTACGTTAAAAATTACCACTGAGATGTCAGAGAGCAAAAAACTGGACCTAGATATGTATGTCTTTGTTCCGGGCGAACTAGGACTCACCTCGGACGTAATGACTGAGTCTGATTTTTTTTACAGCTCCATCCATCAAAAGCGCGCCTACTACAGTGACAAAATTCTTCTTCCGCTTGTGCACAGTCGACTTGCTCAACGTGGCAGGCTCTCACCTACACAATACCGTGTAAGTTTAAGTTTGTTTGCTTATCAATATGTTATCGCATTAGACAAAGCCGTTAACCAACTCAATCTATCAAGTGACAGCGTCACTGAGGATGAAGTCGATACCGTTATTGAACTCTCTTTAGACATACTAAAACGCTTACGTCGAAGCATTCCGTACGAAGAAGGTTTAAAGCGTTACTACGCAAATATCGACAACTACCTATCTTGGTATACCGAACAGAAATTCTTATCCATGGTGTCTCAACTGGCTCGTGATAAAGAATACAAAACCATCAAAGAACGCCTGATCACTCTGGTCGAAAAAGAGCAAGCGCACCGTACTTTGAACAACTATAACTCTGTCAAAGCCGATCAAGATATAACCCGCTTGAGTAACAAAATGCGTTTGCTACGACGTTTGATAGAGCATCCGATTATCCTTACTGAAAAGGTGACTTCTTTAGGCAAGAATATGAGACGCGCAGTCAAAGGGCTAGCAACGGGTTTAGTGATGGTGTTTGTAACTATTACAGCGATTCTGGCGCGAGATTATTGGGGAGAAATCACCGCTTCATTCATCATTGCTATGTCTTTCGTTTATGCACTGCGCGAGATATTCAAAGACGACTTGAAAGACATGATGTGGCGATGGATTCGCAAAGGAAAACCTAAGTGGCGAAGACGCTATTTTGACCCGACGACAGGCAAACACGTCGGTCAAAAAATAGAATGGCTTGACTATAAGCCCCTGTCAGCTTTGGCTGATCGCATTAAAACCATACGTAAGAAACGTGTGGTACAACGAGAAGAACAAATCCTTCATTACCGTTCAGAAACCGAAATGACAACGTCACGTTTCATGAGCGGTTATGAAGAAACTCGAGATGTAATGCTGATCGACCTCCGCGCCCTAACCCGCTTGATGGATAAAGGCTCCAACCGAATTTATCGGCTGAACAATGGTCAGGTAAGCCGAGAATCCGTCGAAAAACGTCATCTAATCAACTTGATCATTAAAGAAGACGGACATAAGCAAAGTCCTCGTTACTATCGCTGGAAAGTCGTACTCAACCGAAGCAAAATCGTCGATATTGAGAAAACCGAAGTTCAACAATAGTCGGGCTATACCACCTCAGTCAGGCTAAGCGCGTTTATTAATGCGCTTAAGTGACAATGTTAACAAAAACTCCGCCATTGGCTCATCACCATGCAACGATGGGCAAGTGGCGACAATTTTTACGTCTTTATTAATTCGCTCACCTGTTGCAATGGTTTCGTCCAGCATTGCATCTATCAGTTCTCCATCATCACAATGAAAGTGCACATCCGCTTCGGGACGTTTAAAAAACTCCGCTTTGACCGCTTTAAAAGCCAGCGACACCTTTTCTCCACGTTGCCCTGCTTTATCCATAGCCATAAAGCCACCAGCTACGTCAGCTCCAACAGCAAGCACACCAAAGTACATGCTGTTCAAATGGTTTTTGTTGCGTCGTTTTAAAGGAATACGGATTTCTATCGATTTCTCATTGAGAGATAGAATTTGAGGGCGGCATGCCCAAATCAAAGGAACTTTAAAAAAACCAAATGACTTGAGATACCAATTTGCTTTAGTAAGTGTAGAGAGCATGTTTCTGACCTTTTAAGGTATGTTGTTTTATATTTATTCGGTCAGTTAAAGGGATGCTGGATAAAGTGTCAACATTTCGCTAACAAAACTAAGAGATCAGTGATGCTATCACCAATCTCTTAATTCTCAATCAAGAACAGAGACTTAAAAGTTAAAAATAGACTCTGGCTGGATGTTTTCTACAAGATGTTCCTGCAGTTTCGGATAGTTTTCTAAACCACGAGTAACAACCACTACAGGTTTTTTAGCCAAGTTTGCAGCAGTTACAGCAAGGTTTGCTAATTGAATTACCGCTTCGCTTTCTGGGTTATATAAATAGCTAATAGCATCATTATGTTTATCCACCGCTAACGTCATCTGCGTCAGGTCGTCCCAATCGATGACAACACCATCAAAGTACTGCAGCAGTTTCTCTGCAACTAGCGCAGCCGAAGGCACACTACAAACATACAGTACTTTCAGACCATTTAAACCACGTGGTAAACCTTGTTCAGCAAGACGATCAATAATGGTGGCCGCATCGCTCAACGCTCTGACAAACGGTACAACGATCTCTACGTTATGGCCTTTCTCTTGTAGTGCCTTAATCACTTTGCACTCTAGAGCAAACGCCGGTGAATACTTGCTAGAAGCAAATCGAGACACACCACGGACACCCATTACTGGGTTAACTTCATCTTCTTCTATGCTTCCGCCAATCAGAGCTTTAAACGCATAGCTGTCTGAGGAACTTAAACAGATTCGAATAGAAGTATGTTCAGCACTGATCGACTGCGTAATACAGTCCACAAGGACTGAGACAAAATGCTCTTCTATCGACAATCCGTTAAGTAGAGATTTCAATGAGTTTTGTTCTAACTCAGGAAGCAACTCTACTCCACCCGCGGCCAATGCAGGATGGTAGAACACACTCTCTGCAATCAATTCAGACAGCGATATAAATAAAGCATGGCTACTTTGCTGTGGCTCCGCATTTGGCAGGGTATTTCCCAACACCAATTCTTGATGGATGGTTCCTTGTTGTTCAAAACTCATTACTGCTCCAATTACCGTTTTGTTGTTTGCTCGAAAATACCGAGTCAAAGAGAGAAAAACAAGCATATATTCAATAGTTATGGCGAATAAATGAATATATTTTCACTTTACACTTTTTATGAGCGTCAAATGCTCGCAACTGTTTATTATGACAGCCAAATTCGCTATCTTTAGCGCTTCGCAATAAAAGGACAGGCTATTCTCCTATGCCAACCAAAACAGATGAATTAAGAACCCAAGCGTTGGGACCAATGCCAACTCCGGCAGAACTTAGCCAAGCACATCCAATTACGGAAGAAGTTGCACAAAGTATTGCCCACTCTCGCAGACAAATCGAACAGATTCTTACTGGCGAGGACGATCGCCTTTTGGTCATCGTAGGCCCTTGTTCTGTGCACGACACCGAAGCAGCTTTAGATTACGGTCAGCGTTTAAGTGCAATTCAGGAACAATATAGCAATGAATTGTTTATTGTTATGCGAACTTACTTTGAAAAACCGCGCACAGTTATTGGTTGGAAAGGTTTAATTACCGATCCAAACTTAGATGGCTCTTATGCATTAGAAACCGGTCTAAACAAAGCACGTAAACTTCTGTTAGATATCAATAAGCTTGGTCTTGCAACCGCGACTGAGTTCCTGGATATGATCACGGGTCAATATATCTCTGATTTGATTACTTGGGGAGCCATTGGCGCACGTACGACAGAATCTCAAATTCATAGAGAAATGGCTTCTGCCCTGTCTTGTCCAGTTGGTTTCAAGAACGCTACCAATGGCAATGTAAAAATTGCTATTGATGCTATTCGCGCTTCTCATGCCCAACACTACTTTTATTCACCAGATAAAAATGGTCGTATGACAGTGTATCGCACTGCGGGTAACCCATTCGGTCACGTTATCTTACGTGGTGGCGAATCTGGACCAAACTTTGACGCAGCATCCATTGATGAAGCGTGTAAGCAACTAACCCAATTTAATTTACCGGAACGTCTAGTGGTCGATTTCAGCCATGCGAACTGCGAAAAGCAACATCGTAAACAATTAGACGTTGCTCAAAACATTTGTGATCAAATCGAGTCCGGTAGTCATAAAATAGCGGGTATCATGGCTGAAAGTTTTATTGAGGAAGGAAACCAGTCTATGGTTGACCTTGATAATCTGACGTACGGCCAATCTATCACTGACCCTTGTTTGGGCTGGGAAGATACCAAGGCAATGCTGGCAATGCTGGCTGAGTCGATCAAAGTACGCCGCTCCAATCAACAATAAGGAAACTTAACATGCCTTCTTTTGATATCGTTTCTGAAGTCGATACTGTTGAAGTACGTAACTCTGTTGAGAACTCTGTACGTGATCTAGCAACACGTTTTGACTTCCGCAACGTTGAAGCCAGTTTTGAACTTAAAAATGAAACAGTAAAACTTACTGCCCCAGACGATTTCCAAATTACTCAGATGATGGACATCCTGCGTAACAACCTCGCGAAACGTGGTGTTGATCCTCGCTCAATGGAATCGAAAAAATCGGTACCGTCAGGTAAAACTTGGTCTAAAGAAGTGGTTTTCAGACAAGGTATTGAAACCGATTTAGCGAAGAAAGTCGTTAAAATGATTAAAGATGAGAAGCTAAAAGTTCAAGCATCCATTCAAGGCGACAAAGTACGTGTAACGGGTAAAAAGCGTGATGATTTACAAACAGTGATCGCTTTCCTACGTGGTTCTGAATTGGAACAACCATTCCAATACAACAATTTTCGCGATTAATCAGAATAGTTGTCCATACTAAGTTGATAAAAAAACCAGCCACTTGGCTGGTTTTTCTTTGTCCATTTCGATTCGAACTTAAAGTCCAATTTCTTCTGAAAGTGCTTTAATTTGCTCTAAGTCCATCTGATGAATTCTTAGCATTTGATCAATTTGGCTAATTCTAGAACTCGCAGCATCCTGTTTGTCACAAGAGTCAGAGGTCGCATCCCATGATTTGCCTTCTAGATATACATCACACTCTTTTTTTAGTGTTTTTAGCTTTGGTACCAACTCGTCACGTTCTTTCTGCAAGGCTTCAACTTCTTGCTTAATTTTCAGCTCTTGCTGGAATAACTCGCGTGAACGCTCAAGCATAGTTGTTTGCATATCTGACTGGCGATTTAGTTTGGCATTTTGCTGCGCAGTTTGCTCAAGTTGCGCTTTTTGTTCTGCGACTTGCGTTTCTAGAGACATATTCACTTTTTCAAGCTCAGTTAGCTGAGATTCAATATTCGCAATCGCTTGTTGATGTTTCTGTTCTTGCTCTTCCATCGCAGCAGCTAATTGCTTATCAAATTCTTCTTTAGCATTGGCCTTATTTTGCTCTTCAACCGCAACTTGTTCTGTTTTGATTTCTTGGTTCTTTTGATATTGACCTTCAAGAACTTGGTATGTCTTTTCCCACTTTGAAGCCGTTACTGAAGAGCCAATCAGGCCTCCAAGTGCCAACCCCAATACAGCGGTTACAGCTATGTATACAACACCCTTTTTATCACGCTGCTCGATAACGACAACATCATCATGATCATCATCTAAATCTGTTTGATTCATTTTTTACTCCTAGTTCAAACATCAGCGGATCAATTCAGCAACAACAACTGTCACAACGTAGATAACAAAAGCAGAAACCAAAGCTGTGACAATCCACTTCTGAAATTTTGCGTTAGTACCGTAACGGATTAACAGAAAAGCCAGCACCACCAGTACAGCGATAGCAATTAATCTGTTCATGGATTCCTCCAATTTGTTGACTAGCTTATATCACGTATTATTGCCCATAAAGTCATGGGAAAGTATATAAATCCGTAACTTGAACCACAATGTTACATTAAATTGATCTAGTGCGTGACATCACATTTTGATTTCGCTAATATCGCCAACGCAAATTATCCATTCACTTGGATAATTGTTCCGATGAAGACTGCAGGAGAGAGGTTATTAATCTAATAATAAATTGTTAGATTAGTGTTACCCGCCGAAGAAGTAAATCTTTCAGGTGCTTTATTCCGTATTTGGAATAAGCGAGGACTGTAGTTGGAGGAACCTCTGGAGAGAACCGTTAAATCGGTCGCCGAAGGAGCAAGTCCTGCGTTTAGCAGGGTGAAACTCTCAGGCAAAAGGACAGAGGAGTGAAAGGCACTATTGTGTTCGTTGCGTCTTGCGCGGCGGATCTATTTATATTTTTTATACCCTTTCTCTCTTCTCCTTATGTGTTATTTTTTAAGGGGAATTCATGACAAACCTTCAATCACTACTACAAACAATCGACAATTTTATTTGGGGTCCACCACTTCTGATATTACTTGTTGGTACAGGTATCTATTTTACATTTCGTTTAGGCTTACTTCAGTTTCGCCATCTACCAACTGCGTTAAAAATGGTCTTTTCCAAAGACAAAAGCTCAAACAAAGAAGGTGATGTATCCAGTTTTGCTGCCTTGTGCACTGCCCTGTCCGCGACGATAGGCACAGGTAACATCGTTGGTGTAGCGACAGCTATCAAAGTCGGTGGTCCAGGCGCACTATTCTGGATGTGGCTGGCAGCGGTATTTGGCATGGCAACTAAATACGCCGAATGTCTACTGGCTGTGAAATATCGTAAAACAGACGCAAACGGGCAAATGGTCGGCGGACCAATGTACTACTTACAATATGGTGTTGGTTCAAAAACTCTTGCCGTGTTGTTTGCAATTTTTGCTCTGGGTGTCGCGTGTTTTGGTATCGGTACTTTCCCTCAAGTAAACGCTATTTTAGATGCAACACAGATTTCATTTGGTGTATCACGTGAAGTGACTGCTGTGGTGCTTACTCTACTAGTGGCATTCGTCACTATCGGCGGTATTCAGTCGATTGCGAAAGTAGCGGGTAAAGTGGTACCAACGATGGCGGTGTTCTACATTGTTGCTTGTCTGAGTGTGATTATCACCAATTCAGATCAACTGCTGAATGCTATTGAGTTGGTTCTGGTCTCTGCTTTCACTTCAACCGCTGCAACAGGTGGTTTCCTTGGCGCAAGCATTATGCTTGCTATCCAATCTGGTATCGCACGTGGTGTATTCTCAAACGAATCTGGCCTAGGTAGTGCTCCAATGGCAGCAGCAGCAGCGAAAACGGACTCTTGTGTACGCCAAGGTTTGATTTCCATGACAGGTACATTCTTCGATACCATCATCATCTGTACCATGACGGGCTTAGCGTTGATTCTTACTGGCGCATGGCAAACAGATTTGGCTGGTGCCGCGATGACCACTCATGCATTCGCTGTTGGATTAAATGCAAATACGTTGGGCCCAATGCTTGTGTCTATCGGCTTAATGTTCTTCGCATTTACCACCATCTTAGGTTGGAACTATTACGGTGAGCGATGTGTTGTGTACTTATTGGGGACAAAAGCGGTTCTGCCTTATAAGCTAATCTTCATTGCTCTCGTAGCATCAGGCGCTTTTTTGCATTTGGATATGATCTGGATTTTGGCGGATATCGTGAATGGCCTGATGGCGATTCCAAACCTTATCGGTCTGATTGCCCTACGCCATGTTGTGGTCGAAGAGACAAAACGTTACTTTGAATCGCATATGACTTATTCAAAAGCCGTAGCTTAACCAACTATAATCTGACATAAAAAATAGCGCCTTTTTGGCGCTATTTCTCATTAAGTACAAATTAATCCAGACTAAACCGTTTCTTTTTCAAATAACAATTTAATACCTAAAGTCACTAGCACCACACCTGTTGTACCTTCCATCCAGCGCATAAAAGAGGCGTTTTTAAGTAGGTTCTTAGCTGAACTTAGCGCTGCCGCCAAACCGCATTGCCAAATCATCGCAATCACAAAATGAATCGCAGCCATCAATAGAGATTGAAGCAAAGGTGAATGTTCAGGATTAATAAACTGTGGCAAAAATGCTAAGTAAAATACTGCTGTTTTAGGGTTTAATACGTTCGATAAGAAACCTTCACGCAATGAACGTTTCAAATTCAAAGATGAATGCGTCGCCACAGCTACGTTAAGTCCTTGTCCTGAAGCCATAAGCGCTCGAAGACTCGATAAACCCAACCAAATTAAGTAAGCCGCACCAATCATTTTCACAAAATGAAACAGCTCTGCTGACTGAGCCAAGATCGCTGAAATACCGATTGCAGAAAAGGTAGCGTGGACAAATAGTCCCGTACAAATTCCCAAGCTCGTAGTACAACCATCCGCGAATCCCGCTCGAGAGGTGTTGCGAATAACCAGTGCGGTATCCAATCCAGGAGTGAGAGTCAGAATGGTAATAGCAATAAGAAAAGCTTCGAAATTTTGAATGTACATTATCAATCCCTGATGAATTATGAGATCTTCGTTATACAACAAAGATCTCACACTGTCTCTATGACTTTTAAGTTAAAGAATAATTATTTAGCCAGCTGTGCTAAGCGCTTAGCTGCCGCTGAGTGACGCTCTAGCAGTTGAGCCATATCAACGCCCACCACTTCACCATCTAAAACTCGCCATTGACCAGCCACCATCACTTTATCCGCTTGCTGGGCACCACACAGTAAAAGCGCAGCTAATGGATCGTGACTTCCTGAGAAACGAATATCATCAAGCTTGAACATGGATATATCGGCTTCTAAACCAACCTCTAACTCCCCAATATCACTGCGCCCCATTGCCGCTGCCGAACCTTTCGTCGCCCAACGTAATGCGTCGAAATGAGTTATTTTAGCGGAACCATACTGAAGCCGCTGTAAATACATAGCCATACGAACTTCGGCAATCATATTTGATCCGTCATTGGAAGCCGAACCATCTACACCCAGCCCTACTTTCACGCCAGCAGATTCCAGCTCTAAGTTCTTACACATACCAGAAGCCAGCATCATGTTCGAGGTCGGGCAATGTGAGATACCCACTCCAGCTTTACCGAGCCTGATAATTTCTTCTGAGTTGAAATGGATGCCGTGCGCCAACCAAGTTCTGTCATTAAGCCAACCCACATCTTCCAAGTAATCTACAGGCCTCATTCCGAAGCGTTGAATGCAAAAATTCTCTTCATCGATGGTTTCGCACAAGTGTGTATGCGTCATAACACCCTCGCGCTCCGCAATACGAGCGGTTTCCTTCATTAAGTCTGTAGTCACCGAGAACGGTGAACACGGCGCTAACGCAATTTGTGTCATTGATCCATCTTGAGTCTGGTGATAGCTACGAATTAATCGTTCGCTATCATCAATGATGGTTTGTTCTTTTTGTATGGTCTGTCTTGGCGGCAACCCTCCCTCATCCTCACCTAAGCTCATTGAACCACGGGTGAAAATAGTACGCACGCCGAGTTTACGTGCAGTTTCAACCTGTATATCAATGGCGTGTTCAAGTCCCGATGGCAGCAAATAATGGTGGTCAGATGCGGTTGTACAGCCTGAACGCATCAATTCCACCAGCGCCAGTTCGGTCGCAACACTGTGCATTTCATCGTCAAGATTCGCCCATACCGGATAAAGGCTTTTGAGCCAATGAAAAAGCTCTTTATTCAAAGCGGTTGGATAAGCACGAGTTAATGTTTGATAGAAGTGATGGTGAGCGTTGATGAGCCCGGGAGTGACGACGTGATGCGAAGCATCAACAGCATAGTCATAAGATATTGAAGGTGAAGCGTTTAACGCAATGAGTTCGATAATTTTGTTTCCGCGAATTACCACCCCACCACGAGCATCTTTGGTGTTCCCTGTATAAATCGCGAGAGGATTTTTAATCCAAATAGTTTGCATTCATAAATATCCTTAGCCGTTTCAACCATTTCAGGGGAAGCGGACTTTATTTGTCGACATAAGCAGTTCCAACACTTATCTAGGACAACGGTTTTATTGTTAATAAATAGCCAATGGAGTTGGCCCAATGTATTAAAACCTAAGAGGAGTGTTCCTTGTTTCCTGTTGGCATTATCCCTTTAGGCATAAATACCATAACCAATATTCCTGTTTTTAGGAACATTCTTACCGTTTATTATTCTGTGATATTAATGAGAATGAAAAACACTTCAGAAAATGCGCGACAACGACGACGTGTAACGATAAAGTATCGTTCTAATTCTGCTTTAAACTAAGTCACCTTTTACTATGCAAACCAACCCTTTGCTGGCAATTCCTGTCGGCGTACGTTTTATGTTTCTTTCTGCACTCGGCTTCTCCTTGATGACAGCCAGCGTAAAAGCGGTTCATGAATATGGCATTCCTGTTTTTGAAATCGTCGCGGCAAGGGCTCTAGTCTCTTTTGTCATTAGTTACGCTGACGTAAAACGTAAACGCATTTCGGTTTGGGGTAACAATCGCCCATTACTCTTGCTTAGAGGCGCTGTTGGTACGTTTTCACTTATCTGTGTCTACTACTCAGTAACGTCACTACCGCTAGCAGAAGCTACGATTCTTCAATACACGCACCCTATTTTCACAGCATTGCTAGCTGTGTTCTTTTTGAAGGAACGGATTCAACCAGCAACCTTGATCTGTATTGTGCTGTGCATATTGGGACTATATTGCATCCTATTACCAGAACTCGATGGTTCCAGTGAAGTCAACCTACCAACATTCAGCGTGATCGTTGCCCTCATTGGCGCTTTTGGCAGTTCTATCGCTTATGTCATTGTGCGTAAGCTAAGCCAAACGGAAGACAGTTCAGTCATCATTCTATACTTCCCAATGATTGCTACTCCCATTTCAATTCTACTGGTATGGAATGATTTTATATGGCCGGATCTTCATTTGACCTTTATGTTGATTATGATTGGTGTGTTTACACAAATTGGGCAATATGGCTTAACAAAAGCAATGAAAACTCAAGAAGCGGGTAAAGCTTCAGCGTTTTCATACGTTCAAATCGTCTTTTCGATTGTTATCGGATTGGTGTATTTCGATGAAATTCCAGCTGTGTCTACCTATATCGGTGGTGCTCTTATTGTTGTCGGCGCTTTGTTCAACGTGTTTGGACAACGAATTGCTCTACGTAGAGCCTAATCATTGATTGAGTTTATACAGATAAGAAAGTCGCCAAACTAGGCGACTTTTTTGTTGGTTTAACTTTAGGCTTACGCTTCAACGGGTTTTCGCCAATCGTCAGAGCCTGACGTACCTGCATTGACGTGGTCCCAAGTGATTTTACGGTAAGACATCGAAACCGTTAGATTTTGAGTGAAATCTGATTTTGCCGGATCTTGGCAGTGAGGCATTTCACAATGGATATCAACAATCGAAGCATTCTCTAGCTTGGTGACGAAGAAGTTCTCTTGTTTGCCTTCAATGGACGTACGGTACCATTTCAACTCAACAGACTTCATTTTCTCACCTGACGCCAAAGCGTTGTACAACAGAGGTACAGCTTTGTTTAACGCTACAGTGAATTTAAACGGTTTATGAACACGTTGCCCTGAAGGTTGACCCGACTGTGGATCCGTTGGGACAGTCACACTGTGGTCAAATTGCTGCACCAGCATTTCATCTTCATGGCCTTCAACAAATGAATCGCCAATTGAATCTGAAGTGCATGCTCCAGACGTAATCAAGCCCTGGGTTTGACCTTCTATCGAGATATAACATGGAGTTGGCATTTTACATTCCTCTTTATCGGTATAAATATCGCGTTATGCGCTAAGTCGCTGAATAAAGAGCAAGTCAAATGCCAAATAATTATCATCAAAAAATCAATAAGTTAAATTAAACTATTGAGATATAAAGCAATATCCTGCCTAAAAATAAGTAACTTTCTGCTCAATGAGCAACAAGATTACAACAACTTAATTTGGTGATTAGTTTTTCCCTTGATACACTTTCTGCAAATTTCTTTAAGGATAAAGGAACACTTTCTATGAGTGCATTCAACACCTTAGTTCAACACTTTAAAACCATTTCTCATTTCAGCCACCTATCTGCGATCTGTGGTTGGGACCAAGCTTCAATGATGCCAAACGGCGGCGCTCAGGCTCGCTCTGAAGCGATGGCTGAACTCTCTGTTCATATCCACAGTCTTATGACTAAACCACAGCTTGAAGAGTGGTTTGCGTCTGCCGCTTCTGAATCTCTTAATCATCAACAGCTATCTACATTAAGAGAGATGAAACGCCAATGGCAGCAAGCAAATGTGCTTCCGGAAAGCTTAGTTCAGGCGAAATCCCTTGCGGGTTCTAAATGTGAACACGCTTGGCGGACTCAACGTAAAGAGAACGACTGGGTTGGTTTTGAAAAGAATTGGGCAGAAGTCGTTAAGTTGTCACAAGAAGAAGCCGCAATCAGAGCAGACGCTACAGGCCTAACGCCATACGACGCGATGCTGGATATCTATGAACCGGGCACAACCACACAATCTTTGGACGTAGTATTTAATGATGTTAAAAGCTGGCTACCAGCCTTAATTGATGCCGCGATAGAAAAGCAGAAATCTGAACAGATCATTATGCCTAATGGTCACTATGCGACTGAGACACAAAAAGTTCTCGGTTTAGATGTAATGAAGTTACTTCAGTTTGACTTCAACCACGGCAGACTCGACGAAAGTGTTCACCCTTTCTGTGGTGGTGTACCAAGTGACGTTCGTATTACCACTCGCTACAGCGAAGAAGAATTTGTTCAGTCACTGATGGGCATAGTGCACGAAACCGGCCACGCACGATATGAACAAGGGCTTCCAAAGTCATTAGCTGGCAATCCTGTTGGCGAAGCGCGTTCCATGGGCATCCATGAATCTCAATCGCTATTTTTTGAAATGCAGGTTGGACGAAACGAAAACTTTATTCACCATCTAGCGGGCTTAGCTGCGACTCATTTTAAGGATAGTGATAAACACGTTCTTGAAGTGGAGAACATGAAGAAGCTCTACACCCGAGTGAAAAGAGATTTTATTCGCGTTGATGCTGACGAACTCACCTATCCTAGCCATGTCATTTTGCGTTATGAAATTGAACGCGATTTAATGAATGGCAAGATCAAACACACTGATGTGCCAGAGCTTTGGGATACAAAAATGCAAGCCTACATAGGTCTAAGCACCAAAGACAACTACAGAAATGGCTGCATGCAAGATATCCACTGGACAGATGGAAGCTTCGGGTATTTCCCGAGTTACACACTGGGCGCAATGTATGCTGCTCAATTTATGGCTGCTATGAAGAAAACAGTAGATGTAGACAGCGTTATACGCAGCGGTGACTTAACACCAATCTTCACTTGGTTGTCAGATAATATCTGGAGTAAAGGCAGCTTGTTCACTACTGACGAGTTGGTGACACAGGCCACTGGTGAAACACTGAATGCGGAACACTTTAAGAAACACCTGACTTCACGTTACTTAGGTTAAGTTTCCTAATCGCAAACGTAAAAAAGCCAGCCTTACTAGGCTGGCTTTTGCGTATCTGCACTATCAGACTTTTTAAAACTATAAGACTTATAGGAAGTGGAAAGTCGCGTTTAGTGTGAACGAGTCAATATTGTCATTGTCCAGTTCATAGTTGTTGTAGCTTGCGCCTACAGAGAATGGACCCATGATGAAGTACTCAGCACCGAAGCCGTACATTAGGTCAATACCGTCATCAACTTTACTGCCATTGATCTCTTTATCCCAAGAGTGAGCACCAGCACGTGCGTAAACATGCAGCGGACCAAAGTCGATGCTAGGTTTAAGTGCAAAGTATACAGAGCTTGCTGATAATTCTTGGTTTGCAGCAATATCAAAATCACCGTGATCGGTATAACCCGCTTCAACACCGATAAACGGAAGAATACCTGTACCTGCATGCACAGTCATAGACGTAGATGTTTTACCATTAAGGTCAGACTGTCCAACAGACGCACCACCGTAGATCCATGAATCAGCGAAAGCTGTTGTAGACGCTCCGATAAGAGCGAGTGCTAATAGAGTCTTTTTCATAATAAACCTTCTTAAATAACGTGAGGCAACAGTCCCAAATTCGGCGATCCGTTGCCACGTGGCGCCAAATTATAGTGATTTCATTCAGCTATGCAAATCTTATACCGAACATGCATCAATAGCGTTCTTAACACGCTTATCCGAGACAGGGTAAGGCGTGCCGAGTTGTTGTGCGAAGAAACTTACGCGAAGTTCCTCAATCATCCAGCGAACTTCTTTGATATTTTCCGGCAATGCCATTCCCTTCGGAACTTTATTTAACAGCTCTTTGTAGTCATTGCGAATCGATTCCACCTTAAGCATATGCAGACGATCTTTATTCGGATCGATCGGCAATTTCTCTAGGCGGCGTTCTATTGCCTTCATGTATCGCAGGATATCCGGCAGTCGTTTCCAACCACATTCCGTTGCAAAGCCCTTAAATATCAAGCCTTCGATTTGTGCTTTCACATCGGATAATGCAAATGCCATCGTGAAGTCAACCTTACCTTTCAATCGTTTATTGATATTGAATGCCATTGTTAGAATCGCTTCAACTTGCTTCGCAATATCAACCACTGTGTCACCCAGTTCGGCTCTTACATACTCTTTCAGAGACTCAAACTCTTCTGGCGTCCACGCAAGTCGACCACGTTCTTCAAGTAGCTTATCGATACCACATGCAATGCAGTCATCAATTAAGTCCATCACTTTACCGAACGGGTTGAAATATAATCCAAGTTTAGACTTGTTCGGCAAGTTGGTATGCAGATATTTAATCGGTGAAGGCACGTTCAGTAAAACCAAACGACGTTGACCTTCGCGCATCGCACTGATTTGCTCTTGCTCCGTTTCAAACAGCTTAATTTCAACGCTGTCTTTTTTGTCTACCAGCGCAGGGTATGCCTTAACGTCAAAACCACCACGTTTCTGCTGATACACTTTTGGCAGTTCACCAAACGACCAAGTGTGTAAACCCGATTGCTCGATGTCGTCATCAGCAACCTGAGAAAGGGTTTCTTGTACTTTCTCTTTTAAGCTCTCTTTCAGCTCGTAGAGATCTTTGTTCTCTTTAAGCTTGCGGTTTCGGTGGTCTACCGCTCTAAAGGTGACTTTCAAGTGATCCGCCACCTGCGACATATTCCAATCATCACGGGATACTGTAACGCCCGTCATGCGACGTAATTCTTTCTCTAAAGCGTCAAGCAGAGGCAGTTCCATCGCATTTACTCGCGCCAAGAATGCATCTGCATAGTTAGGTGCAGGTACGAAATTCTTACGCAAGGTTTTCGGTAGAGACTTAATCAAACTGACGATAAGTTCATGACGTAAACCCGGTATCTGCCATTCGAAACCTTGTGGTTCAACTTGGTTTAAGATCGGCAGAGGAATATGAACAGTGACACCGTCACTATCTTCACCCGGTTCAAACTGATAGCTGAGTTTTAGCTTGAGGCCATTTTGATACCAGAAGTTCGGGTAATCTAAATCGGTAACATGGCTAGCATCGCCTTTGAAAAGCATCTCTTTTTCAAAGTTCAGTAGCTCAGGTGTCTTCTTGCTAGTTGCTTTCCACCACGTATCAAAATGGCGACCAGAAACCACTTCTGTACCAACTCGTTGGTCATAGAATTGGAACAAGTCTTCATCATCAACCAAGATGTCGCGACGACGTGACTTGTGCTCAAGCTCTTCCACTTCTTGCAGTAGCGAACGATTAAGTTTGAAGAAGCTGTGTTTGGTTTCCCATTCACCTTCAACAAGTGCACTGCGAATAAAGATTTCACGGCTCAATACCGGATCAATATTGCCGTAGTTCACTAAGCGCTTAGGTACAATCGCAATGCCGTAGATCATTACTTTCTCGTACGCCATTACCGCTGCACGTTTCTTCGACCAATGCGGCTCACTGTAGCTACGTTTGATTAAGTGTTTCGCCAGCGGTTCAATCCATTCCGGCTGAATCTTCGCCACGATACGCGCCCAGAGTTTGGATGTTTCAACTAACTCAGCAGACATTACCCACTTAGGTTGCTTCTTAAACAGGCCAGAGGCAGGGAAAATATTGAAGCGAGCGTTGCGAGCACCTTGATACTCGTTCTTCTCTGGATCTTTGATACCAATGTGCGATAACAAACCAACAAGAATAGCGGTGTGAACGCCTTCATAGCTGCCCGGTTCGTCGTTGAGCTTATAATCCATTTCGCGCATTGACTGATGCAACTGAAAGTAAACATCCTGCCACTCACGAATGCGCAAATAGTTAAGATAGTCTTGCTTACATTGACGGCGGAATTGGTTACCAGTGAGCGCTTTCTGCTGTTGCTTGATGTATTCCCAAAGGTTGACGAAAGTAAGGAAATCAGACTCTTCATGCTGGAAACGGCGATGTTTATCATCTGAAGACTGCTGCTTATCACTTGGTCTCTCACGAGGATCTTGAATAGAGAGCGCAGAAGCAATGATCATCACTTCTTTTAAACAACCCATGCGTGGCGCTTCCAACACCATACGAGCTAAACGAGGGTCAATTGGCAAGCGAGCCAGTTTACGCCCCACTTCGGTAAGTTGTTTATTGCTGTTTTTCGATTCTTCTTTAACCGCTCCGAGCTCTTCAAGCAAACGCACACCGTCTTGAATGTTGCGTTTATCTGGCGCTTCGACAAATGGGAAGGCTTCAATATCCCCCAGACCAAGTGCCGTCATTTGCAGAATAACCGACGCTAAGTTGGTACGTAGAATTTCAGGATCGGTGAACTCCGGACGGGAATTAAAATCTTCCTCGGAGTACAGGCGGATACAGATACCCTCTTCCACACGACCACATCGGCCTTTACGCTGGTTGGCGCTCGCCTGAGAAATGGGTTCAATAGGAAGACGCTGAACTTTAGTTCGGTAGCTGTAACGGCTGATGCGCGCTGTACCAGGGTCGATCACATATTTGATACCCGGAACGGTAAGCGATGTTTCCGCCACGTTGGTCGCCAATACAATTCGACGTCCAGCATGCGGTTGGAAGATCTTGTTTTGTTCACCTGCTGAAAGGCGAGCATACAAAGGAACGATTTCAGTATCACGAAGGTTACGTTTCGACAACGCATCCGCCGTATCGCGAATTTCGCGCTCACCGTTCATAAAGATCAGAATATCGCCTAAGCCTTCATCGCAAAGCTCGTCTACTGCTTCAAAAATGCCTTCAAGCTGATCACGTTCGCTATCTTCGTCGCTCGACAACGGGCGGTAACGAGTATCCACCGGATAGGTACGTCCAGACACTTCAATGATAGGTGCATTGTTAAAGTGGTTTGAGAAACGTTCAGGGTCAATCGTTGCCGAAGTAATAATGACTTTCAGATCAGGACGACGCGGCAATAACTGTTTCAAATAACCGAGGATAAAGTCGATATTTAAGCTGCGCTCGTGCGCTTCATCGATAATGATGGTGTCATATTGATTGAGAAAACGGTCGTGCTGAATTTCAGCCAGTAAAATACCGTCTGTCATCAACTTGATTTGTGTTTGATCCGAAATTTGATCGTTGAATCGAACTTTATAACCGACAAAATTGCCCAGTTCGGTTTCCATCTCTTCAGCAATACGAGTTGCGACTGAACGAGCAGCAAGACGACGCGGCTGAGTATGACCAATCAGGCCATATTTACCTCGACCGAGCTCGGCACAAATTTTGGGTAGCTGAGTGGTTTTACCTGAACCTGTTTCACCAGCAACGATAACCACTTGGTTCTCTTGAATCGCTTTCGCAATGTCGTCGCGCTTTTGGCTGACGGGCAGAAGCTCTGGGTATTCAATAGTGACTTTTTGGTTGAATCGCTGCTGCACAACCATCATGGATTGTGCGATATCTAAAGCGATTTCATCAAACACGGCATGACGAGCTGCATCTTTTTTGATTTTACTTGCGCCCGAAATACGCTTGCTTAATCGAAAGCGATCTTTCAGCAAACATTGCTTCAGTGCTTTCTTCAGAGATTCTGCACTGTTCGCTTTTGCTGAGTTATTCGTTTCTGTATTTGGCTGTGACTGAGTCAAAGCGTTTACCTATTCTTTTAATTAACAAAACTGCGCGGATTGTATCACAGAGTACGGGCAGGATTAGCAATTCCTCTTATTCAATTTTTTTGAATGAGTCATGCAAATATTCCTGCTTTTTTTGTGTGTTGCCTCTCATTATTATGCAAGCATCAATGTGATACCTCCATCAAAGGAAAAATTATGTCTCAAGTACTTGCACTTAAATCCAGCATCCTTGGTGATTACTCTCAATCAAGTAAACTGATTGATGCTTACCTAACCAAATTCGATCAAGATAAACTCGTTGTTCGTGATCTGGCTGCTTCTCCTCTTCCAGTACTTGATTTATCAGTAGCAACAGCACTTCGCGCTACGGATGATCTGACTGCAGAACAAAAAGAAGTTGTTGAACTTTCAGATGCACTTATCGCTGAAATCAACGCGGCAGATACTCTTGTTATCGCGGCACCTATGTACAACTTCACTATCCCAACTCAGCTTAAAAACTGGTTTGATTTGATTGCTCGCGCTGGCGTGACATTCAAATACACTGAAACAGGTGTACAAGGTCTAATTGAAGGCAAGAAAGCTGTTGTTATCACCACTCGCGGTGGTATCCACAAAGATTCTGCAACTGACAACGTGACGCCTTACCTAAAAACGATTCTAGGTTTTGTTGGTATTACAAACGTTGAGTTTGTATACGCAGAAGCCCTAAACATGGGCGAAGAACCAGCGGCTAAAGGGATTGAATCAGCACAATCTCAACTAGAAGCTATCGCACTGTAATACCTAAACTACGGCATAGCCAGTAGTCCATAACTCAGTGCATTCAAAGCAGTCCTCAAGGGCTGCTTTTTTATTGGTACTGCCTAAATTGGACAAATTTAGTGGCACGCCCCACATTTATTAAGAGAATGAGGTTAAGAATACTTAGTTTTCATGACGTTTGGCCGTTAATATACGCAGACTGGAATACCAATAAGACCACATTTTGAAAGCATCAGAACTTAAAGCGTTATTAGACTCACTTCCACAAGACTTCGACCCAGACATAGTGATGGGTGAAGATTGGCTGCCAGAACGCCTGATCAATACGCATCTTAATGACGATTTCTTGTTTCTGGAATTCGACAATGCGCCTGAAGAAGATCAAGGCGAAGAAGAAGGCAGAGGATTTGTCGAACATGAAATTGAGATGATCCGTAGCCAAATTGAAGCTCTCCTGCGAGAAGAAGACAAAGGCATTAAAACCAAAGCAGAAATGTTGCTGACCTTACTGGTGATGGCACATGAGCGTACCAGTTCAGAATTTATTGAATTAATTGAACCTTTTGTCTCCGATGACGATTACTGATCTTCCCTTTCTTGCTGATTTAGCGAAACCTGATTGAACTGTTTGGCTTAAAATCGGTCTTTAAAATAATAGATGTAATATATAAGTGAGTGAGATTTCATTATGTTCAACGCTATTACCTCGTTGTTTAAACAGTTACTTGATGGACAAGATCTTAGTCAACAAAAGCACAGTCCAAATCTTGCGATAGCCTGTTTATTAAGTGAAGTCGCAGGCGCTGACTACCAAACTGATAGCAAAGAGCAGGACGCAAAACTGCATCTGGTCCAACGTTTATTGGGTCTGGATGAAGCCGAAGCTGAATCTTTAGTCAACAAAGCAGATGAACAGATTAAACAATCAGCTTCACTGTACGATTTTACTTCGCAATTACGCGATCTTTCACAAGAAACACGCTTTGAACTGATAAAAGCGATGTGGGAAGTTGCCCACGCTGACGGCGAAATTGACCCGTTAGAAGATGCTGTCATTCGCAAAGCCTCAGAACTGCTCTACGTGGATCATAACCAGTTTATTCGCGCAAAACTGATGACGGCAAATAAACAGTAAACCTCAACAGATACAATAAAGGGCACCTTAGTGCCCTTTGTCTTTAAATGTTTACCCATTTACAGCATGGTTAATGCGAGCTTCGCTAAGTTGTAAGCATCCACGTATCCTGAATGCTGGCGACCTTCCCACTCAATTCCTTTTCCTTCTTGAGCAGCACGGTGACCAATACGTTTATCCTTCATTCGATTTTGAATGCGAAAGATGGTAGCGAGATTAAGGAACTCTTTAAACGGAACCTCAATCCCTTTTTTTTGGCACTCTTTGATTAAGATTTGATCATCTCGTCCCCAAGACGCGTAAATCTTATGTGGGCCACCAAAATTCTTCACCATCGACTTTAAAACCTCAGCCAATGGGCGACCTTGCTTCTCTATTTTTCTCGGCGTAATGCCCGTTAGCTCGGTGCAAAACAACGAAATTTCGTCATGTTCAGGTTTCACGTAATACTGAGCGCGTTTTACGATCTCTCCTGCCGATAAATCAATTTCAGCCAGCCCTATTTCAATGATCTCGCCAGTCGTGCCTACTCCGTTTTCATTCCAACAGCACATTTCCAAATCGAAGCAAACAATACGGTTATAGTTCATTGGTAAATCTGGTCCCTTTCTTTTAAAGCTGAACATCTAAAACTGAAAAGCCGCTATGTTACCTTAACAAATACGAAAACTCGACGCTCAAACGTAATTTAGCCTTTCTAAGCCGTCCCCAACGGGCTCATTTGCTTACTTATCCTGCAAAGGTGTTTAAAAGATAGTCTATTGAACGAGATTAATAGTGAGAAAACCGCATTTCTGTAAGCCTTAATCCTTGAATATGGTAAGATTCGCCCCTATTTTTTTGCTAACTTTTATCTAGTCGTGCAGTAATTTTGCTCAACATTTTCTGCATTCATCCATCTATAGAGAATTCATCATGAACTTCGATTTAAACGCCATTCCAACCACTTTCGATATCCTTCATGCTGGTTTAGCCGCGTCTAGCGTTCTGCTTCTACTTATTGCCGTATCTCGTAAATCCAAAGTAGTCGAGAAAGTGGTTGAGAAACCAGTAGAAAAAATTGTGGAAGTGGAAAAGCCGGTTGAAAAGATCGTCGAAGTTGAAAAAGTTATCGAAGTTGAAAAAATCGTCGAGAAAGTGGTTGAAGTTGAATCAAAACTGACATCAGCCAATACAGACTCTGCAATGCAATTACTGTCTCTGTTGCAACAGGAAGCGCGTCTTATTGATTTCCTGAAAGAAGATGTGACAAGTTTCTCAGACGAAGAAGTCGGTGCCGCCGCTCGTGTAATCCACGCTGGTGGTCAAAAAGTGTTAAAAGAGTATGTTTCTCTTGCTCCTATACGCAGTGAAGACGAAGAAAGTCGTATCACGTTGGAAGAAGGTTTCAATGCTCAGCAAGTTAGATTGGTAGGTAATGTTTCTGGCTCTGCGCCGTTCACTGGCACTCTGATTCATAAAGGTTGGAAAGCGGACTCTATGACGCTGCCAAAACTGGCTGAAAACTACGATGCTTCAATTATCGCTCCAGCAGAGGTTGAGCTGTAATGGAACAAAACGCAAAATTCAGTATTGGTATTGACCTAGGAACCACGCACAGTGTGCTCGCTTATGTTGATACGCAAGCGGAAAACCCAGCGGTTAAAGTCATGGGCATCGCTCAGATGACAGCACCGGGTACTGTTGAAACCCGCGAACAGCTCGGTTCGTTTTTATACCAGCCTCATGAACATGAAATGTCAGAGGCTTCCAGAAAGCTTCCTTGGACAGATACACCACCAGCCTTGGTTGGCGCAATTGCTCGTAATCTTGGTGTGAAAACGCCGATTCGTCTGATTGCCAGTGCGAAATCTTGGCTGTGTCATGGTGGCGTGAACCGTCGCGATGCGTTTCTGCCTCAAGGTAGCCCTGAAGATGTGGCAAAAGTTTCGCCACTACGTGCGACGGAGCTTTACTTAGAGCACATCAAGCAAGCTTGGGATCATGAGCACCCTGCTCACCCAATTTCAGAACAAGATGTCACCATTACTGTTCCTGCATCGTTTGACCCTGCAGCACGTGACCTTACCGCAGAGGCGGCACGTAATGTGGGTTTTACCCATTTAACTCTATTGGAAGAACCACAGGCGGCACTTTACAGCTGGATTAACAACAGCAGTGATGCTTGGCGCAATGAAGTATCAGTCGGTGAAGTGATTCTGGTGGTTGATATCGGCGGCGGTACAACTGACTTATCTTTGGTGGAAGTAACCGAAGATCAGGGCAACCTTTCACTGAATCGTATTGCGGTGGGTGAGCATATTTTGCTGGGTGGCGACAACATGGATCTAGCGCTTGCCTACCGTTTGAAAATGAAGCTTGCTCAAGAAGGCAAAGAACTCCAACCGTGGCAAGTACAGGCAATGACGCACGCTTGTCGCGATGCTAAAGAAGCGCTTCTGAAAGATTCTGAACTGCAATCTGTGCCGATTGTGGTGCCAAGCCGCGGCTCTAAACTATTGGGCGCGACGTTAAAAACGGAATTGACCAAAGAAGAAGTACAGCAAACATTGGTTGATGGTTTCTTCCCGCAAGTTGCTATCACCGATCACCCTGTGCAAAAGCCTCGCGGCGCTTTGACTCATATGGGTCTGCCGTATGCACAAGATGCCGGTATTACTCGTCACATTGCCGCTTTCTTGTCAAAGCAGGCTGATGCTCAAGGACACAGCGCTCAGGGCTATGGTGAGCCTGCGCCATTCAATATGGCGGGGATTCCGGGCATGTCTGCGCCGGTGGCAAATTTCATCAAGCCAAACGCAGTTTTGTTTAACGGTGGTGTGCTTAAGTCTGATCTTTTAGCGAACCGACTGTTTACTACCATTAACCAATGGCTAAGCGGCGCGCAAGCTCCTGAGGCGAAACGTCTTACTGGTCTTGACCTAGATCTTGCTGTTGCAAGCGGTGCTGCGTACTACGGTAACGTGCGTCGTGGACAAGGTGTTCGAATTCGTGGTGGTATTGCATCCGCTTATTACGTCGGTATTGAAAGTGCCATGCCTGCTATTCCGGGCATGGCTCCGCCAATGGAGGCTCTTTGTGTTGCACCATTTGGCATGGAAGAAGGTTCACATGTTGAAGTTCCAAGCCAACAATTTGGTCTTGTGATTGGTCAACCGGTTCACTTCCAGTTCTTTGGTTCAACCACTCGCCGTGATGATATTGCAGGTACCCACCTTGATTATTGGGCACCAGAGGAACTGGAAGAATTGCCTGAGATTCAAGTCACACTGCCTGTTTCAGAAGGTCGTCGCGAAGGTGAAGTAGTTCCAGTGACTCTTGCTTCACGCGTTACAGAGTTAGGTACTCTTTACCTCGAAGCCATTGCAGCGGATAACGGCCAAAAATGGCATGTTGAATTCGATGTAAGGGAATCAAGCGAAGATTCTCAGCAGCAACATTAATCTTTAAACGGCATCCCTAGCGATGCCGTTTATCTATACCCAAACTACCTGAAGTTGCAGGTAGGCGGCAAGTGAGTGAATCCCCATGAGCATAGATAACTATGTGATTGGGGTGAACGAGTGAATCCCCTACACCAAAACATAAAGCGCTGCAACTTCAAGTAGGAAGGGTATATCTGAATATATAACGAGGTTTCTATTATTATGGCAGCACCGCGTTTTCTTGTCGGGATCGATTTAGGTACCACTAATACAGTGGTCGCATTCTGTGAACTGATGGATGATCTCGAACATGCCGCTGTAGAACTCTTTCCTATTGATCAGTTAATAGGCCCCGGTGAAGTGGTTCGTAAACCACTGTTACCTTCATTTAGATATCACCCTGCACCGGGTCAAATTGCGGCCAGCGATTTAACCCTGCCTTGGGATAACCGCCCCGTCGAAGGCGACACCGAACTCGCGATTATTGGCCAGTGGGCAAGAGATTTAGGAGCAAAGGTCGAAGGTCGACAAGTCTCCAGTGCAAAAAGCTGGTTGTCTCATCCAAGTGTGGATCGCTCTGAAGCCATTCTTCCTTGGGCTGGTTCAGCCGATGTCGAAAAAGTCTCCCCTGTAGTAGCAAGCGCCAGTTACCTCAACCATATCCGCCAAGCGTGGAACTACCGACATCCTAGTAATCCTCTGGAAGCTCAGGAAGTGGTAGTCACCGTTCCGGCTTCATTTGATGAAACCGCGCGAAACCTGACCTTAGAAGCGGCAAAGCTGGCTGGTTTAAACAACATAATTCTGCTAGAAGAGCCACAAGCGGTCTGCTATGACTGGTATTCACGCCATAAAGATTCTGCTAATGAACAGCTGTCAGAAATTCCACTAATTTTGGTTTGTGATGTGGGCGGCGGCACCACCGACTTAAGCTTGATTGAAGCGAAATTTGAAAGCGGAGAACTGACTTTAAACCGTATTGGCGTTGGTGAGCACCTAATGCTTGGCGGTGACAACCTCGACCTAGCGCTCGCTCATTTAGCAGAAAGCCGATTTAATCAAAGTAAGAAGCTAACAGCGGCGGGATTAACAAAGCTTATTCAGCAAACCCGACAAGCGAAAGAAAACTTGCTCTCCGGTAACGCACCAGAGACAGTGAAAATCACCATGTTGGGCAGCGGTTCAAAACTGCTTGGCGGCACAAAGAGCGTCAGCTTAACCAAACAGGAAGTTCACCAGATTGCATTAGATGGTTTCTTCCCTGTGTCTGATTTCTCTGAACTGCCAAACAAACGTCGTAGCGCGATGATGGAGTTTGGTCTGCCTTATGTCGCCGACCCTGCTGTCAGTAAACATGTAGCAGAGTTTCTTACTCAGCATCAGCAAGTGTCCAAAGCGGCACTAAACGAAACGGAGCTTAGCTCCCCTTCAATTCCTGTTGGCCTGTTGCTAAACGGTGGTGTTTTTAACAGTGACTTGATCACAGACCGCATGCTCAGCCTGCTGGGTCATTGGCGTGGTGAGGCCATTACCCAGTTGGACAACCCTCATCCAGACTGGTCGGTTGCTTTGGGTGCGGTTGCTTTTGCCAAAGCACGCCGTGGCGCGCAACTGAAAATCGGTGGTGGCTCTGCCCGTTCTTATTTCCTTCATTTGCAAGAAAAAAACAGCATGGGCAAAGCGTTGTGCCTGTTGGCGAAAGGTACGGAAGAAGGTCAAGAAATTCGTCTAAGCAGCCGTCGTTTCTCGTTAACGCTAGGTATGCCCGTTCGTTTTAACCTGCTTACCTCAACGCACGACCAAATCGCTGACAACACCAGAATACAAAATGGTGTGCTCGTTGAGATTGATGCAGATAAGTTCCAACCTTTGCCGCCATACATTACTACGTTACAGGGTGACGACAACATTCAATTACAGGCAAACCAAAAGCAACGGGAAGAGGTATTTATTGCTTGCCAGTTGACCGAAGTCGGCACTTTGAAAATGGAGTGTGTATCCACCAGCAATGAGAACAAACGCTGGCTGATGGAGTTTGAAGTACGTAACAGCAGCCAAGCTCAAAGCAATGAAGAATCAGAAAAGCCGAATCCAAAACTTGAACAGGCGAAAACACTGGTGACGCAAATATACAGCGGTAATAAAAACAGCGCTGATAGCAAAGCCGTGAAAACCTTGAACAAAGATCTGGAGAAGTTGCTGGGTAAACGCGACGAGTGGGATTTTTCCGTTTTGCGTTCCCTATTTGATACTTTGGCACAGGGAAGAAAGCGCCGTCGTCGCTCTGAACAACATGAAAAGAACTGGTTGCGACTAGCGGGTTTTGCATTGCGCCCAGGTTTTGGTGATGCCACAGACAGTTGGCGAATCGAACAGATTTGGGGCTTATACCAACAAGGCATTCAGTTCCAAAACCACCAAGGCTGGAGCGACTGGTGGGTATTCTGGCGTCGTATCGCGGGGGGGTTAAACCAAGAGCAGCAAGAGACACTGCTGGCGGATATTGCTAAGTATCTGCACCCCGGAGCTTCACGAAATCCGAAATCTCAGCAAGAAGCGCAAGATAAAGGTTACGAAGCCATGGTTCGCTTAGCCGCTTCGTTAGAACATCTGGACGTGGAAGATAAAGTTCTACTGGCAACTTGGTTTATTAATAAAGCCCTGAACCAAACTCAGTATGAGCAAGCTCATTGGTGGGCTGTCGGTCGTCTGTTGTCTCGTACACCTCTGTATGGCAGTGCACACAATGTCGTTGCTCGTGAGCAAGTTCAGCAATGGTTACCAAAACTGCTAGACAAAGACTGGCTGAAAGAACCAATGATCGCGTTTGCAGCAGTGATGATTTGCCGTAAGACTGGTGATAGAACACTGGATATCTCAGACGATTTTAGAACTTTGGTTCTTGAGAAACTCAAGCAAAGCCGAGCGCCTGAAGCTTGGATACAGTTGGTCGAAAATGTCAGTGAACTGAGTGAAACAGAGTCTAAGCGTATTTTTGGTGATGCCTTACCCCATGGTTTAACGCTCATTTCTCACTAAGAAAATCTAAACTGAAGCCGCCTTAAACGTCTCGTTAAGCGGCTTCAGTTTTTCTTAAAATCTCACCTTTGTTTAAACAAGCCTTACTTAAACGCTCTTTCATCGTTCATTTCTATATATATTTTCTTTCAATTAGACGAAAAAATGCGCATTTTTAGACTCGCATTTGAGCTATGAACCGTTGTAGAATGTGCGCCCTCGCAGCCCGAGTGGCTAACTCACTGTAAGCGGCGAGAAATTCTCTGCTCGATTTGAATTTGCAAACCATAGAGACGTTGCTGAATTAAATTACTTAGCGAATGTGATTTGCCTAAGTGAATACCATCAACCTTATTGCAGATTCAGTTGAGAAGAGTATAAGTTGATTTACACTCAAATGAGTTCAACCCAAGGTGTAAATCGTTTTCGATACCTTATATTCGAAATGGCAATAACTTTCGTATTAACTTCTTACAGCATTACTTAAAGATCGTGAAAGCCAATGAATCAAGATAAGTTTACTAACGTTTATCGTCTGCCGGGTTCTATTCAAGTTCGTATTGCCAAATGGCAAGCGACGTTTCGTGGCACCTCGGATATTGTTTTGCACGATGCACTCATCGTTCGAAACAAGCAATTCCAAAAACCAGATTTTCTACCCAGAGGCTGGTGCCTGACACCTTTCTCTGAAGACGATATTTCTATCACTCATCATGGCAAATACATTCAAACAACGATGCTCACCATGATTGACAAGAAAGTGTCGTACAAACGTGTTTATTTGTCTCGTGTACCTCTTGAGCAGGCAGAGCCAGCTTTACGCCAGTACAAATTAGAATGGATGCGTAAGTACAACGATATCGTCAACAAATACAATAAGATAAAGAAAAAAGAGTTAATGGTTCACGCTTGGGAGGAAGTAGAGACTCTTTACCCTTCTATCCCTAAAGCAGAATTTGATAAGAATCTATGGAACAAGCTGGTGATCTCTCAGTTTGGGCCAGAGCGCAAATACTCTAATCAATACTTTGTAAAGAAAGCCGATTTTTAGCTTTTGTTTATCTGCAAACAAACGAAGCTTAGCTCTAAAATATTTAAGGCTCATGTGAATTCACATGAGCCTTTTTACTTTCAACTAATTACACGTTCAATCTTTTGTTTGATCAGTGTTGAACGCCAGATGGATTAGAGCCGAAATCGGATTGTTTGTAGATATCGGCAAGGGATTTGTTTTTGTGCTTTGCGGTATGACGTCGAGACCGTTTCGGTTCAAATTCTTGCTCGACATGTTTGAGTGTGGCTTCGTGTTCCTTAGCCATTTCTATAAACTCAGGGTTAGACATCGCCTCTTGGCGTAGGCGGTTAATGCGTTCTAATGTTTCTAACAACATAAGTTACCTCCTCTAGCACTGTTTATGTGTACAGTATAGATAAGGTTACCCAATTGTCAATAAAACACTGGTTATTAACACAGTAACTGTGCTTTAGCTCTTACTTCATGATCCTTAAGGATCTTTAACCATTCATGTAGTAAATGTTTGTTTTAAAAACATTAGTTGATATCAGGATGTTGATAGAAGTACGGTGTGGTTTTAGCGATCACTTTAAAACCGTATCGCTCAACAATAGGTCGACTCATCTCAGAAGCATCAATATATAAGTAGTGTTTACCCGCAAGGATTGAATCTCTGATGCGCTGCTTAAGCAATGCTTGATAATGCCCTCGCCCACGGTGAGTTTGAACCGTACTTCCGCCCCAAATCCCAGCAAATGGAGAATTAACACTGTTGAAGATCACCCACGCAGAAGAAACAGGCTGATCACCATCATAGATAACATAAATACGAATGCTTTCAGGACATGTTTGTTTGAGATTTAACAGATGCGAAAAATAACCACTGCAATCTTCACCTGTTTGAGATTGCTTGACGGCAATTGCATCACGGATTCCACGTTCATCAAACGCCTCAACGCACTGGGTCTGGAGCTCCGGAGGGGAATCATAGTCACGAAGATTCATAACCATAAAGGACTCTGGATCTTGTTCGTAAAAACCTTTGTTGAGAAGCGTACTGTCGATATCGCTTGGCTTATCGAAATCGTAGACCTTCCATTCAAAGTTTTTACCTAAGCGGTAGAAATACTCCATTTGCTGATCGATAACTTCAGACGCCTTTGAGCTATCTAAATTGAAATAAGCAATAAAACTCCCATCGTCATCAGGAGAGACCACTCTGACAAGCGTTGTATCCGAATAGATCTCCCAGCCGGGTATATCAATATTCATTCGCTCATAGCAGTTAAATTGAGTCATGATGTCAGTCGCGTTCAAGGCATTTCCTCTCAAAAACAAATTTTAAAACGTCTAAGTTCGAGTGACCTGATATTGTGTTCGGCATTATCTACTTAGTTTTCAAACAGTGTTAGTAATTTCGAACCTACACGTATTTTCTTATTTTAAGTTAGCTGGTTAGCTCTGATTTTGTCCTGAAAACGCAACTTATTTGGAGTGAATTTCGGCGCATTTCACAGATTATTATCTGGCAAAAATAACGAATTGAGAGCCTCTTTCCACAAGCATATAGTTGTTAGGTTTTCCAGCAACTCAGCTTACAGTGCTTGCAATGCTCAATATTTACACCGCAATTCTTTTCTTCTCATTCTTGTTTTTTAACCCTATCAGCCAAGCGAGTGAAAGAGCTGAATGGGAAGCGGTGGTTAACAAAACCCTAAGTCGCAATCCCGACTCTGTGCTGCAACTTTTCAAGGACAGGTATACCTCACTCCCGCCGAGCTCAGAAAAGCTCTACATCGCCAGTCGTATTCATGAATACATGACCAAGCTTGGGCAAGATTATTTTGCTAGTGACAACTCCATTCAACTTTCATACAACGAAGAAGAAAAGCTATTTATACAAGCGCTCAATGAAGAGAAGAACAAGCAATACATTAACGCGAGTGAGCTTTACCAAGAGCTCTATTCGCGAATGAAACAACGACAAGATAGTGATGGCATTTTCTTGTTTGAGTACCATCTGTGCCGCTTGATAAACCTACAAGCAAACAATTTGCACAACCAAAACTTCTGTGACCAGCTTCAGAGCTCGCTCGATCACAACGATAATCCAGTGGTTCCTCGCTATCGTGCTTTCATGGTTATTGCAAAAAATTTCGAACTTATCGGTGACTACAAAAGTGCTCTAAACAACTACAAGCGTCTGCTAGATGATCTTCCAGAAGGAACCAATACTGCAACAATATTCAATGATATCGGCCTTTTACTTTGTACCTTGGGGCAACATCAACAAGCACTTGAATACCTCTACCGTGCTCTGACACTTCACATAGAAAACCGAAACGACGATGGCATCGCACAAACAGAGCACAATTTAGGTGAGGTCTATCATCACAAAGGTGAGTTTCACCAAAGCATCGCCCATTTTAATAAAGCCCGTCTGATCCACCTTAAGAAAAACGACCTCAGAGGGTTGGCTTACGTTCATCTTGGTTTGGGTAAATCACATACAGAATTAGGCTCGTTTCACCAAGGTATAAATGAACTATTAAAAGGACTCGACTACGCCATTCAACACGACGAAATCGGTCTGAAAAGCGATATAGTGCTTGCTCTGTCTAACTCCTATGTTCAAAAGAAGTATTACAGACAAGCCGAATATTACGGGTTAAAGGCGAAAGCCCTTGCTGAAGAGTCGCAAAATATCCGTACGCTAATACAAGCATTGCGCCAGTTAGCAAAGATTGCTGACAAGAGTGGTAAGTATGAAATGGCACTCTCGTATTACCGCGAGTACGTCGAAAATGAGATAACAATTCGCGACCGTGAACACTTCCAAGCTTTGGAAGCGTTGGATCAATCAACCTCTTCTCTCGAACAGAAAAACATTAGGTCAGAACTGCTAGCGCAGAATGAACAGCTTAGTATCCATATAGAGTCAATGAGGCAGGAACAACGTTACTTGCTACTAATTATTGTATTGCTGCTGCTATCCATCGCCTATCTTGTTCACAAATCGGTGCATTTAAACAGTAACCAGCAAGTGGACTGCCTTACTGATGCCCTTCATCGAACAGTCTTCATTCATCATTTGAAAACGGTCGAAAAGCCTCACACATTAGAGACCAGAAATGTGGTAATTCTTTTTGATATCGACAATCTCAAATTAATTAACGATAGATACGGGTACGAAGTTGGCAACAAAGCACTGAGAACAATTTCCAATATGATGAAACAGTGTTTGAAGACGGATGATTTCTGGGGGCGTTTAGGTGGCGATGAGTTTATCACCGTATTAACCAATGTAGATCAGTACGAAGTACAGCAGCGGGTTGAATCGTTACACAAGGCACTAACTTCTAGGCCTTATTGGTATCACACTAACGAGGCAGGTAATAAAAAGCCGCTGTATTTATCCACCAGCTTTGCATTTATAGCAACAGCGGGGCAAATCAGCGACTTTAATCAGCTTTACTCTGTTTTAGATCAGGCGTTATTCAAAACCAAACAAAAAGGACAAAACTGTATTTTCGATGCTTGCAGCGACTCTATTGATTGTTCTTTTGCTTTAAAGACTCAATAACAGCGGCGCGATTATCCAAGTAATCATTCAGCCCTGCCTTACGTAAATGACACGCAGGGCAATCACCACATCCGTCACCGATGATACCGTTATAACACGTCAGTGTTTCATTGCGCACGAGATCAAGCGATTGGTATTGATCAGCCAATGCCCAAGTTTCGGCTTTATTTAACCACATAAGCGGGGTGCGGATTTCTAACTCACGGTCCATCCCTTTGACAAGGGCACTGTTCATCGCCTTGATGAAATCGTTTCGACAATCTGGATAACCAGAAAAATCGGTTTCACAAACACCCGTAATGACCGTTTGCGCACCAATTTGGTATGCATAAATACCCGCTAGCGTTAAAAACAGAATGTTTCGACCAGGTACAAATGAGTTTGGAAGGCCGTTTTCCTGGAGTTCATGGGAAACTGGGATATCGTCACGCGTCAGTGAACTAATAGCGAGTTCATTAAGCAGACCAACATCTAGCACTTTGTGTGCAGTTACGCCTAACTTCTTGGTTAACGCTTGAGCCACTTCTATTTCAAGTTTGTGTCTCTGCCCATAATCGAAGGTAATGGCATGAACTTCATCAAACTCTTGTAGCGCTTGGACCAAACATGTCGTTGAATCCTGACCACCACTAAATACAACAACCGCTTTTTTCATGGGTAAATCCTTTAGGCAATACTGAGATACTTATGTGTTTGAATAGACAAACGCCAGTTACGCGCCACGCAAGTATCAATACACAATTGTGTTGCTCTCGGCTTCTGACTAATAGGCTGCAGAGCAATCACGGTTGATTCGGGAACATTGGCAGACTGGAGCAACTGATCCAAGTTCTCAATATCTTTGTCTGTCGCAACTGGATGTTTAATCTCGTTCGCACGTAACAATGCCGATTCGATAACAGGTAGCTTACCTTTCATTGCTACTTTTGGTGACACTGTCACCCATGTGTCTTTAGTTGCTTTAACTTCAAAGGTTCCGCTGGTTTCGATTTGGCATTGGCAGCCAATCTCTTCAAACGCCTGAGTAAGAGGAACTAGATCATAGATACAAGGCTCACCACCAGTAATAACAATATGCTTCGCTGTGTATCCCTGCGACTGATACATCTCAATGATCTGTTGTGCTGAAGCAGAGCACCAGTTTGGCGAGTCGCCAGTTTTTATAATAATCTGAGCGAAAGACTGCTGGTCTTGCTCATTGGCTTCCCACGTCTGCTTAGTGTCACACCAAGCGCAACCCACAGGGCATTCTTGTAAACGAACGAAAACGGCAGGAACGCCTGTAAATACGCCCTCACCCTGTATCGTTTCAAACATTTCGTTAACTTTGTACAAAGTATTTTGCCTAATTCAAATTTCCGAAAAATCGCAGCCGCAGACCTTAATAGAAGGTCTGCTTCAGGTCAATTTAAAACCTCGCCTGAATCACAAAAATCATCATTGCACTAAATAAATAATCAGTATTCCGGCTCAAACTAATCATGCAATTTGTTTTGCTCTTTGCATCACAAACGAGCAAACTGTCATAAATTATAGATATTCTTTTCCGAATTAATTTAAGCATTCTAGGTATCACATGTACAAAATCATCGCCCTTGATATGGATGGCACTCTTCTTAATAGCCAAAAACAAATTACGCCACGCACAAAACAAGCTATTGCTCTAGCAAAAGAGCAAGGTGTACGAGTGGTTCTTGCTTCAGGTCGCCCAATTGATGGTATGCGTAGCAAACTTGAAGAGCTCGAATTAACCTCAGATCAAGATTATGTCCTTCACTACAATGGCTCTATGGTGCAAAACGTCGCGACTGGTGAAGTTATCTATAAGCAAATCATTGACGGCAAAGCGGCGAAAACCATCGCCAAATTGGCTACTGAGTTGGGTGTAAATACACATGCATTCAGTCAGATCCACGGACTTATCACACCGCGCGTCAGCGAGTTCACAGAACTTGAGTCGAAAATCAACGACGGCTTAAAGATCACTGAGATGGATTTTTCTGAGTTAGAAGACGATCACCCTATCATCAAAACCATGATTGTCGCTGAACCAAGCCTGCTCTCTGAAGCGATCAAGAAAATTCCTGCACATTTACATCAACAATTTACTGTGGTGCAAAGTGCCCCACACTTTCTAGAGTTTTTGAACACACAAAGTAATAAAGGTGTGGGTGTTAAAGCGATTGCAGACCACCTTGGTGTGCCAGCTAGCCAAGTCATGTGTATGGGTGATGCTGAAAATGATCACCATATGATTGAGTACGCAGGAATGGGAATTGCGATGGCTAACGCAATGGAAGAAACCAAACGCATCGCAGATTACATCACACTCAGCAACGATGAAGATGGTGTTGCAGCGGCTATAGAGAAGTTTGTTCTGTAACCGTTTCTGCTAACAATCCGCAACAAGATCAAAAAGGGCTGATTTCAATATATGAAGTCAGCCCTTTTCATTGATAAGAGTTTGAATTAAAGAAGCTTATCCATGCCTACTCGGCTATTTCTTTTCACTGCCTGGCTTTATCACTCTTTGTTGACTGTGCAGCAAAGAAAACTCTTGGGTTAGCTGAGAGACTAAGACACAAATTCGTTGTCTGTCCTTTTTCGCCTGTTTTAAACGCTCGCCCAATTGAGCAGGGCTTGAAAACTCTTCCCTTTCTGCATCTCTGCGACAAAGGTCAATCACATCATATGAACAAGCTTTTTCAAACAACACCAACTCTGCCTGTTGCATATATCGCATCGCTTTCATTGGCAGAAGTTCAACATCGGAACCATATTCTATCCATGTGACTTCACCGATGTTTTCGATATTTTTTTCCAGAGCTGTTAGGTAAAGATTCTCCAATTGTTCACGCGAAACGGCTTCTTTAACTTCTCTGATAGAAAAAAACATTTCCCAAAACTTGCGACGTAGATCAACTGTTGGCAGATGCTCTTTAATCGAAGTTCGTTTAGAAGCACCAAACTCTGCGAGTAGACCTAAATTTTGCGGCAATACCGACTCTAAAGTTTCACGAACATTGCGCACAAGCACGGGAGACGCGCCTCCGCTTGAAATCGCTATCTGAATTCGGCCTCTATTTATCATCGAAGGGGTAATGAAATCACAATAGGGTAAATCGTCTACCACATTGACTAAAACGCCAGCATTTTTTGCATCTTTATGCACTTGATGGTTAAGTTCTGGGTTATCCGTGGTCGCCCATACCTGCACGAAACGATTACTTATAACACTCGGCGAATAGAAGTTTTGTATCCACTCACATTTCCTTTGTTCTACAAGCTTATACAGGTACTGAGCAATCTGAGGGGAAACGATAGTAACACGTGCACCAGCTCGTAATAACGCGTCAATTTTACGGCATGCAACCTCACCTCCACCAACGACTAAAACAGCTTTATTTGAGAGATCCAGGAATAGAGGAAAATATTGCATTTAAATTTCATCACAATGTAAATAACTATTCGCTAATGCTAACAAAAAAGGTGCAACAAAATCACTAGCCAAGAGTCATCAAATAATTAATGACTGAATTTTAAGCCATTATTAGATGATCATATAAGTCTGATTCGTTAACATCATGTTAATCTGTCAAATATTTAGTTAATTATCCCGAAGACATTCTGTTGCACCAAGGGTGAGCCTAGTTGCACTATTTACATTGTCACAACATTTAGCCATTCTAAACCAAGCTTAGGTATGTGATTTCCCTCGAAAGTCTATTTAAATTATGTATTTGAGAAATCCAGAATTTATATCTACGCTTTTAAATAACTGATGAGAAGCACCTTAAAGGTGCAGCCCATTAGGGAACTAACTATAAAACACAACATATATAAAGCTTGTATCAGGTGTCACCTGGTCAAACATGGATCATACAGGAAGGATACAAATGGCGAATAAACTCACACTTCTTGCCACAGTTGTAGCGGCATCTTCTGCTTTCGCAGCGACTTCGGCTTCAGCAGCAGATAGTACTTTAGACAAAGTTATGGCTGCTGGCGTTTTATCTTGTGGTGTAAGTACAGGTCTACCAGGCTTTTCTAACCCTAACTCAAAAGGCGAATGGGAAGGAATTGACGTAGAATACTGTCAAGCGGTTGCTGCTGCGGTTCTTGGCGACAAAACTAAAGTTAAATACGTACCACTTACAGCTAAAGAACGTTTTACAGCTCTACAATCTGGTGAGATAGACGTTTTGTCTCGCAACACAACATGGACGCTACAACGTGATACCGCACTTGGTTTGAACTTCGTCGGTGTGAACTACTATGATGGTCAAGGCTTCATGGTCAAGAAAGACCTAGGCCTATCAAGCGCTAAAGAACTTGACGGCGCTTCAGTTTGTGTACAATCAGGTACAACAACTGAGCTAAACCTAGCTGACTACTTCCGTGCAAACGGCATGAGTTACAAACCTGTAGTATTTGATACTGCGGCACAAACTTCAAAAGGTTTCGATTCTGGCCGTTGTGACGTGCTAACCACTGACCAATCAGGTCTTTACGCGCTTCGTCTGAATTTAACAAATCCTGATTCTGCTGTAGTACTACCAGAGATCATTTCTAAAGAGCCTCTAGGTCCAGTTGTTCGTCAAGACGACGACAAATGGTTCAACATTGCTAAGTGGACTCTTAACGCAATGATCAACGCAGAAGAGTACGGCATCACGTCTAAAAACGCAGATGAAATGCTTAAGTCTGACAACCCAGAAATCAAACGTATTCTTGGCGTTGACGGTCCTAAAGGTTCTGGTTTAGGTATTCGTGATGATTGGAGCTACCAAGTAGTTAAACAAGTTGGTAACTACGGTGAAAGCTTTGAACGTACAGTAGGTAAAGGCTCTCCACTACAAATATCTCGTGGTGTGAACGCATTATGGAATGCGGGCGGCTTTATGTACGCTCCACCTATCCGTTAATAGATATCTAATTGAAATGGGCGGTCTAGGCCGCCCTTTGTCTAAATGGATAAAGAGGTTATCGCTGTATGAAGCCTACAACTAATTCAGTGCAAATGTCAGAGTCAGCTCCGGCTAAAAGCACAAATCTTCTTTATAATCCCACTTTCCGCTCTATCGTTTTTCAGTTCGTGGCAATTGCTGCTCTCGCTTTATTCTTTTATACGATAATTAACAATGCACTAACTAACCTTAGTGCACGCGGTATTGCAACTGGTTTTGATTTTCTTAGCCAACCTGCAGGTTTTGGGATTGGATTGAGTTTAATTGAGTACAACGAAACTTATTCGTACGGTCGTACGTTTGTAGTCGGCCTACTCAATACAGCTCTTGTTTCTTTCTTGGGTATTATCTTTGCTACCGTTATCGGTTTCGTTTTGGGTATCGCTCGACTCTCTTCAAACTGGCTAGTAAGTCGTTTAGCAGCCGTTTATATCGAAACTTTTCGAAATATCCCCTTACTTTTACAGATCTTTTTCTGGTATGTGGCTGTGCTTCAAGCACTACCATCTGCACGAGAAAGTATGAGTTTAGGCGAAGCGATATTTCTTAACGTTCGCGGTCTTTATTTCCCAGCGCCAGTTTTTGAAGCTGGAAGTGGCATTGTTGTTGCTTGCTTCATTATTGGTGTCATTGCGACAATTAGCGTGGGAATTTGGGCCAAAAACAAACAGCGCTTGACGGGTCAACAAACACCTATGTTCCGTATTGGTTTAGGCTTGTGTGTTGGTTTACCACTGGTTGTTTATTTCATCATGGGAATGCCGATTTCTGCGGAATATCCGGTATTGAAAGGTTTCAACTTCAAAGGTGGTATCAGTATTATTCCTGAACTAGCGGCATTGCTGTTAGCTCTCAGTATTTATACGGCTTCCTTTATAGCAGAAATTGTTCGTTCTGGTATCAACGCAGTTAGCCACGGTCAAACTGAAGCTGCGATGTCTTTAGGCTTGCCTCGTTCTAAAACATTGAAATTAGTGGTCATTCCGCAAGCATTGCGAATTATAATTCCACCTTTAACCAGTCAGTTTTTGAACTTAACCAAAAACTCGTCACTTGCTATGGCAATTGGTTATCCAGACTTAGTTTCTGTGTTTGCAGGTACAACCTTGAACCAAACCGGTCAGGCAATTGAAATCATTGCAATGACCATGGGGGTTTACCTAACACTTAGCTTGCTCACATCACTATTTATGAACATTTACAACCACAAAGTAGCATTGGTGGAGAGATAAGATGAAAGTACATCAATTTCAACCAAGTCTCCCGCCGCCAGAGAATACTACTGGTGTCGTTGGCTGGTTTAAAAAGAACCTGTTTAACAGTACGACAAACTCAATAGTCACGATCATTTTGGCGTATTTTGCCTTTATGGGGCTTTGGAACGTTGTCGATTGGGCGATTATTAATGCTGATTGGGTGGGTGCCACTCGTGATGCTTGTACTCGTGAAGGGGCTTGTTGGGTATTCATTAGCGTACGTTGGCAACAATATATGTATGGCTTCTACCCAGAAGCTGAACTATGGCGCCCTCGCCTGTTCTTTATTACCTTAGCCATGTTCGTCGCTGCAATTGCTTATGATAAAACACCAAAAAGAACTTGGGTCTGGCTATTCTTCGTTAACATCTATCCATTCCTAATTGCTGGTTTGCTATACGGTGGCGTATTTGGCTTAGAAGTTGTAGAGACACACAAATGGGGTGGTTTGCTAGTTACTCTTATCATTGCGTTAGTAGGTATTGTTGTATCTCTGCCAATCGGTGTGGTTCTGGCTTTGGGGCGTCGTTCTAATATGCCAATCATTCGCAGCCTATGTACCGTATACATAGAGGTTTGGCGTGGTGTGCCGCTAATCACTGTCCTGTTCATGGCTTCCGTGATGCTACCTCTGTTCTTATCTGAAGGTTCTGAAACGGACAAACTCATCCGTGCTCTCATTGGTGTGGTTATGTTCAGTTCAGCCTACATGGCAGAAGTTATTCGTGGTGGTTTGCAGGCGATACCTAAGGGTCAATATGAAGCCGCTGATGCTCTCGGCCTTTCGTACTGGAAGAAGATGGGTTTAATCATTCTTCCTCAAGCACTGAAAATCACTATTCCATCGATCGTAAACACATTTATTGGCCTGTTTAAAGATACCAGTCTAGTTCTAATTATCGGTATGTTCGACGTACTTGGTATTGGTCAATCAGCAAACACCGACCCAGAATGGCTAGGTTTTGCTACAGAAAGTTACGTATTTGTCGCGTTAGTGTTCTGGGTGTTCTGTTTTAGCATGTCGAGATACTCGATTTGGCTAGAAAACAAACTCCATACCGGTCACAAACGATAAACAATAATTCAGGGAACGTATTATGACGCAACAAACTTCTGAAGATTTGATGATTCAAATTAAGGACATGAACAAATGGTACGGTGAGTTTCACGTACTGAAAAACATCAACCTGGATGTTAAAAAAGGCGAAAAGATCGTTATTTGTGGCCCTTCAGGCTCAGGCAAATCAACCATGATTCGTTGTATCAACCACTTGGAAGAACACCAGAAAGGTCAGATTCTAGTGGCTGGTACAGAGCTTACTGAAGACTTAAAGAACATCGAAGCGGTGCGCCGTGAAGTCGGTATGTGTTTCCAGCACTTTAACCTTTTCCCTCATTTAACGGTTTTAGAGAACTGTACGCTTGCTCCTATTTGGGTAAAGAAAATGCCTAAAGACGAAGCTGAAGCGATTGCAATGAAGTATTTGAAGCGCGTTAAGATCCCAGACCAAGCAGACAAATACCCAGGTCAGCTTTCTGGTGGTCAGCAACAACGTGTAGCTATCGCACGTTCTCTATGTATGAATCCACAAGTTATGCTGTTCGATGAACCGACTTCAGCACTTGACCCAGAAATGGTTCGCGAAGTACTAGACGTAATGGTTGAACTTGCTGGTGAAGGTATGACGATGCTTTGTGTAACTCATGAAATGGGTTTTGCAAAAGAAGTTGCTGACCGAGTGATCTTTATGGATGCTGGCGAAATCATTGAGGAAAACAATCCAAAAGATTTCTTTGAAAATCCTCAATCTGATCGCACACAGAACTTCTTGGCGCAGATTCTTCATCACTAATGCCTCACTGGCAAACCGTGTGAATCATACATATTTTAAAGAGGCGATATAATCGCCTCTTTTTCTTTTGTAACTAATGGTTTATTTCAACAATAACTTACAAAATTGTTGATGATTTAGTGTTAGTATGAACGCAGCTATAAACTTAGATGAGCGGAAATATTGTGTTACAACTTGTCACGCTTATTTTGACCGTTTTTGTTTATTATTTTAAATGTTAGTACAAGACAGAGGCTTGAAAAACGGAACTATTAGCCTCATTAATGTCTATATAAACAAGAAACACCTTTCAATGAGGAAGAGTAAAAGTATGAACACTCCAATGTATTCTCGCACATCGTCTTATGACAGTGCTCTACAAACCAACAAAGTGCTAAGAAACACTTATGCGCTGCTTTCTATGACGCTTCTATGGTCTGCTGTGATTGCTGGTGTTTCTATGGCGATGAATCTACCTCGTCCAGGTATCATCATCATGCTGGTTGGCTTCTACGGCTTGCTATTCTTGACAGAGAAGAACCGTAACAACAGCATGGGCCTTGTATTTACATTCCTATTTACAGGTTTCCTTGGCTACACTATCGGTCCAATTCTTAATATGTATATTGGTGCTGGTATGGGTGATGTGGTCCTAACTGCACTAGGCGGTACTGCGCTGGCATTCATGGGTGCTTCTGCATACGCACTGACAACTAAACGTGACCTATCATTCCTAAATGGCATGTTGTTGGCTGGTTTTGTTGTACTACTAATCGGTATGGTTGCAAATATTTTCCTACAAATGCCAATGTTACACATGGCAATGAGCGGTCTGTTTGTTCTGTTTTCAACTGGCGCAATCTTGCTGACTACTCAGCAAATTGTTCGCGGTGGTGAAACAAACTATATCTCAGCGACCATCACGCTGTACGTTTCTATCTACAACTTGTTCATCAGCTTACTTAGCATCCTAGGCATCATGAACGACGACTAATAAGTCTTTAAACTGATTGATAACAAGAGCCCGAGATTTTCTCGGGCTTTTTTTCTTCTTGAGCAAAGCCACGCCCTTCGCTACCCTATGCGCAATTAGTTAAACAACTCACTATTAAACGCAATGTTTGAATACAACGGAAACACAATCGAAACTGACGCTCAGGGCTATTTGCTTAATTCAACGGAATGGGCTGAAGGCATGATGGATATTTTAGCTGAGCAAGAAGGGATCCAACTGACTGATGCACATATTGAAGTGGTACTTTTTGTTCGCAAGTTCTACGAGGAGTTCAATACTTCTCCAGCGATTCGAATGCTGGTAAAAGCGATGGAAAAAGAACACGGCCCTGAAAAAGGCAACAGTAAGTATCTTTTTAAACTGTTCCCTAAAGGTCCGGCAAAACAGGCCACAAAAATAGCAGGTTTACCAAAACCGGCTAAATGTCTTTAGTCTTTCATTTAGTATTTCTTTCTGTAGGTCTCGCTCATTACGCTAGACAGTTAAAGACCTACAGAATTTCAAATCCGCAGTAACTTTTCTCAATCGTGCTGGTTGTTCGTACGATTTTATCGACTGACGCCGTTCTCGGCCCCTCTTTTAACCATTCGTAAAATTCATCAACGTGTTCTACGGGACCACAAGCTATGACTTCAACATCGCCATTGTTCAGATTTTTAGCATAGCCGGTTAACCCAAGCTTTAAACCCTGATGAGAGGTGTGATAGCGAAACCCTACCCCCTGAACCACACCGGAAACAATAAATTTGTCGCACTTTGTTGCCATTCGAAATCTTCCTTATTTATCGACTTCCTTTAAGGATAGCCAATAGTTAGCTCATTGTTTTACCTAGCACTCACTATTGGATAATGATCTTATTTTCGAAACCAAGTTCGTTTGAAATTAGGCTCAGCTCAATCGGTAACGAACATCATTAAGTCGAGTTGCTTTTCAAGCTCAGTTCCACGACAATACCCGCCCTTTTCTATCATTCTTCAGAGTAGAGCAATGACTTCTGCAATCTATTTGGTCAAAGGCCGCGATAAATCATTACGTCGTAAACACCCATGGGTTTTCTCCCGTGGTATTCAACGCATCGAAGGTGAACCAAGTTTAGGTGAAACCGTAGATGTCTATTCAAACGACGGTCAGTGGTTAGCTAAAGCCGCCTACTCTCCGCATTCGCAAATTCGTGCTCGCGTTTGGAGCTTCGAGAAAGAAGAGATTGATAGCGCATTTTTCGTCAAAAGAATTCAACAAGCGCAAATGCTTCGTGACGATTTCATCGAACGTGATGGATTAACTGGCTATCGCTTAATTGCAGCGGAATCTGATGGTCTGCCAGGTATTACTATCGACAAATACGATAACTACCTTGTATGCCAGCTTTTGAGTGCAGGAGCGGAATACCAGAAAGAAACGTTAGTTCAAGCGCTTAACACCTGTTTCCCTGAATGCCATATTTATGAGCGTTCTGACGTTGCTGTGCGCAAAAAAGAAGGGTTGGAGGAACGTGTAGGCGTTCTTCATGGTGAATTGCCACCTAAGTCTGTAGTGATCGAAGAAAACGGTATCAAAATTAATGTAGACATCGTTAACGGTCATAAGACAGGTTTCTACCTTGACCAACGTGACAGTCGTTTGCAGTCAATGAAATATGTGAAAGATAAAGAAGTTCTCAACTGCTTCTCTTACACTGGTGGATTTGGTTTATATGCGCTGAAAGGCGGAGCAAAACGCGTCATCAATGCCGATGTGTCTCAACCCGCTCTTGATACGGCCAAATTCAACGCAGAACTCAACGAATTTGATATCTCGAAAAAGCGTGCTGTCTTCCTCAACGCTGATGTATTCAAACTACTTCGTGAATATCGCGATCAAGGTACTCAGTTTGATGTGGTTGTTATGGATCCACCAAAGTTCGCGGAGTCAAAAGCTCAACTGAACGGTGCATGCCGTGGCTATAAAGACATCAACATGCTAGCGATGCAAATTTTAAAACCGGGCGGTACACTGCTGACTTACTCATGTTCAGGTTTAATGGACCAAGCTCTGTTCCAAAAAATCATTGCTGATGCGGCTCTCGACGCCGGAAGAGACGTGAAATTCGTAGAGCGTTTTGAACAAGCCGCAGACCACCCAACAGATACCGCGTATCCAGAAGGTTTCTATCTTAAAGGGTTTGCGTGTAAGGTTTTCTGATAGCGGTAAACAAATAAGACACCATAAAAAAACGGTCGCTAATTGCGACCGTTTTTTATTTCTTTAAACGCTTATTCTCTCAACCCTGTTTCTGCCATTACGCTTTGCCTTCAGTAATGCATGGTCTGCTAGTTTCAAAAGATCTTCATAACCAGAAAGGTATTCACTGCTTGAAACACCGATGCTTACTGTGATCCTCAATTGCAAAGCTACATCGTCAAAACTATGTGCTTCTATTGCCGAGCGTAAACGTTCCAAATAGTCGTCTGATTGATGAGTATCACTGACAAACAAAAGAGTAAACTCTTCTCCGCCCCACCTAGCCAACAATGTATTTGGTTCTATATGGCGTTTTAAAACACTGACCACTTCCACAATGGCGTGATCACCCACTAAATGTGAATATTTGTCATTGATACGTTTAAAGTGGTCGATATCAAGCACTGCAAGTTGCAATACTTCACCACTATCTCTCGCAGCGTCAAACAATTCTTGAAGTTTTGAGTCAAATGCTCTGCGGTTAGCTAAGCCTGTTAATTCATCTTCGTGAGACAACTTCTCAAACATGGTTGCCTGAGAGCGAAGTTCATACGTTTGCAATGCAACTTGCTGTCTCAAGCGCTGCTCACTACTTTTCAAGCTTTGAATTCGCCATAACACTCCGGAACCAATCATTGCAAACATTGAAAAAATGAAAAATACGATGACTTCTTTTCTCTGCCAGAATAGAGGTTCTACATCAAACTCATAGAGCACTTTAGCTTGTGTCCAGTTACCATAAGGATAACGGGCACTGACCAAAAACTTATAGTGACCGGGACGTAAATTAGTAAATTCTGCGCTACGAGAATTTCTGCGCTCAGACCATGTATTATCAAAACCTTCCAACTTGGTACGATATTGAATCCGCTCAGACATCACATAACCCAACCCGACATAGTTAATTGATACTCTGCTCGTTCCGGCTGGCACAATAGGCGTCGCTTCAGGGTTAATGTAATTCGAATCAAAACGGACAGACTGCAAGACCAGCGGTAGTGGATTGCTGCTTAAAGTATGAAGTTTATTGGGATGTATGGAAGCGACACCTTTCGCTGTAGCAAAATAGATTGAACCGCTACCGAGTTTAGCCGAAGCAGGGTTAGAACCGCCATTCGCTTGGCTACTCGCCATACCGTCCGTTTCATCAAAGTGCTCAAACACAATAGCTGATTCATTTCCGTCAGCGACTTCATGAGCTTTGGCTGCATTGATCTTCCAGATACCTCTATTACTCGACAACCAGAAGTAGCCATCGTCATCCTTTTGAATCTGGAAAAACTTATCGATTGGCAATCCCTGAGGGCGCCCAACAAGCGCCGCAGATTGGTCAGACAAACGATAGCGGACGATACCCCTGTCTGTTGCAATCCATACATATCCGGGTTCAATATAGAATCCAAAAGCATATTGAGCCTGTTCCAATTGGTCTAGCTCTAGTTTGACGAATTTACTGTTGTCCCAATATCCAACGCCTACTCCTGTACCAACCCAGATATGACCTAACTCATCTTCAGCCAATGCCATGACATAATCGTCACTAAGGCCATTCTGCTGAGTAAAATGTTGCATTCTGCCGTCAGGTTGTTTCTTCACCACGCCAAACGGAGTTCCTATCCAAAGGTTGTATTTGCTGTCTTCTAAAATTGCTCGAACTTCGTTAGTCGGCAAGCCGTCTTTATCAGTCAGAATCGACTCAATCGCACCGTTATTCCATTTCATCAGGCCGTTCTGATAAGTACCTACCCAAGCGCCACCATCTGACGCGTTGGCCAAGCTCAATACCGATAATGAAATATCATCATTTAAAGCAGGTTCTGCACAGCTCTGTTTGATAAGACTTAAACCATTGCTTGAACCGACTAAAAGCGTTTCGTCGGCAATAGACAGAACAGTGCGAACATAATTGCCTACTAAACCTTTATCTTGAGTAATAGACATAAAAGGCGCGTTACGAAGGCGAATCAAACCGCCATTAGTTCCTACCCAAATACTTTCTTCAATATCTTGATACCAGGAAAGCACACGATTATTCGGTAAGCCTTTGCTGGCATCCAAAAACTCTAGTGTATTGTCCGATAAACGCGCTAAGCCTTTATTGATGGTACCCAACCAGATGTTTCCAGCAGAATCCTGCTCGACAACAGTGACAACTGTCTTATCGATTCTTGGATCAATCAGAGACAATTCTTTTCCATCATAGCGCCAAGCACCACGGTTTGTGCCTATAAAAAGATCCCCGTTATGAGCCAACGAAAGATAATAAACTTTATCAAACTGGGTAGTTTCAATTCTCGTAGAGGAATGCTCAGAAAGCTGGTACAAACCTTTCTCAGTACCAACAAATATCTCATTCTCACTATTTTTGATCAGTCGGTAAGCACTGATATTTTCTAATATCCAAGCACTCTCGCCAAAGGAAGTGTCAGCATTTCGTTGCCTACGTACAACACCCTGACCTTCAATCGCCAACCATTGATTGCCAGAGTGATCAATCAGTACATGGTTGACCATACTCGGAGCTGCGTCTTGCGCAAGCCAATTAAAGCCAGATCTTAGACTTAAACTCCCTCTTGCACCGCCAACCCACAGTGCATTGTTATTATCGGAAACCAAAGCTCGGGTGCCCGAGTCCAACATGTGTGTAACAGGGCTACGGTCGAAAAGCTTGAACTCCAAGCCGTTATACCTAGCAACACCTTCCCACGTGGCAAACCAAAGGTAACCATCCTGAGTTTGAGCAATCGCATTAATACTGTTATGAGGCAATCCCTCTGTCGAAGTCCAAGTGTCAACGTAATAGTCAGAGAGCGAATTAGGCGTCATAGGGTTAGCTTTTGCCCAAGCAATGACAGGCAAAAACATTGGTAAAACAATGCAAATAATAAAACGGATGGCAGAAGAATAATGGGAAGAGATCATTTAACGTTTTACTTCCTTCTCTAGTAACGTCAATTACATCACGATTAATAATGATTTACTCACTAGATATCACCACGCTTAATGCAAAAAGTCTATGAGAAGATACTGATACAGTTGCTGATCTCACGAATGAACTAAACGAATATCAGTAAGATACAGTAACAATACAAATTCTCCTGCTAACGAACCTTTATAAAGCTTTCAAAATCGACCTCAGTTTGTTCTAAATCATGAATCCTGATACCGATAAGAAGCCGGGACAAACCACAAATTATTTACGAGTTACTTCACATATATTAACTCAAACTGTATATTTGATTTACATCAAAAATGTTTTTTGGTCAGAAATTGATGCATTTATATAAATAGAACTATAAATATATTTGTAGCCAAAAGTTATTTTTGCAACTTGGCAGTTTTCGTTTCGACGACGTGAGCCTAAAAGATTAGTTACTCAGCTGTTCAATACTCTGGATACATAACTACGTGTCATATAACAAGAAAACAGATTTCATTTTTGCCTTAATTTCCATTGCTTTTTTTGCAATTGCTGCGCCAATTTCAATAGCGATAAAAAACCATTATGTCGGTCAAGAATCGAAAAAAGTGGAAATGGTTGTTGCTAATAGCATCTCTCTTGTTCGTTCCAACTTTGAAGCTTCCATTTTTATGGATACTTTTCTTGCTGATAGCCTGGCAACCCTAATCACCATTGAACCGAACACTACCTTTAAAAAATGGGATTTGGTCGCAAGCCAACTTTTGAGCAAATCCCAGCATGTACGAAATGTAACTGCTTCACCAAACAATGTGATTACCTATATTTATCCACTCAAGGGTAACGAATCCGCGTTAGGGGTTGATTTGTCACGTATTCCAGAGCAATACAAAGCCATTCAATTGGCTAAACAAAATCAACATCTATATATCGATGGCCCTGTCAATCTGGTACAAGGTGGAAAAGGTCTGATCGCTCGCTATCCAATATATTCAGATTTCCCATACAACAAAACCTATTGGGGCACAGTAAGCGTCGTTATCGATTACGAAAAATTAATGGAAAACAGTGGTATTTACGATGTTATCGACGCAGATATTGCAATTAGAAACGTAACCGATGCGCCGAAGCTGATATATGGTGAGAAGGAAACCTTTGATAAGCCAGACATTCAGCATTTCATCAACTTGCCTTATGGACGCTGGCAATTGGTGGCCAAATATAATCTTAGCGATAGTCCACATCTGACATTCATCGAACAAGCGATCATTTCGATTGAGATATTTGCAATATTTCTGATTTATGCACTGTTTTTCTTAATGTATCGGAACTACAAAACCATTCATAAAGCCGCAATGCAAGATGAACTAACGCATCTCCCAAACCGGCGTTATATCAATAAGTTGCTCAAGAAAATGTCAAATCGTGGCTACAATGGGCAATTTTTTACCCTTTTAAGTATCGACGTAAATGACTTCAAGTCAGTGAATGATAATTTCGGACATGATGTCGGGGATAGATTTTTGCAATTTGTCAGTATGAAGTTGAAAGAACATGTTCGTACTACAGATACAGTTGCAAGAATTGGTGGAGATGAATTTCTCGTCATTTTGAACAACATCTACCTCCCAGAAAAGGTAAACAAGGTATCGCAATCGATTAAAGACAAAATAGAAAGTGAATCCTTTTTCCATAACAACAAAGAAATCAAGCCTAGCTTGAGTATTGGCTACGCGATTTATAACGATAAAAACATTGATATTGGCACACTAATCACTAAAGCTGACCATGCTATGTATCTCAACAAAAACGCGAATGCGTTTTCTAAAAATAGTTTCAGCGATACCATTTAAATAAACTCGCAGTAAAGATGTTCAACATAGATAGTCGCCTGAAGATAATGTTGTTGATTCATGTGACTTCAACGGATTTCATCAAGTTGTTTTGGTTTAAATCAGCTAATAAATACGCACCAAAGCGACACTAGCTTGGTCACGTTGGTGCGTATTGTTGTTTAATCTTACGATTTGGAGTTAGCTAAGACTTGGAACTTGCTGCGTAATACAGTGAATATTTCCGCCACCTAGAAGTATTTCTCTGGCGTTCACACCAATCACTTCATATCCGGGAAATGCTTCCTCCAACACACCTTTGGCAAGTGCATCATTATTGGCATCCAGCAAAGGAAAAACGATTCGACCATTTGTGATAAGGAAGTTTGCATAAGATGCGGCAAGGCGTTCTCCAGTTTCTCGCACCATACCTTCACTTTGATCGATGCCAAAGGCTTCATGCTCTTCAATATAAAGAGGACCTGGCATTGGCAATTTGTGAACCTTGATTGACCGCCCTTTTGCATCAAGTTGAGTGCTCAACACATCATAAGCATTCCGGCTAATCACATATTGAGGATCACTTACATCCTCACACCAAGTTAGGGCAACTTCTCCAGGGTTCACCACGTGCAATATATTATCGATATGGCCGTTGGTTTCATCGTTGTATAGTCCGTTAGGCAACCAAATCACTTTCTCTGCACCAAGATATGCTAGCAATAATTCTTCAATCTCAAGCTTCGATAGATGTGGATTTCGACTTGGGTGAAGCAAGCACTCTTCTGTGGTGTAGATTGTACCGTCACCGTCACTATGGATTGAGCCACCTTCCAATACAAGTGGCGCTTTAAATAGGTTATCGCCAGTGATGTTTGCCATTTTGTCCGCAACAACGTCATCCAAATCCCACGGGAAATACAAACCATCGTTCAATCCCCCCCAGGCATTAAAATGCCAATCTACACACATACGCTGCCCATTGTCATTCACTAAGTACGTTGCCCCAATGTCTCGCATCCAGCAATCGTTGTAGGACATCTCCACAACTTTTATGTGATCCGATAACTGAGAACGGGCGTTTGCATATTGCTCACGTGCAACCAGCATCACCACCTGAGTCGTTTGAGAGATCGCGTGAGCAACTTCTACAAATGCTTGCTGCGCCAGTTTTCCACTAAACCGCCAGTTGTCACCGCGAATTGGCCAAGCCATCCAGACTTCACTTTGTGGTTCATGTTCACCGGGCATACGAAAACCAAAATCTTTAGGAAAACCCTCAATAATTTTGCTCATGCTATACCTCTCACACTTGAGGATTTAGTTTGAGAATAAGCACGCTTTAGAAGCAACTCACCAATCATGATTGTTGCAATAACACCCACCAATACTGGCCCTGTGTACTGCCAATCTATCGTACCAGCTATCACATCAGGAAAGATGAAAAGAACCACTGCCTGAAGAATAATGAGCAAGCAAATCAACGTCATAACTGCCTGTACCATTATGCCACCTGGAGCTTTAAAGGGACGTGGACAAGCAGAATCTGATAATCGAAGTTTTAGGTAAGCTGGGAACATGAATAGGTACGGCATTAAGAACACACAGCTAGAGAAAGCGAATATAGACCAGAACAGTTCATCGTTACTATTAGCAAAGAACGCATAAATTACAATGACAGCGCTGGAAACCATACCCGTACACACATTAGCCCCTACAGGTGTTTTATAACGGCTAGAAGTTTTACCTAGAACTTCTGGAAGCTCCCCCTCTCTTGCGGATTCGGCAGCAGCACGACTTGATCCCATCGTCCAACTCACCATATTACCGATGAAAGTAATCAAAGTGACGACGCCTAATGCCATAGTCATAAAATGACCGAATGCACCGTCACCGAACAAGACTCTTAACGTATCGATAATTCCAGTTACCAATCCGACTTCTTCGACTGGTAGTGCCATTAGGATGCCCAAAGTACCAATCACATAAAGTAAAGCAGTTACCGTTATTGCTAAGAAGACCACTTTCGGCATCTGTTTAACATCTTTCATCTCTTTGGTCATTGTGGCAACCAATTCAAAGCCCATAAGGTTGAAAACCAAAGCAGGAAGAAAGGCAACTCCTGAGTCAAAAGAAGGCAAAACTGCTTCAAAACTGAATTCATTCGCCAAACCATTATTTGCGGCATAGATGAAACCACCGATACCTAACACTGAAATGATGATCACTTTCAATACCGCACAGAAGTTTGTTACCCAAACACCAATATCTACAGAGATATTGCACACCCATACCGTTAACCAAGTTAGAGCAATACACATTGCGACTTGAGCAAACAATGAAAGTTCTGAAGCAAACAGTTCGGCAAACGTACCAGCAAACAAGATATATACTGCGGGCATCCACAATCCAACGTTAATCCAATAGAACCAAGTGGTACGAATCGCCCAACTGGAGCCGAATGCTCGTTTAACCCAATCGTATATCCCACCTTCACCCGGATAAGCAGAGCTGAGTTCAGAAGTAATTAAACCGTATGGCAGTACAAATACCACCAAAATTAACGCCCACCATCCTAGCGAGCTAACCCCAATAGATGCAGATGCTGTTAGAGTATCCACTACTAACACTGCACATAGGCTAAATAGTGCTAAAGGCGTTACGCCCATTTTTTTGTCTTCCATGACACCAGTCCTATAGTTGTCCATCAAGTGTTAGAAGGTGCTTGTATTGCTCTGGGCGTCTGTCTCTGAACAGCCCCCATGCACTTCGTTGGAATGCAATTTCGTCTAGGTCGAACTCGTGAACGAGAATACCTTGAGTTTCGCGGTCTGCTTTTGCCAAAATTTCACCGTTGTAATCAGCAATGAATGATGAGCCAAAGAAGTTGATTTCTAAATCACGAGTTTGTGCCTGTTCACGACCAATGCGGTTGGAAGCAATGACTGGCATAACATTAGAAGCAGCATGACCTTGCATTGCATTTTGCCATGCTGGTTGAGAATCGAGTTGCGGCTGACTTGGTTCGCTACCAATAGCCGTTGGAAAAAACAGAAGTTCCGCGCCTTGAAGAGCCATACTTCTTGCTGTTTCTGGGAACCATTGATCCCAACAGATACCCACACCAATACGACCATAACATGTATTCCAAACTTTGAAGCCAGTATCACCAGGGCTGAAATAATATTTTTCTAGGTAACCGTCACTATCTGGAATATGTGTTTTGCGGTAAACCCCCAATAAAGAACCGTCTGCATCAATCACTGCAACAGAATTGAACTTGACGTTCCCTGCTCTCTCAAACCAGCTGAAAGGCAGAACAACTTGCAGTTCTTTAGCGAGGGCAGTAAGTCTTTTAAAAGTGTCATTTTCTTCCAGAGTTGAAGCCAACTTGTGGTAACCCTCGCTAATTTCAATACAAAAATACGGCGTTTCGAATAGCTCCTGTAAAAGAATGATTTGTGCACCTTGTGCAGCAGCTTCACGTACAAGCTGTTCAGCTCTTGCGACATTATCTTCAATATTCCACGAACATGGCATCTGAGTTGCGGCAACAGTGACTTTTCTCATTTTATTCCCTTAATTGATAGTCAAAACTTGTAGATATTTTTAACCCTTGTTAGGTTATTATTGAAATGCAAAATTTTTATTTTTATATGAGAGATTTCGATAACTTATGGATATGGATATCAACCAGTTGCGATTGCTCGTCGTACTGGAAAAAGAAAGAAACTTATCAAAAGCTGCCCAGAAAATGTTTATGAGTCAATCTGCTGCAAGCCATGTGCTTTCAAAACTGAGAGACCGTTTTGATAACCCGCTTTTTATTAAAACTCGCAAAGGGATGGAGCCCACACCTTTGGTTCAAATGCTGTTGCCAGACATTCAAAAAGGGCTATCTTCCATCGATATGGCATTTGCTAAAACCAAACCTTTTAACCCGAGCGTGGATGCAAAAACGTTTTACATTGGCGCAATTGATTACTTTGAGTTTTATGCTTTACCGCGTCTAGGAAAGGCACTGGAAAAGAACGCACCAAACGTCAGAATCGCAATTGAAATCCTTTCTGAAAACATGCAGATGGAACGTGTTGAACAAGGGCATATAGACTTAACTTTGGGTGTTGATCACTTGCAATCAATGCCTCGATATTACCATCGGTATCACTGGCTCACTGACCCATACGTTGGGATTGTCGCAAATAACAACCCACTACCCAACAAGCTGAATTTTAAAACTTTTCTTCAGACTCCACAGATACACTTACCTTTGATCAACTCCGGAGCCGATCCCATTGAACGATGGTTGCTGGAACAACATCAGGCACGTCAGATTTCGATGATTGTGCAGAGTTATGCTGTAGGTGGGTTGGTTACATCAAATACCAGTAATTTGATGTGCGTTCCCCTTAGAATCGCGACGGAACTATGCAAAATGCTACCAGTTAGAATTGTGGAGTTACCCCCAAACATACCCGAATTATCGCTGAGTATTTTTACCCATCAGCTTTACGATAGCCAAGACAGCGTTCAATGGCTTATTAGAGAGGTTCAGAAATGCATTCTATAGGTGAGGAATAAAGTCGTTGGGTATAATCAATGCGCCGAACCGAAAAACGGCTTACCTGCATCCGATAAGCCGTTCTACATATTCATATGTAACAAGTGCCTGTTTCATTGACACTCTTGCAATAAAACAACGTGATTGCGTTTCAACTGTTGCGCTTCCCCACGCTCAACAAACGACTGAATCTCATCAAGATCAATACGTGTAGAGTCATACAGTACAGCGCACACTTTGTCTTTAGAACTCAGTTGATGACTTTCACCGAATAGTGTGTAGCGAGAAGAGCCAAGTGAGATCAAAATACGTTCGGGATAACCCGCCTGACCTAATAATTCCTGAATAGAATGCAAAGCACCTTCGTTTTTCTGTGCATTGCTCTGGCTGACTAGCCACGCTATTAACTGTTCATAACTGTAGCTGTAATCGCCCAATGAAACGTCATTGCAACAGAGATTCCATTGGTTGTCTCTGCCAAGAAAACTGCAAAAACGGTACTTATCTAAGTCGGCATTTTTGCTGAAGTCTGAAAGAGGAATAACTTTACTTGCTATCCCTTTAGACGCAGCCCCCCAGTTCTTCTTCTGAGCCAGCTTATCAGCGACAGCGTTACGGTAAGTTGCATCATTAAACAAGGTCATCCCTTCTGGTTCAAAACCAAGCAAAGAGGTTCCTAAATATTTGACCTTGGTAATTAGCGCAATTTCGGGCTCCATTTGCACTTTCGCGGTAGGATCGCTAGGTAGCATAAGAACATCGAATGAGTATGGATTGAGGTTCAGATAGGATTCATTGGCACCCGGAACATAAAAAGGGAACAACGCCTGTGGACTCTGCGTATCAACGCTTCCCTGTAAACCCTTTTCTTCACCTGTTTGTTGCAGATGCCCTGCAAAATTTCCTGCGATTCCAATACCAAAAATAGGTATTTCAAACATTGGCTGACTCAAGTTTCCCTCACTTTTACCTATGACGTTTCTACCGCTAAACCGCGGATTATTATGTTAACCAAAAAATTCTGTGCGTCTTCAAATTCACTTTCTGACATGGGTGCCCCTTTGATCAACTCAATCTCAGTGTCAAAATCTGCATAGAACTGAGTTGAGCTCCAAATCAAAAACAGCAGATACAAAGGCTCAACAGGAAGAATTAAACCTTTATCCACCCATGTCTGAATCACTGATGATTTACCGGTAGCCCACTCCACCACCGGAAACTGAATTTCATCCCGAATATTAGGTGCACCTTGAATGATCTCCTGTGCAAAGATCTTCGACTCCTGTGGATGTGTGCGGCTGTAGCGCATCTTGCCAACAATATAATTGTGTAACACTGTCTCGGGCGGCATATTGGCTGCGTCTTCCGAAAACCCCTCATTCCATAAGTCTAAAATGTCTTTGAGTAGCGCCTTATACAGCCCTGTTTTCGACTTGAAGTAATACAGAATATTGGCTTTTGGCAAATTAACTCTGTCCGCTATCGCCTGAACTGATGTTCCTTTATATCCGTGTTTTACAAATTCATCGGCCGCGGCTTGCAAAATTAACGTTTCGTTACGCCTGCGTATTTCTCCAGAAATAGTCCGCTTGTGCTGCGCAAGTTCAGTATCCAAAAGAACTCCCTTCAATTTAGGCTTATATTTAAAGTAATCAATGGATAGCCCGTTGTTGTCAAGTGTCTATTTTTTGCACCAATTTCAACACTCTGCACCAATATAAAGCAACGCAAAGGTGAGTTCTCAATGCTAAGCCTTACGCCTGTTGATGTTGAACACTTGGTCAGGTTTTTGCATTTGGCTTTTATAAATTCAATAGAAGAACAAATAATTAAACAAAAATAGCCGTAAAAATAATTGGAAAGGAATCTGCTCAACATGGACACACCACTACTCGAGCTGTGGAACATCAGTAAGTTCTTCCCCGGCGTCGTGGCGAATGACAAAGTGAATTTGAAACTCCATCAAGGAGAGATCCTTGCACTGTTAGGGGAAAACGGCGCAGGAAAATCAACGCTGGTAAAAATGATATATGGCATTAATAGCCCAAGTGAAGGGGCGATCATGTGGAATAACCACGAAGTCACTATCAGCTCGCCAAACCAAGCAAGAGCAATGGGTATCGGCATGGTGTTTCAACACTTTTCCGTATTCGAGACACTGACTGTACAGGAAAACATTCAACTAGGGTTGGACAAGGAATTTCTCGACTCAGTTTCGGATTTACGCAAACTTATCATCGCCAAAAGTGAACAATACAAACTGCATGTGGACCCAGACAGATATGTGCACAGTCTGAGTATCGGAGAAAGGCAACGTGTTGAAATACTTCGCTGTTTGATTCAGGACGTCAAACTACTGATCCTCGATGAGCCTACGTCCGTACTTGCACCTCAAGAAATCGAAGGCTTGTTTGAAGTGCTTAACCAACTTTCGAGCGAAGGTTGCGCCATTTTATTCATCAGTCACAAGCTGAAAGAAGTCACCTCTTTATGCCATCGCGCAGTGATTTTACGTGGCGGAAAAGTCACGGGGGAATGTGACCCGAGCCAAGAGACACCAAACTCGATTGCACGAATGATGGTGGGGGATGAAACCCAGCTATCGGAAAGCTACCCAAAAACCGAAACCAGCGATGTCATTCTGCAAACAAACAATCTGACACTCTCTCCTTCTCACCCTTTCGGTTGTGGTCTAGAGAAAGTAAATCTGCAACTCCGCGCTGGCGAAATTTTCGGTCTCGCAGGTGTTGCAGGTAACGGTCAGGAAGATTTGCTTGCTGTACTCAGTGGTGAAGACACGCGTAGCAACGCAGACAGCATTCAGTGGCAGCAGATCAACATTGGTGATTGGGACGCAGGTAAACGACGCGAGCTTGGCCTTGCCTACGTGCCAGCAAACCGCCTTGGTCAGGGAGCCGTTCCCGAAATGAGTTTGGAAGAAAACACCCTGCTCACTCACTCTCGTGCACTAAGCTCTCGTGGTGTCATTAATTTTCCTAAGCTCAAACAACTTGCCAAGCAGCTTATCAGCAACAACCAAGTGAAATGCCGCAATGAAAACTCTCAAGCTAAGAGCCTTTCAGGCGGTAATTTACAGAAGTTTATTATGGGACGTGAAGTCGCTCAGCAACCGAAAGTTATTATTTGTGCGCATCCAACATGGGGCGTCGACATCGGTGCTGCCAGTGCCATTCACCGTCAGCTCATCGCATTGCGTGATGCTGGCACAGCGGTTCTTGTTGTCTCTGAAGATATCGACGAACTGTTTATTCTGTGTGACCGCCTAGCCGCAATTTATGAAGGTCAAGTGTCAGATGCAGTGAAAACCAGCAATACCTCTATCGATCAAATTGGGGAATGGATAGCCGGTGGTTTCGTTTCTCATGTGGAGGTCGCAAATGCTTAAGGTTCAACCTCGTTTAGAAAGCTCTAAGATGATGTCTTGGCTTTCTCCGTTCATCGCTGTCGCACTAACTATGGCGGTATCCAGCCTGATGTTTGTCTGGTTGGATGTTGACCCAATCAAAGCCTTTCAAGTATTTGTTCTGATGCCATTTTCAGACAGCTACAACTTAGGAGAGCTGTTGGTAAAATCCGCACCACTGATGTTGTGTGCGATTGGTTTGGCGCTATGTTACCGAGCAAACATGTGGAACATCGGTGCTGAAGGTCAATTATTAATTGGTGCCGTTGCCAGCAGCGCGGTAGCGGTAACTGCTACTGACGATTCCGGCTTTGGTACTTTCCTGCTGACCGTTGGTGCGGGTGTTATCGCAGGTGCATTATGGGCAGGCATTCCCACTTGGCTAAACCGCCGTTTTCACACCAACATTATTCTTACCACTATCATGCTTAACTACATCGGCTTGTATATCCTGCTTTGGGCGGTGCATGGCCCTCTGCGTGATCCTTCTGGCTTTGGTTTTCCTGAATCGGCTATGTTCGTCGATGCGGTCATGATGTCACCTCTGACGGAATCTGGGCGTGCAACTATGTCAATTGTGATTGCGGTGATCGTCGCAATAGCAGCAGGATTAATGTTGTTCAAAACATTGCCCGGTTTTAAGTTGCGTGTCATGGGTTCTGAGCGTGCTGCTGCGAAATACGCAGGCTTTTCCGAAAACAAATTGGTATGGGGCGTAATGTTATTCGCGGGTGCAATGGCTGGATTTGCTGGCGCTGCTGAAGTGATGGGACCAATTGGTCAACTTGTTCCTTCGGTGTCACCGGGATATGGATATGCTGCTATCATCGTTGCTTATCTTGGCCGTTTGAATCCAATAGGTGTGATTATCGCTGCCCTGTTTATGGGTGCCCTTTACATGGGAAGTGACCTAGCACAGATTGAACTTAACCTGCCGACAGCCGTCACTGGTTTGTTCCAAGGCACTTTGCTCTTCTTCTTATTAGCGTGTGATTTTTTAATCTACTACCGATTCGTGCCGAATCGTTCTTTAAGCAAGAAAACCGCTAGTTCACTGGTTAATGAGAAAGGAGCCGCATAATGGATGCAATGCTAATTCAGTCGCTGTTTATCGCGGCACTAAAAACAGGTACCCCTTTGCTTATCATCGCTTTGGGCGAGTTAATTTGTGAGAAGACTGGGGTACTAAACCTTGGTCAGGAAGGCATGATGCTGATGGGTGCAATGGCCGGTTTTGCTGGTGCTATGGTTTCGGGCAGCTTGCTCGTCGGCGTCTTGGTTGCCATGTTCGCAGGTATGATGATGGCTTGGTTATTTGGTGTATTAACGCTCACGCTTAGCTCAAATCAGGTAGCAACCGGCTTGGCTCTCACTATCTTTGGAACAGGGCTTAGTGCGTTCTTAGGCGGAAGCTTAGTCGGCAGTACCATTCAAGGGTTTAAGCCAATCGCGATTCCCTTACTCAGTGATATTCCATTCTTTGGTCCGCTGCTGTTTAACCATGACATTTTGGTGTACGCAAGTTTTATCCTTGTCGGCACAGCTTGGTGGACTCTGCACAAAACACGTATTGGTCTTGTTATTCGCGCCGTGGGTGAAAACCCGCACTCAGCGAACGCATTAGGTATTAAAGTGATTAAAGTTCGTTACATGGTCACATTGCTTGGCGGAGCATTAGCAGGTCTTGCGGGAGCTTACATGTCGTTATCGTATACACCGATGTGGATGGAAAACATGACCGCAGGTCGCGGATGGATCGCGTTAGCACTGGTTGTTTTTGCTTCGTGGCGCATTGGTTATCTGGTGTTGGGTGCATACTTATTCGGTTTTACTTCCATCATGCATTTGATGATGCAGGGAGCCGGAATCGACATCTCTCCTAACCTGCTCGCGATGACACCTTATGTGGCAACGGTCGTTGTCATGGTGTTACTGAGCTCGAATGAGTTGCGTCAAAAACTGGCAACACCAATGAGTTTAGGCAAACCGTTCGACCCCAAACGTCAATAACAACAGATAAAAACCAGCCCGCTTTTGCGGGCTTTCTGTTTGGTATATCGCTGCATTTATTCAAAAAGTCTTCTCTATTTAGCTGTATTTATCCAAGCTTTTCAGCGCATCAAAATGGTGCGTTTTGTATACATGTAAGCACCATTGTAAAACATCCACTTAAAGTTAATTTCCCATCAGTGTCTATACTGACTGTATACAATATATCTAACCCCTTTGTGCACAATGCTTACAAGCCCATTCGAAAATAATTATTCAAAACACGACCAGTTGGTCAACTTTTTGCTAACAATCTCGTATCACGAATTTTTTGTAAGCAATTCCCTATCAATACACTTTTGCGAGCAAAAATGGACAACCAAATAGCTATCTTAAAATAGCGATATCTTTGAAATGGAGAATTTCATGAAAATAAATCAGTGGATGACGGTTGCAGCACTTTCAGTGTCTGCAGTGTTTTCAACTTCTACCCTTGCGGAAGATCCGATGAAAGTCGGTTTTGTATACGTAGGTCCTGTTGGCGACCACGGTTGGAGCTATGAGCACGACCAAGGCCGTCTGGAAATGGAAAAACACTTCAACGGCAAAGTGCAAACTACATTCGTGGAAAACGTACCGGAAGGCGCGGATGCTGAACGCGTTATCACTCAGCTCGCTAAGTCAGGCAATGAAGTTATCTTCACTACTTCATTCGGCTTTATGAACCCAACAGCGAAAGCTGCTAAACGCTTCCCTAAAGTAACGTTTGAACACGCGACGGGTTACAAAATGGATAAAAACCTAGGTACTTACGTACTTCGTACTTACGAAGGTCGTTATGTATCGGGTGTTGCTGCGGGTATGGCAACAAAATCAAACACGCTTGGCTACATTGCAACTTTCCCAATTCCTGAAGTTATTCGTGATATCAACGCCGTTTATCTTGGCGCGAAAAGCGTAAACCCAGATATCAAACTAAAAATCGTTTGGGTGAACACTTGGTACGACCCAGGTAAAGAATCGGATGCTGCGAACGCACTGATGGATCAAGGCGCAGACATTATTCTTCAACACACTGACAGCCCAGCGCCACTGATTGCAGCAGAAAAACGCGGCATGATGGCTATTGGTCAAGCCTCTGATATGAGCCACTTTGCACCGAAAGCACATATGTTCTCTGTACGTGACCACTGGGCACCACACTACATCAAAACTGTGCAAGCGGTTATGGACGGTACTTGGAAACCAGAAGACTACTGGGGCGGTCTAAAAGATGAGTTGCTACAAATTGTTGCTATCAACCCTAGCCTTCCTGAAGCAATCAAAAACGCAATTTCTGACACAGAAGCGAAGATCATTTCAGGCGAAATCGTTCCATTTACTGGCCCGATGAAAGATAACCAAGGCAAGGAAGTTATACCAGCAGGTCACTCTTTAACAGACAAAGAGCTAGCAGCAGTGAACTGGTACGTTGAAGGTATCGACGCAAAAATTCCTAATTAATCACGTCGGGACTCGTCTGCTTGCTCACAGCAGACGAGTCTTTTTTTAACCCAATAGTTGACCAGTTGGACAAGTTTAATAACAAAAACCCATACTCATTGAAGCAAGGAAGCGCAGAAAGTAAGGCTAAAGCTACAATTAGAAAGGGAGAGAGGAAGTTATGTTAGAGCTAATGATTAATAGTGAGGTCGTCAAAGTGGCGTCTGCCAAAGCAGATACCATGCTATTGAACTACCTGCGCGAACAAAAGCAGATGACGGGCTCTAAAGAAGGATGCGCAAGCGGCGACTGCGGAGCTTGTACTGTCGTTTTAGTCAGCTTAGAGGGTGATAACGTCAATTATCGCCAAATAAACGCCTGCATTACGCCAATTCACTCACTGCATGGCAAACAGGTCGTTACGGTAGAACATCTAAAACAGGGCAAGCAACTCCACCCTGTTCAACAAATAGTGGTAGATAAACACGGTACACAATGTGGATTCTGCACGCCGGGTTTTGTGATGTCGTTGTACGCACTTTCCAAACAAACCGAAAAACCACAACACCCTGCAGATTTCTTAGCAGGTAACTTATGCCGTTGTACCGGTTATGGCCCTCTGATTGAAGCCGCCAACACCATTGCAACCACTGAGATTGAAGATCCTCTTAGCGCTGAAATCGAAAGCGTTAAAGCATGGATGAAATCTGTTCAGCCGTTAGAAAGTGCTCAGTATATTAAGCCAACCACTCGTCAAGCTCTGGCAAAAGCACGTGCTGAACATCCGAATGCAAAACTGATTGCTGGTGGTACTGATTTGTCGCTGGAAGTCACGCAACAACTGAAATCCATTCCCGAACTGATTGATATTTCACACGTTGATGACCTACTTGGTATTACCGAAACCACCTCAGGCTGGCGTATCGGCGCAGCGGTGCCGATGAACATTGTTCATGAATTTATGAAGAAACACTTCCCAACCACGGATGAAGTGATTGAACGTTTGGGCAGTTTGACCATCCGCCACCGAGCAACACTGGGCGGAAGCCTTGGTCATGCCTCGCCTATTGGTGATATTGCACCACTACTTATGAGCCTTCAGGGCAGAATTGAACTGGATGATGGCGTAAACAAAACCCTTTATGCACCAGAAGATTACATCACTGGCTATCGCGAAACCTTAATCAAACCAAACCAGTGGATCAGTGCGATTCACCTACCGCGTTTAGCTCCAAACCAACTCCATGCTATCTACAAAGTCAGCAAGCGTTATGAGGACGATATTGCAACCGTCACTTTTGCTATCAACATGACCATAGGTTCAGACAAACGCGTTAAGAGCTGCATTATTTCAGCAGGCGGTGTGGCCGCTAAATCTGTGCGTTTATTTGAGTTAGAAGAAGTCTTTGTTGGTCACCCAATCACACAACCTATCGTCAACAAAGCACGTCAAAAGGTTACTCAGGTGATTCATCCGTTAAGTGACGTTCGCGGCTCTGCGGAGTATCGCGTAAAACTGGTACAAAACCTGCTGCAACGCTTTTACCTAGAATCACAGCAAGTTGAAACAAGGTTGGTGCAACATGCGTAAATTAACTTCTGTTTTTAAACAAACTGCTGTTGATACTCAAACTTCTGCGCAACAACCTGTCACTGAGGTTGTAGGCAAACCGCACAAACATGAAAGTGCCGATAAGCAAGTGAGTGGCGAAGCTTTGTTTGTTGATGATTATGTAACTCCAAGAAACTGCCTTCATGCTGCTGTTGTCATCTCATCCATTGCCAAAGGCAAAATTACCAACTTGGATCTTTCTTCTGTTGAGAATGCCGACGGTGTAGTTAAGGTTTTTACTGCGGATGCGATTCCCGGTGAAAAAGACATTGGTACTATTTTCAAAGGCGACCCACTGCTGGCTTTGGACAATGAAATTCGCTATTTCGGTCAGCCTATCGCGCTAGTATTGGCAACCACTCACGACCAAGCATGGAAAGCCGCTCGTTTAGCTTCTGTTGAATACCAACAAGAAGAAGTTGTGCTAAGCCACGAAAACGCCAGTGAGCTGCTTCCTTCTCACCAAATGGGCAAACACATTGAACAGAGCGTTTTTGAAAATGCGGATATCGCCATAGACAGCGATATGCACGTCGGCGGTCAGGAGCATTTCTATCTGGAAGGACAAGTGAGCCTTGCAGAAATCACCGAAGATGGCGGAATTTTTGTACGTTCATCAACTCAAAACCCTTCTGAAATTCAAAAACTGATTGCTGAAGTTCTGCATGTTGATTTCAACCATGTAACGGTTGATATGCGCCGTATGGGCGGTGGTTTTGGTGGTAAAGAAAGCCAGGCCGCACAATGGGCATGTTTGGCATCGCTTGGCGCTTATCACACAAAACGTGCCGTTAAAATTCGACTGCCTCGCGGTATTGATATGACGGCGACAGGTAAACGTCACCCGTTCTACAACCGCTACCAAATCGCGGCGAACAAACAAGGTGAAATCATCGCGGCGGATATCCAAGTGAACGGTATTTGTGGTCACTCCCCTGACTTGTCTGATGCGATTGTCGACCGCGCAATGTTCCATGCCGACAACGCTTATTTCCTTGGTAAGGCATGTATTGAAGGCAATCGTCTGAAAACAGATATGGTTTCTCATACAGCTTATCGTGGATTCGGTGGTCCTCAAGGGATGATCGTGATCGAAAAAGCGATGGAAGAGCTGGCGCTAACCGTCAGACAAGATCCACTCGATATTCGCCTTAAAAACCTCTATCGAGCAGGCAAAAACATCACGCCTTACGGCATGCAGGTGGATCAATACGACGCCATGCTTGAAATCATGAAGCAGCTTGAACAAAGCAGTGACTATCGCGCTCGCCGTGAACAAGTGAACCAATGGAACAAAAGCCATTCTGTATTGAAAAAAGGCTTGTCGTTAACACCGATTAAATTCGGTATTTCGTTTACCGCAACGCACCTCAACCAAGCTGGTGCACTTATCCACGTCTACACAGACGGCACTATGCAGGTTTCTCATGGCGGTACCGAAATGGGTCAAGGTCTGCATACCAAGATTGCGCAAATCGTGGCACAAACTTTTGGTGTAAGCTTAGACAAGGTGCTGGTTACCTCTACCCGTACAGACAAAGTACCAAACACCTCACCAACCGCAGCATCTTCCGGTGCTGATTTGAATGGTATGGCAGCGCACAAAGCAGCGTTAGAGATTAAACAGCGTCTGCTGGAATTTGCACGTAACCACTACAAGGTTGAAGACGTCGATATCGTTAACGGCGAGCTTGTAGGTGTGAATGAAACCGTCACTTGGGCTCAGTTGGTACAAAAAGCTTATATGGCACGTGTATCTCTTTCTGCAACCGGCTTTTACCAAACACCAAAAATTGGTTACGACAGAAAAACCGCGACTGGACATCCTTTCTTCTACTTCTCACTAGGTGCATCTTGTTCCGAAGTCACGATTGATACTCTCACTGGAGAGATGCGTGTTGATCGCGTGGATATTCTGCACGATGTGGGCAACAGCTTAAACCCAGCCATCGACCAAGGTCAGATTGAAGGCGCGTTTGTGCAAGGTTTAGGATGGCTGACCACCGAGGAACTTGTATGGCATGAAGACGGTCACCTGCTCAGTAACAGTCCAATGAACTACAAGATCCCGACGATTGGTGACTATCCGAAACAGATGCAGATTGATTTGTATGAGAAAGCCAACCCAGAGCACAGTATTTATCGCTCGAAAGCGGTGGGCGAACCGCCTTTTATGCATGCAATCAGCGTTTGGTGTGCAACTTATGATGCAGTGGCTTCTATCAGTGGTCACAAACATGCGCCGCAGTTGCATGCCCCTGCTACCGGCGAAACCATTTTGAGAGCGTGTGAAGAGCAGCTTCAATGGCTTGAACACAATGTTGTGGAGGAGACTGAAGATGCCGTCACACCATAATCCTCAAGGTTTTGAGCAGTTCAATGTTGATCAGTTCAATAAGAATGGACTACTCAACAACCCAGGCATGCACTGGCTGAAAGCGTGCCAGATGCTTGAACAACAAGGCGAAGCTTATTGCATCGCAACTGTAGTTGCTTACGTTGGCTCGGTACCGAGATCAAGCGGCGCAAAAATGGTGATTACACCAGCGTGCCAGTTCGACACGCTGGGCGGTGGGAACCTTGAGTTTCAAGTTATTGCTCAGGCTCGAGAAGGATTAGCTTCTCATCAAAGCCAAGTTTCCATTGAACGTTTCTCCCTTTCGGCGGATCTCGGTCAATGTTGCGGCGGCGCGGTTCAGGTGATGTTTGAGTATTTCCGTACTCAGACACCTCAAGTGGTTATCTTTGGCGCTGGTCACGTATGCCAAGCATTAACCACAGTGTTAAATGAGCTGCCTTGTCAGTTAACTGTGGTTGATAGCCGCCACGAATGGCTTGCGCCTATACAGGACAAAGGCATCAAGGTTGAACTGCTGGAAAATCCAATTGAAGCGTTAGGCCAACTACCTAACAACGCATATGTCATTGTGATGACTCAAGATCATGGGCTCGACTTTGAAATTACCCGTCTGGCACTGGAAGAAAACCGCTTCGCGTTTGTCGGTCTTATCGGCTCACAAGGTAAAAAGCAGCGCTTTGAATTCCGTTTGAAAGAACAGCTCACAGACGCAGATCTCATTCATAACCTCACCTGCCCGATTGGTCATCCGGATGTGAAAGGCAAATTGCCAATGCAGGTTGCTGTTTCGGTAGCGGCTCAACTGATTGGTTTATTCAGTGAACAAGAAGCCAACACCATTAACCGTGATACCAACAGCGAAGAAGTGCAATGGAAACAGGCAAATGAAGCTCGTAAGGTTTTAAAGGAAGAAAAGCAATGACAGCAGTACGAACGAGCTTGGAACTCGACGATCAAGCACTGAACAAAATCTGCACCAGTCAGAAATGGGTATCGTTGGTGAAAGCCAAAATACCTTTTAAAAACCCTTCTGAGCTCAAAAACGCGGCAGAGGAAGCATTTGCAGAGCTTGAAGAACAAGATTGGCTAGAGGCGTTCGCTGGTCACCCAATGATTGGTGATATCTCTACTCTGCAAAAGAAATACGCACAGGGAAAATCATTAAGTGAAAAAGAGCAAGGCGGCGTAAAAGGCGCTTCCGATGAAACCTTGCAGCAACTGCTTTCACTGAACAAAGAATACGCAGAGAAATTCGGTTTTATCTTCATCGTATGCGCGACCAACAAAAGCGCAGATGAAATGCTCAGCATGTTAAAAGCGCGCCTTAACCGCACTCGAGAACAAGAGTTGCAACAAGCCGCAATAGAACAACAAAAAATCAGTCAGATAAGAATGGAAGCTTATTTATGAACAAACTCAGTTGCCATGTACTGGACACCGCTAACGGTCATCCCGCTGCAAATATCGTTGTAAAACTTTATCGCTTGGGCAGTTTCGATTGCCTTGCTGAGGAAGCCACAAACGAAGATGGTCGCGCTGTTTTTGAAGGCATTACGCTTGATAAACATAACTTTACTTTGCGCTTTCTCGTTCAGCCTTACTGTGAAGAACAATTCGGAGCGTCTTTCTTCCCAATGATCGACGTGCATTTCACCGTAAGCGACGACAGAAACTACCACATACCGCTACTTCTCTCGCCATACTCATATTCCAGCTATCGAGGTAGTTAGTATGACGTTAAAGGTACACAGAGGAAGCTTACTCCACTTCCCAAAAGTGACATCGTCACCGTCTGAGAACTATCAGTATTGGAATGACGGCGTGCTCGTGGTGGAAAATGGACGTATTACCCACGTAGGAGATGCCAAAGAGTTCTTTTCAATCTCAGCTAATAAAGCGTTGTTGATTCAAGGACATGTGACTCAGCATCACGGACTGCTTATTCCGGGGATGATTGATGCTCATGTGCATTTCCCTCAAATAGAGATGATTGCCAGCTATGGCAAGCAACTGTTGGATTGGTTAAACACATATACTTTTCCGACAGAGCTAATGTTCGCTAATCAAGACTACTGCGATGCTCAGGCAGAGTTCTTCATCAAGCAACTTTTTGCTCATGGCACAACCACAGCCAGCGTATTTGCCACCGTTCATCCGCAGTCGGTTAACGCGTTTTTTACCGCAGCGGAACGACATGATGCACGAATGATTTGCGGCAAAATAATGATGGACCGTTTCTGTCCTGACGAACTGCAAGACACACCTGAATCCGGCTATCGTGAAAGTAAAGAACTAATCGAACGTTGGCACAAAAATGGGCGGGCTCTCTATGCCATTACGCCTCGCTTTGCACCAACCAGTACACCAGAGCAACTTGCAAAAGCAGGACAACTTGCGAAAGAGCATCCGGACACTTTCATTCAAACACACTTGAGTGAAAACCATGGTGAAATGGCATGGGTAAAAGACCTCTTCCCAGAAGAAGGCGATTACCTAGCTGTGTATGAGCGCTATAACCTAGTGCGAGACCGTGCTCTGTTTGGTCATGCTCTGCATCTTAATGATCGTGAATTTAAATCTTTAGCAGCAAACGGCGCTTCTATTGCGTTCTGTCCTTCTTCGAACCTGTTTTTAGGCAGTGGTTTATTTGACTATCAAAAAGCAAAAGAAGCAGGGATTCCGGTCGCTATTGCCAGCGATGTAGGTGCAGGCACCAGTTTGAGTCTGCTGCGTAACCAAAGTGATGCTTACAAAGTATGTCAGTTACAAGGCGTGAGCTTAGATGCGTTCGAATCTCTCTATCTCTGCACTCAGGGAGCTGCGGCAGCCATGGGGCTCGACCACCTCATCGGCAATTTTAATATCGGCACTGAAGCCGATTTCGTGGAACTCGATCTCACAGCATTTCCAATGCTCAAGCAGCGCATTTTGCGTTGTCAGGAATTGTCAGAGCAACTTTTCGCTTTGGTCACACTGGGTGACGAGCGTGTGATCGAGAAAACCTATGTTCATGGAAAATTAGTTTATCAAAAGGATGTAATGTTATGTGGCCACAACTCTACGAATGGATTGCGCTATTTATCAAGTGGTTCCATGTAATCTGCGGCGTCGCATGGATTGGCGCAAGTTTCTATTTCACTTGGTTAGATAACTCTTTAGAAACGCCGCCAAAGTGGAAACAGGACAAAGGAATAAAAGGCGATCTTTGGGCGCTCCACGGTGGTGGCTTCTATGAAGTCGCCAAATACCAAGTTGGCCCAGAACAAATGCCTGAAAAGCTGCACTGGTTTAAATGGGAAGCCTACTCCACGTGGCTGACAGGTACTGCGTTGTTAATTTGGATGTACTACTTCAACGCGCAAGCTTACCTTATTGACCCTCGTGTTATGGAACTGAGCACGCTTCAAGCTGTGAGTTTAGGTATAGGGACTATCTTCCTTGGCGTGGTTGTGTACGAAGGATTAATGCGTTCTCCATTGAACCGTTCAACACCTCTGTTTATTGGCGTGTTAGTGCTATTCGGCGCGCTATTCTTCTATGCTTTCGCCCATATGTTCAGTGGCCGTGGTGCTTTCATTCACATGGGTGCTCTGATCGGTTCGATAATGGTGAACAACGTTTTCCATAAGATCATCCCGGGTCAACGGAAGATGGTAAAACAAGTGGCCGCCGGTGAACCTGTAGATCCAGCTCCGGGCTTAGAAGGCAAACGCCGTTCAATCCACAACAACTACTTCACGCTGCCTATCATCTTTTTGATGATCAGCAACCACTATCCGATGATTTACCAGCACGCACAAAGCTGGCTAATTGGGCTTTTAATTATGCTTATCAGTGCTTACATTCGCCATTACTTCAACCTCAAGCACTCTGGTCAGTCAAAACCGAGCGTGATGTATGTGGGTGCTGGCGCTATGTTTGCGCTGGCAGTTGCAATTAGTTGGCAAGCAACATCACAGCTACACGCACCAAAAGTGGTTGCGGCGCAAGGTTCTGAGTCTGCCTTGACGGAAACAGTGGCGACTGCTTCCGTAGAAGCTGAACTTCAACTCACAGAACAGCAACATTCAGTGTTAGGCATTATTGAAGCTCGCTGCGGCCAGTGCCACAGTTCAACACCTACAGATGATGTGTTTAAAGTGGCACCAAGTGGCGCGGTATTCGATACATGGCAAGATGTGGAACGTTGGAAATCCCGCATTATTGCCCGCGCTGTCGTCAGTGGCGATATGCCGTTCCTCAATAAAACAGAAATGACCAACGCTGAACGTCAAGAGCTGAATAAAATACTTAACGCCAGCGAATAACCCAAAAACCACCAGCGCAACGCTGGTGGTTTTTTATCCCTTCTGAAAATATAGACATCACCACAGCCTTTCTTCTATCTCGCTTAAAATCGTTTAGTAAGTCGTACTCGGACCGAGAACATCGTTAGCAAAGCAAACCAACCTCACTGAATCCGCACTGTTGCATATTAAGAGTGAGCAAGATATAACCTAAAACTCGTCTTACATTTCCAGCAAATGTTTCAAAATAGCTAAAACATCAGCGGTTAATGGAAGAATAAGTATCAGAATACAAGTACGCTAGATATGCATGAATGGAATCAAAGCAACTATCTTATAAGTACTGATAAACAAAAATTCAACATTCAGGAAATACATCAATATCTGACTCGATCGCCTTGGACGAAAGGAATCTAGCTTGGAACTTCGGCTTAACCTTCGTCAATTTATCCAATTTATGCTTATGTTAGTGTCAGAGCTTAATTAATACATGGGGATACCAACATGTCATCAGACTATTATGGAACCAGTGCCAGTTATGCACGGAAGGAAGCCGACTATCGGGAAAAAGCACTTAAATTATATCCTTGGGTATGCGGTAGGTGCGCTAGAGAGTTTGTGTACTCAAACCTACGTGAGTTAACCGTTCACCACAAAGATCATGACCATACAAATAATCCAGAAGATGGCAGTAACTGGGAATTGTTGTGTCTCTATTGCCACGATAATGAGCACAGTAAATACCTTGACCATGAACGTTACGGAAGTGAAATAAAACCCGGTGAAGATGAACACCAAGGGGCGACATACAATCCCTTCGCTGATTTAGCGAAGATGATGAAGAAATGATTCTAGAGAACTAAAGCGATTATGTATTCTGAGTACTTGAGGGACGACTTAGATTTAAAGGGCAATAACCAAGACTAAACCACACCTGATTTAAGCGGACAGGCATCATCCTAAAAACGATCACCTGTCCCTTCGCTGTAACAGCTTTGTTCAGTCAGCTTTGGCTTTTGCTAACGTCACTATTATCTGTTCCCTTTCGCAATCCAACATTCGAAAGTTTCATAGGAACAAAGCCTGGTAGTGCCTCGACTCTTTTGAGCCACGCTTCCACGTCTGGGTAGTCAGCCAAGCTTATACCGCCCTCTGGCGCTAACTTGATATAACTGTAAAGTGCTAAGTCAGCAATAGTCGGCGTTGTTCCTACCAACCACTGGCGGCCATTTTGGTAGTTCTCAAGTTGTTTGAGTAACTTATATGCTTCTTGAGTGAGTGGTTCACGGTCAATGCTTCGATTAAATATGTTCGCTGCGCGCAGTTTGGCTATTGATCCCGCGAGTCGATTAGCGGCTAGAGAGAGAAACTGCTCAATATGCGCACGCAGTTGGGGGGATTCCGGAAGCCATTGTTGCTGTTTATCATAAACGGTGGCGAGATAAACCAAGATCGCGTTTGAATCAGCAATAACCGTTTCACCATCCACCAAAACAGGTATCTGCCCAAAGGGATTAAGTGCTAAAAATTCTGGTTGTTGATGTTCTCCAGCAGGCAAATCGACAGTAATAAGCTCAAAATTCAATTCGAGCATATTTAATAGCATATGTGCGCGGTGAGCATGCCCCGAGATCGGGTGCCAGTATAATTTGAGCATGGTTTTCTCCTATTCGTTTTTTATATTTAAGAACAACTTGCTTAGAAGAAAAAGCCCACTAACATGGAATGATAATTTCAAATATGTTGATAATTTATGGATACTATCGATGGAATGAGAACCGTTGTGGCAGTGATAGAGACAGGCTCTTTTACTGCAGCTTCAGAGCGTTTAGGGATTTCTAAATCTCTTACGTCCAAATACGTTAATCAGGTTGAAGAGCAGCTTGGGGTTAAACTGTTTCATCGCACTACCCGAAGGCTTTCAGTCAATCAGTCTGGTCAAGAATACTACCTTCAAGCGCAACAGGTTTTGACCAACCTTGATAAGCTATATCAACAACTTCACTCAAACAATAAAGATGTCGCTGGACCTTTACGTGTAACCGCGTCTCAAGGGTTTGCAGAGGAATTATTTAGCCCTCTTCTTCCTGAGTTTTATGTGCTCTACCCAGATATCCAGATTGATATGATTGTTACCAATCAAAAACTTAATTTGGTGGAACAAGCCATAGACATCGCTTTTCGTGCCAGTGAACTCGAGGACTCCAACTTAAAATATCGTAAGATAATGCCGCTTCAAAGTTCGGTGTATGCGTCTCCAGAACTGGCAAAGCAATATGAGCGTGATACGGATTTGTCACAATTGCCATGCCTTATAGATACCAATCTTCACCCCACTGCTCGTTGGCCTGTGATTAGCTCTTCGAATCAGAACAATAGCGGTAATAGTCTTGCCGTTCACGCCGTTTTCAAAAGCAATAGCCCAAGGATGATCCGTCAATTGACGCTGTCATCCGTCGGGGCTAGCTATCAACCCGATATTATCGCCGAACCTTATGTTAAAAAGGGACTACTGAAAAAACTTGAAGTCGGATTTAAGCCTCTTGAGTATCCGTTAAACGCTCTCTACCGTGGAGGAGACTACCAACCTGAACGAGTGAAAGTTTTTTTAGACTTTGTTACTGAAAAGTTTGGCAAGTTTAAGTAACAACATTCGAAAACAAGTGTTTATCATAGTGTCAACCAGTTATGCTTTGGGAACACTTATGCCCTTTCATTACTAACTCGAAATTTGAGACAGCCTTCTTTGGGCATGAACTGACCTACTTTTTCTAATAACGAGATATAGCTGTATTAAATTAGGGAGTTTAAAAGGATGTACTTAAGAAAAGCCAAAGTCTCAGAGTTAGACATTGTCTATTCAATGGGATTTGATGTTTGGAATGATGGTCAGCCTTTTGAGGAATACTTAACTGATTGTCGTAACAGTAAAAAATATCAATCTGGCAATTGGTATGTGCTAGTCTCAGGTGAGCAACTTGTCTCTTCCCTTATCGTTCTTTGGCCTCAAAGAAGGGAGCTTTGGCATTGGTTCGTTAGCAACGATTCTCGAGCAACGAAACAAGGGTTATGGCTCGACGTTGATTAACTTGGTTAAAAGAGAACTGTTCAAGAATCCAAGCTGTAACTCAATTTACTTGCACAGTGATATTGAGCGTCAGTATTACAAGAATCTTGGTTTTGTCAGTGTTAATGGCTCAGACTGTATGTGTGCAGTAAAAGACGGTTCGATTGTTGAAAGTTCAATACCAGATTACTTTTAATCCATAGTTTATAGACATAGTTTCAAAATAATCAGAGCGTCCTGATGAACATGAAAATCAACTTAGTACCAGTAAAAAACCAAGAATTCGATACTTTGTTTTCTGTTGTGAAACAAGGACTTTACTCACACGTTGATACCGTCTTTGGTTGGTGTGATGACTTTCAGCGTGAACGTTTAATAAATGAATATGACCCTCATTGGTTTAATTGGATATATGTTGAAGAAATGTGCGTTGGCATGCTTTGTTTTAAGCCTTATGAAGATGCAATCCATGTACATATGCTCGTTATTTTTCCAGAGTTTCAAAAGAAGAAATTCGGTGAAAAGGTTATGAAGCATGTGCATAAAATAGCGAGGAAGCAAAATCGAAATCAGGTGACCCTATCAAGCTTTGTGTGTAATGAATCCGCTACAAAATTCTATAAATCACTTGGCTATCAGGTGATGCCAGATAGTGATGAAAATTTCCTTTCTCTGGCGTTTAGGGTTGGTTTTCCATAAGCCAAACACATGTACTTCCCTGGCCTGCCCTTACTAACAAGCTTTTGCCTAACAATGAATTAGACAGTTTCGCTTTCAATATTCTGAATTGCGATGAGTCCTTATCATTGCTATGCGAGAGTACCTATCCCCTACACCTCAAATTTCATCAAATTTGCGCATATGCAACAGTGAACTAAACTGAATCTAAACGAAATCTGCCACTTAAGTGTGGTCAATATTTGATTGATTAAGAGGTTAGTATGAGACTTCACTCCATAAGACTAAAAATGATGTTGCCTATTATTTTGCTAACTGTGTTAGTGCTGTCAATTTTTGTCTTTATGCAGGTCATAATTAAGATTGAAGATCGAGCGATGGAGAAACAAACCAAGTCTTACTTTGAAGCGATTGCCGTAGTTTTGAATGCGGATAGGGACATCTATCAAGCGCGTTTAGCTCAGGCAGAGATGCTCTCTGACTACGGAGACAAACAGCAACAGCAACAGCAAAAGGATTTCGATGAGAACGCACAACAAGTCTATGACCGTTTCCAAAATTTCCGAAAGTATCTGATAGACGAACCTGAGTTAATAGAACCTTTTAATAACTTTGACACGCTCTATGATGATTGGCTCCAAAGCAGCAAAAATGTTTCTTCCATTTATATTGCAAACCAGTTCGTTAATGACCGCTTGGCTGATATTGATAAAGACTTCTTTACAATGCGTAATTTGCTCGACCAAGCTGAAGCGAAACTGCGTGTTCATGCGTCAGACTGGAGTGAAGATAATACAGACCGACAGGTGCTTAAACGTTACCTAGATGCGCTAGCTGAAGTGCTTAATGCCGACCGAGATCTCTATCAAGCCCGTTTAGCTCAACAAAAGTTTGTCACTGGTATTGGAGATGCGGAGAAAAACCTCAGCGATTTCCAAGAAAATGCTCTGCAAGCAAACAACCGTTTTCAATCATACAGAACCTTAATGTCTCCAGAACCTGAATTCGTCACTCCTTATGAGCAATTTGACGGTCTTTTTTCAGGCTGGTTTAAAGAGAGTTCCAAACTCATGGATTCTGATGAAATAAAAATTTCTGGCAGTCAGAAAGATATACTCTCGGCTACCGATGAGAAGTTTGAACGTATTCGTGACGTACTCGATAAAGCTGGAGAAGCGGTAAAAAATCAAGGTAGGTTGAAAGAGCAAGAGACAGCTCAGGAGATTCAAAGTTATCAACAAGCCACCATTGGTATAGTGGCAATTGGTTTCCTTATTGCGTTCTTGATCAGCTACTACATACCGAAAAACATTACGCAAAATGTAAACAATATCTCGCAGCGTATTCGTGAAATTTCCGAAGGTGATGGTGATTTGACCGCACGAATCAACTCTGCTGCAAAAGATGAATTGGGAGATTTAGCAAAAGAGTTCGATGCCTTCGTTGGAAACCTACAAACGATAATGAAGACTATCCAATCAAAAAGTTCAGCATTAGGTGACTCGACGCAGCGCTTGGAGGCTGTAGCCAACTCCGTCAGCAATATCACGCAAAAGTTAGTGGAATCGAGCGATTCCATCGTGAGTGCTGCCAGCGAAATGTCGATGGCTAACGCTCAGATGGCGGATGTCGCAGCCAATACATCGGATGAATCCACCTCTGCAACCGATCACATTGACCGAGGCCGTGATGTAGTGACGTCTTCTCACGCCAGTATTGATTCACTTGTCGACAACATTGATGTGACGATGACCAAAGCCGAAGAGCTAGAGAAAAACTCAGAGGCCATCTCATCTGTTCTCGAAGTCATTCGTGGAATTGCCGAACAAACCAACCTACTCGCCTTGAATGCTGCAATTGAAGCTGCACGTGCAGGAGAATTTGGACGAGGTTTTGCGGTTGTTGCCGATGAAGTTCGCAAACTTGCCACTCAGACAGGTGAAAGTACCAACCAGATTGAGAAAATGATTAGCCAGTTGACCGACAGCGTTTCTGACGCGTTTACTGCAATAAAACTCAGTAAAGACAACGCCAACAGCGCAGTAAGCAATTTTGACAGCGTTATTCAGGTATTCGACGCGCTGAACAGTTCTCTCAGTTCAGTGCGAGATTTGTCCGAACAGACCGCACTGGCTACTCAGGAACAGTCGAGCGTCTCCAATGAGATCAATCAGAATCTCATCTCAATGAAAGACCAAACTGACGGAGTTGACCGAGCGTCTAAAGAAATTCGACAGCAGTTCAACGATCTCAATAGTGTATACATTGAGCTGAATAACCAAGTGTCGAAATTTAGGGTTTGAGTTATCGAGTTCAATTTAGTGTGTATTCATTTGATTTGAGGCCATTTTTAAGACAGCGCATACCGCTTTCATTGAAATAACTTAATGCTAGCAATAAAAGACTAACCCACTAAAGGCTAGCCTTCAGCTATTTAATGCTGTTAATGATAACGAGACAACACCAGCGCGGTTCCCATACCGCCACCAATACATAAGGATGCAAGCCCAAACTTAGATTGAGAACGCAGCATTTCATAGATCAAGCTTGTGACGATACGCCCACCGGAAGCGCCAATAGGGTGCCCCAATGCAATTGCACCGCCATTCACATTAACGTGTTCATCAAACCAAGCTTGTTCCAGGTTGTGCTGCTCAGAAAGACTCTTCATCACTCCAATCGCCTGTGCTGCGAAAGCTTCGTTGAGTTCCACCTTATCGATATCTGAGAGGTTCAACTTGGCGCGCGTTAGAGCCTGTTTAATCGCAGGAACTGGACCTAAACCCATGACTTCTGGAGCGATACCACCCTGTCCTGTCGAGACCACTTCCACTAACGGTTGCAATCCATGCTGCTTCACCACATTCTCACTAGCAATCACAAGTGCAAACGCACCGTCATTGATACCTGAAGCATTACCTGCGGTCACTGTTCCTTCTTTTTCAAATGCGGGGCGAAGCTGAGAAAGCGCTTCAAGCGTCGCGCCAAAGCGAGGATGTTCGTCAGTTTCTACCGTGACAGAACCTTTACGAGTTTTGATTTCAAGCGGGACTATCTCTTGGTTAAACCGTCCTGCTTTAATTGCAGCTTCCGCTTTGTGTTGGCTGGCTAAAGCAAACTTATCTTGTTCTTCGCGACTAATAGAAAACTGCTTAGCAATGTTTTCGGCTGTAATGCCCATATGAATGCCGCTAAACGCATCCGTTAATCCATCTCTCAATATGGTATCTGTGGCTGAGAAGTCGCCCATTTTATTGCCTGAACGCAGGTTGCCATTCATGACAAAGGGCGCATTACTCATGCTCTCCATTCCTGTAGCGACGACAATCTCTGCGTCGCCAGATCGAATAGCATTCACTGCATTCAATATGGACTTCATGCCGCTGCCACAAATCATATTGAGTGTGTATGCGGGCGTCTCGGCAGGAATACCTGCATGCATTGCTGCTTGTCGTCCAACACCCTGTCCTTGTCCAGCACTAAGCACATTTGCAGCAATCACTTCATCCACAATTTCAGGTTGTATACCAGATTGTTCCAATGCGGCTTTAATTGTGGCGCTGCCTAGTTCTACCGCTGACAGTGGCGACAAACTGCCCATAAAAGTGCCGATTGCGGTGCGTTTCGCTGCAACAATATAAACTTTGTTAGCCATAGTTTTATTTCCCCAATTAGAGCACCAATCCACCGTCGATTTTTAGTACTTGTCCGGTAATAAAGCTCGACTTATCACTTGCCAAGAACTCTACGCCATTGGCGATATCCTCAGTGGTTCCCATACGCCCTAACGGTGCTTTCTCTTTCATCATGTTGAGAACTTTTTCAGGCAGATTCGCCGTCATTGGTGTTTCGATAAAGCCCGGTGCAACACAGTTTGATCTCACTTGCGCACCTTTGCGTGCAAACTCTTTCGCCCAGCTTTTGCTCATTGCAATCACGCCACCTTTGGTTGCTGCGTAATTGCTTTGGCCAATGTTGCCATCGGTACCAACAACAGAAGACATAGTGACGATCGAACCATAATTGTTTTCCATCATTAAAGGAGCAACGGCTTGAGTAACGTTAAACACCCCCTTCAAATTGACATCAATGACTAAGTCCCATTCCGCTTCGGTCATCTTATCGATGAGTGCATCACGAGTGACACCTGCGTTGTTAACAAGCACATCCACTCGTCCGAATTGCGCCTGAATACTGGCGACAAGCTCTGCTATCGCCCCTCTGTCGCAGATATTAATAGTGACAGGCACCACTCGCTCAATATGGGAATACGCTTCCATCAACGCCTTATCATTCATGTCCAACGCATAGACCATTTCAGCGCCTTGAGTATAAAAGCGCTCAACCACTGCTTTACCGATGCCTTGTGCGGCACCCGTGACAATGCATATCTTGTTTTGAAACATATTTGCTGACCTTTTTTATCTTTCTTATTGAAATGTAGGGATTTAATCCGCTTCTGATATCTAGTCAGAGTGCAGATTTAATAAAAATTTGGGTTGAAAAATTGCACTATTCATCGTTGTTAGCTCAGGACTAATCAAAGGCTTAAACGCCATGTGACCAAGTATGTCGCGTTCAACATCAATACCGGGAGCAACTTCTATCAGCTCTATACCTTGCGCTACCATCCGAAATACCGCCCTTTCAGTGATGTAAATCACTGGCTTGTTCGCTTTTAATGCCTGATTGGCACTGAAGGTGATTTGCTCGACTTTGGAGATGAACTTGCTTTGGCTGCCTTCAGTAGTGATTTGCAGTTGCCCGCCTTCGACCTGAACATCCAAACCTTTGGCGGTGAAAGTGCCGCAGAAATACACCTCTTTGGCGTTTTGCGTAATATTGATAAAGCCGCCACAACCGGCGATTTTGGTGCCGAATCGGGAAACATTGATATCACCTTTGGCATCACATTGAGCAAGCCCCAAAAACGCTTGATCGACACCACCACCATCATAGAAATCAAACATTTGATCTTGCCCGATAATGGCATCAGGAAATGCGGACGCGCCAAAATCTAATCCACTGGCTGGAGAACCACCCACGGCGCCCGGTTCCACTGTTAATGTGAATTTATCCAGAATGCCCGCTTGCTGAGCGACTTTCGCAATATATTCAGGAGCACCAATGCCTAGATTAAGTACTGAGTTTGCTTTGAGTTCCATCGCTGCACGTCGAGCAATAATGGTTTTCGCGTCGATGACAGGTTCAACCATCGGTTCAACATTCGAGGCGTTAATGTTGCTGTGAGATGATTTGTTGCCGCGCCCGATAAACTCAGGATTCATTTGGGTCGCGAACGTCTGCATGTGCTCGCTTAAGTCTTCACACACCACAACCGCATCAACGAATATGCCTGGAATTTTGACCAGATGTGGGTCTAGCGTACCCGCGGGCACGATTTGCTTAACCTGAACAATCACTTTGCCATGGTTGTTGGTTGCAGCCTGCGCCGCGGCGAGGCTTTCAACAATCAGACACTCATCTTCCATAGTGATATTGCCGTTTTCATCGGCGGTTGTGCCTCGCAAAATAGCCACATCAATAGGGATTTTTTTGTAAAACAGATACTCTTCACCATCAATTTCCGTCACTCGAACCCAGTCTTGTGACGTAATGGAATTGAGCTTTCCACCTTCAATACGCGGGTCAACGAAAGTGCCCAATCCTACTTTGGTAAACAAACCAGGCTTGCCGGCTGCGCTATCTCGCAACAAATGAGAAATTACGCCTTGAGGCAGGTTGTAACCTTCGATCAGATTATCAACCACCAGCTGTTGCAGTTTAGGTACAAGTCCCCAGTGCCCACCAATGGCTCTTTTCACCAAGCCTTGCAGTGCAAGATGGTTAATGGCTCGTGATTTACCATCGCCCTGACCGGCAGCGAAAACCAGAGTGAGATCTTTCGGCAAGCCTGACTGCTGAAACCGTTCTCCAATCGCCCGTTCGATGGCTTCTGGCACCACACTGCCAATAAAGCCTCCGAGCATGACTGACTGCCCGTTTTCAATCCATTGCGCTGCTTGTTCTGCTGTAAGTTGTTTAACCACAATTCACCTTCCTTGATTTGATGAATTTCAGGTTAGACGTAGAGAGTCTGTTTGATAATTGCACATATAGAGATTGTGAATTTCGAATTTGCAACAATCATCCGAGCTAGCACATTCCCTCGCTGCGCATAACACTCACTCGCTCTAACAAGTACTGTTTGAAGCGAGCGCAACGTTCGGGCATTGGCGAACGAGGACGATACAAAAGGTCAATATCAAAGCTGGCGCAACGATAATCGGGCAAGATCTGAATCAAATCGCCACTTTCAATGCATTTGTGCACCAGTGAATGAGGCAGATAAGCAATTCCCGCGTGTTCCCTTGCGAAATCGAGCAGCATTTCGCTGTTGTCACACTCTAGTGTGTCCTGAATGGTGACGAATTCTTGCTTGCCATTCAGTTCAAAGCTCCAGCGATTTCCACCCAATAAGGTTCTCGCATACAGGCAACGATGCTGTGTTAAAAACTCTGGGGTTTCAGGCACGCCATGTTCCTGCAAATAGTGTTTTGAAGCGCAGAGATAAAGTGGCTCCGTAAGAACGCGCTTTCGCACAATCAAAGAATCTGGAGAGATGTCGCCGTCATAATTGGCTGTGGCTCTGAATGCAAAATCGATAGTGAGAGGGTCAAAATCTCCTGCTTCTATAAAGATTCGGAAATGCACTTGAGGATGCATTTCCATGTATTCAGCCACGATTTTGGTCAGGTACTGGCGCGCAAACAAAGGTGTTGAAGAGATCTTGATTTCACCTTGCTGCTCTGCAGCTAGGTTCTGTACCTCTTCGCACAGATTATTAATGTCCGGCAGCAGCGGTGAGAAACGTTCATAAAGAAGCTGCCCTGCCTGAGTCGCCACCAACTGTCGGGTACTTCTTTTAATAAGCTCAACGGACATGGCTTCTTCAAGTTCTTTCACCCAGCGGCTTCCGGCTGCAGGAGACAGCCCTTGTTGAAGAGCCGCTTCGCGAAATGAACCGGTTCTTAATACCGCACAGAAAAAGACGATCTTATCCAAAATAGGTTGTCGGCTGGACAGCAATTTTCCTGTCATCAGCTTACCAGCCCTTTATCTAACGCGAGCTTAACCAGCGCTGCTGTAGAGGTAGCCCCGAGCTTTTTCTTAATTCTCAGTCGGTGAGTTTCAACAGTTCTCACACTGATGTGCAGTGTGTCGGCAATGTCTTTGTTACAAGCACCATTGACAATAAGGCGAAGAACATCAAATTCTCGCTTGGAAAGTTCATCATCTTGCGGCTCTGGCTTGTCGTTGATTTGTTCAAGCAAACGATCGGAAGCCTGAGGGCAAAGATATGAACGCCCCTGAGCTACCTGATTAATCGCCATAACCAGCTCTTCAGAACCCACATCTTTCAACACATAGCCCTTTGCTCCCGCTTTTACCGAGCGAACCACGTAGTCTTTACTGTCGTGCATCGACAGCATAATCACTGCCGTTTCTGACTTTGATTGCGAGAGCTTTTCTAACATCTCGATACCGTTCATGTTAGGCATATTAATGTCTAACAAAAGCACATCCGGTTTGAGTGTGAGTGTCGCTTTGAGTGCATCAGCACCCGTACCGACGCATGACAGAATCTCAAGGTTTTCTTCTCTTTCCAAACGAGATTTTAAACCGTCCTGCATCAGACGATGGTCATCGGCCAGTACCAACTTAATCATACAAACTCCATATTTAAGCTGACGCGAATCTCTGTGCCTTCGCCCTGTATGCTTGATACGGCGAACGTTCCGCCAATCGCATGAATACGATCCTTCATATTCTGTAACCCCATATGTTCCAAATTTGGTTTATTGCGTTTAACCGGCTTTGCTATAGTAGGTGCGATGCCAATTCCGTCATCACTCACGGTCAAAATCAGCAGTTGCCCTTCTCGCTGCATAATGATGTCGATACCTTGTGCCTGAGCATGTTTTTCTACGTTGTGTACCGCTTCTTGTATAACGCGATATAAGGTTGTTTCTACCTCTTGAATCATTTCAACGCCGTCAATGTCATGTTCAAACACTAACTCTAGGTCAGTACGCTGACGCAATTCATTAATGTAAGCTTCAATGCCTGCCACTAATCCTAGGTCATCAAGCTGTGGCGGTCGTAAGTCTCGGGAGATTCTGCGCAATTCTACAATGGCTTGTTCCATGACCCGCTTGCTGGCATCCAGCTCTCTCATCTGTTGTTCTTGATTCAACTCTTTGCCGACGTTATCGAGACGATATTTCGCTGCCACTAAAAGCTGGTTAACACCGTCATGCAACTCGCGAGATACACGCTGACGTTCGTTTTCCTGAGAATCGATGATCTGCTGATTCAACACGCTCAACTGTTCATTGGCTAAACGTCGTACATTTAGATTTAAAGAAGCGCCTAGAGCGGCAATAACAGAAATGGAAATAAGCATAACAAAGAACAAAGCACTGCTAGTTCTGCCTACGTTTTGATCATAGCCGTTTTGCATATGGGCGACTTGATGTTCAATGTCATCGAGATACACACCAGTTCCAACCATCCATTGCCATTTATCTAATGAAATGGCGTAACTGAGCTTAGGTAGTGGTTCTTTGGTCGACGGTTTATGCCATAAATAATCGACAAAACCACCGCCAGCCCTGCCTACGCGAATCAGTTCTTGCAGCAGTTTTTTACCCTCGACATCTTCAACTTCCCACCAATTAAGACCGATGCGTTCAGGCTGATAAGGCAGTACAATCGCATCACCCTGCCAGTTATAGGCAAAAAAGTAACCATCCACGCCATATGTTAACTGGCTCAACTTTTCAGCAACTATTTGCTTCGCGCGTTCATCACTTAACGACTCGTCTAGGTAGTAAGGCATGATGCTTTTCACTGCCATTTCTACGTACTGTTTCAGTTCTTGTTTTTTGGCGGCCAGAATATTGTTTCTAGTGAGTTGAACTTGGTCTTCAACTAATTGTTTTGCTTGGCTAAATAGAATGGCAGCGACAATCGCCACCACAATAATCAAGGGGACAATCGACAGTAAGATGATATTAACGGTTAGCTTTCTGTTCCTGACAAAGCCCATATTTGCTTCCAATTTTTATACGTAGTTTTACGGATTCTCTGTATCAAAAACTGCCCAAACTACTCACACAATTTGCGCACTTTCACCAATAGAGCATCCGTTTACCCCTGCTTATACTCAGCTCAAATGTAACATTAAATTAACATCGTTAAATACGAAATGTTCACATTTATTCGCACGTATAAACCAAACAAGGACTATGTTATGAATTTGAAAAAAGCTGCCATTGCAACTGCCATTGCTTTAACGTCAGTTGGACTCTCGCTTAGTGCACACGCTGAAGACAAAAAGATCCTTCTTAAAACTCCGATTGCTTTTGGTAGCCACTTGCCTGCGTTAGGTACGCCAATCCAGTGGTACGCAGACCACATCACTCAGACGTCTGGCGGCACGATAAAAATGAAAATCTATGAGCCAGGTAAACTGGTAAATCCTGCTGAGATTTTAGATGCGGTATCGACTGGCAAAGTGAACTCTGGTTATTCAACAGCAGGTTACTGGCAAGGTAAACTCCCTGCTTCGGCGCTATTTTCTGCGGTTCCTTTTGGCCCTGAAGCGGGTGAATACATGGCTTGGATGTACTTCGGCAACGGTCTGAAGCTCTATCAAGAAATGTATGACCAAGGTGGTTACAACGTAAAAGTTTTACCTTGTGCAATCATCTCACCTGAATCTTCAGGTTGGTTTAGAAAACCGATTGAAAAACCAGAAGACTTGAAAGGTCTGAATATGCGTTTCTTTGGCTTAGGAGCTTCCGTGATGGAGAAACTTGGAGCTGGAACGGTGCAACTTCCGGGTGGCGAAATCTTTGGCGCACTTGAGAAAGGGGCTATCGATGCATCTGAGTTCTCTCAACCAGCCATTGATGAGCGTTTAGGCTTCTACAAAGTTGCTAAGTACAACTATTTCCCTGGTTGGCACCAACAATCCACCATCTTTGAACTGCTGATTAACAAAGATACGTGGAACGAAATGAGCCAAACACAACATGATGCTATTGAAACTACCTGTATGGCATCCATGACTTATTCCATTGCTGAAGGTGAAGCTATGCAGTTCACTGCAATGGAAAAAGCTAAACAGAATGGCGTAGAAATCCGTTACTGGAACAAGGAAATGTTGGATCTGTTTAAGAAAACATGGTTGGAAGTGGTTGAAGAGAAAAAATCTGCGGACCCTTTCTTCGATAAGGTTTGGGCGGACCTAAGCACATTCCGTCAAGGATATGCTTTGTGGCAAGCGAACGGTTTCCTACCTCGCGCAACGCTTGAGTAATCCTTACATATATCGGAAAAACATGGGCTGGACTTAATCATCCAGCCCTCATCAGGCAAGGAGAAAGCAATGAGTAAGGTGTTATGCTCAACCCCACCTATCCCTGTTTACTACCACATCGAAAGAGTCGTTCAGTCTGCAAGCAAGTTTATTGCTTGGACCAACATCATTCTTATTGGTGTAATTGTTCTTCAGGTCATTCTGCGCAAAGTGTTTGCTAACGGTCAGATAACTTTAGAAGAGTTACAATGGCACTTATATGCGACCGCCGTTATGTTCGGCACCGCATATGCGCAAATAAGCGATATGCATGTGCGAGTCGACCTTTTTTATCACAAATTTAGCGAGCGCAAAAAAGCGATGATTGACCTTTTAGGTCTGCTACTTTTGGCTGCACCCTTTGTAATTGTGGTGATCATCCATTCCTACGACTTCACCTATGAGTCTTGGCGTGTCAATGAAAGCTCCGCTTCACCTTCCGGTTTACCTTATCGCTGGTTAATAAAAAGTGTTATCCCAATCAGTTTCTCACTGTTGCTGCTTTCCATGCTGGCAAAAGTGCTGCGCAATTTAGACATCATTTACAAAGGAAATAGCTATGGAACCAAATGAGTGGATTGTCATCGCGATGTTTGGCTCGTTTATCTTGCTTTTGTTTACCGGAATTCCCGTAGCCTATGTCTTGGGTGGTATTGGCGTATTCTTCGCGGGTGTTGGATACCTCGCTGATATTTATCTCGATACGTTTACCGGATTAAACTTCACTAGCCTCGGCTTAGTGGTGAACCGTATTTACAAAATCATGGATAACTGGATTTTGGTCGCGCTTCCAATGTTTATCTTTATGGGCAACATGCTCGATAAATCCGGTATTGCCGAGAAACTGATGGCATCCATGCAAGCTCTGTTCGGCAAAGTTCATGGCGGACTTGCGGTCACAGTAATGGCGATAGGCATTATTCTCGCAGCGTCAACGGGCATCATTGGTGCGTCAGTTGTGCTTCTGGCGGTGATGTCACTGCCTACCATGATGCGCCAAGGTTACCACTTGCCTCTTGCACTTGGCACAGTAGCATCCGCAGGTACTCTGGGAATCCTTCTTCCACCTTCAATCATGCTGGTGATCATGGCTGACCAACTTGGATTGTCTGTAGGCGACCTGTTTATGGGCGCCGTTATTCCAGGTCTGCTTTTGGGTCTGTTTTACATCGTTTACATCTTGATTGTAGGCAAAATGAACCCTATCAAAGCACCGGTTCCGGAAAATATTCAACCTGTTGAGTGGAGTTTGATTCTGCGCGTGTTTAAAGACATCACACCAACTGTACTACTGATTTTTGTTGTACTAGGTTCTATTTTTGCTGGTATTGCTACACCAACTGAAGCCTCCGGCATTGGTGCACTTGGCGCGACGTTACTTGCTGTTTACAACAAGAAACTCAATCTCAAAGTGGTCAAAGAAGTGGTGTTGGCTTCCTACGGCACAACGGCATACATCTTTATGATTTTCTTAGGTGCTTCTTGCTTTGCGCTAGTTCTGCGTGAACTGGGTGGCGACGAACTGATTGAAAGCTTCCTAAGTGGATTACCGTTTGGTCCGTACGGCATTATTGCGTTTATTTTGATGATTGTGTTCTTTCTAGGGTTCTTCCTAGACTGGATTGAAATCACCTTAATTGCGCTGCCATTACTCGCACCTGTAGTAAAAAGTTTAGGTATCGAATTGGACGGTCACGGCGTGGTGGATGATCCTTCATTGGTTTGGTTTGTGATGTTGGTCGCCATGGCGCTTCAAACCAGCTTCCTAACACCACCCGTGGGATTTGCTCTCTTCTATCTCAAAGGTGTTTGCCCTGAAGGCGTAACACTTAAAGATATCTACCGTGGCGTAGTACCTTTCATTGTGATTCAACTGTTTGCTCTGGTTTGCCTCGTCGCTTGGCCACAACTGGTATTGTGGTTCCCAAGTGTGGCTTATGGGTAGCTAGAGACATAACAAATTGACATTGATAAAGAAAAAGCCAGCGGTCATCGCTGGCTTTCTGTGTTCTCTCTAACTAACTACATGATTGAATTAAGCAATCTTAGTTAGCCAGTTATGTGTATCTGGTGCTTTACCCCACTGAATGTCGTTCAGTGCTTGACGAAGTTTCTGTGCAATTGGACCAACTTCACCGTTACCTACTTTCACATCTTCACCGTTGTGAATCAAAGTACCAACAGAAGTCAGAACTGCAGCTGTACCAGAAAGCATTGCTTCTACACCCGGTTTAGCGGCACGCTCTAGAAGTTCTTCTACAGATACTTCTCGCTCGCTTACTGTCATGCCAAGATCTTTTGCGATAGTCAGGATACTTGAGCGAGTAACACCGTGTAGGAAGCTTGAATCCAATGCTTTAGTGATGATTTCGTTACCATCAACCAATAGGAAGTTCGCAGCGCCTGTCTCTGTAATGTAGCCGTTTGGACAGAACAGAACTTGGTCCGCTTTGTATTTTTCTTTCGCTTCTAGCGTCGGAGAAAGTGCACTTGCGTAGTTACCGCCACTCTTAATCATACCCATGTGTGGCGCACAACGTTGACCCGTTTCGTCTAGAAGCAGGCGCAGTGCACTTGCACCACCCGCAAAGTAATCGCCAACAGGAGAAAGTAGTACATACATCATAGATGAAAGAGATGGCGCAGCCGCTTTACCAACCGCTGCTTCAGTACCGATGTGAGTTGGACGAATATACATAGAACCCGGAGGCGCAGGTACTTCTGACGCGAACTCTGCAACAACATCAACGATCATCTTTGAAAGTTGTTCTTTATTCACTTCTGGTAGAGAAAGTAGTCGGCTGCTTTGAGCAAAACGCTCGACGTTTTGGTCCATTCGAAAGACGTGCACGCTACCGTCTTCGTGACGGAATGCTTTTAAACCTTCAAAACACGTGCTTGAGTAATGCAAGACGTGAGCACCTGGGTGAAGCGCGATGCTGTCAGAAGCGACGATTTCTGCGTCTGACCATTGATTATTTTCGAATGTTGCTAATGCCATCTTAGGCATAAATACAGTACCAAAAGCCGCCATATGTTTTCCTACAAATAAGTTACTACTAAAGATAAGTCCGTTAAGTCTGGGCTGGCGATGTGAGATGCATGTCCAATACTTAGTGTTCTGATACTAAAACAAGTTGAACCTGTAAGAAAAGAGGTTTGTTGGATTAAATACTCATTAACACCAATTAATAGTTTTTTTACAAATCAAGCCATGTCTAAAATGGTTTAAATTAGGATGTGCATAAAACTAATCGTATTTTATGCGGTCAGTAATATACTGAAATCAAAGATACCCTGACTCAAATTAATAAAGGATGGGTATTACGTGTTGTCATCAAAAGGAAGTTGCCGTGTTTAGTTCTTTTTTTCCAAGACCCAAATTGTTTTTTCTGAGCTTTATTCTTTGGGCTCTCGTTTGTGTTATTGGTTGGTATACCGTTATTGAGGATCTTGGCCCTCACATCAGTTTGGCTCATATTTTCGGTGTTGATTATCCACCAGCATTAGCTGAAGGTGCTAGTGAAGTGGCTACTGCAGAATTTCAAGCGGCAACACAGTTCGCGATTAACGCTTGGCTATATCAGTTTATGACGCTGTGCTATGCATTGTTTATTGGTGGCTGGATGATGCTCGGTGGACAAAAATGGGCGAAATGGTCGGTACTTGGCTCAGGCTTGATTGTGTTTATCACTTGGTTCCAAGTAGAAGTCAGCGTCATGCTTAACGAATGGTACGGTGACTTTTACAACCTAATTCAAAAAGCACTAACTGCTCCAAACAGCATTACCCTCACAGAGTTCTATTCTGAACTATCAACTGTAATGGTACTGCTGATGATTGCCATTATGGTGGCAGTTGGTAACGCCTTCTTTGTTAGCCATTTTGTGTTCCGTTGGCGTACCGCTATGACCGAGCATTACACTTCAAGATGGGAACATGTACGACATATTGAAGGTGCTGCACAGCGTATTCAGGAAGACACCATGCGTTTTGCCAGCATTATGGAAAGCTTAGGTGTTCGCTTGCTCAACTCCATTATGACGTTAATCGCCTTCCTGCCAATTCTTTGGGGCTTGTCTGGTTACGTCACCACGCTTCCGTTTGTCGGAGAAGTACCTCAAGCGCTGGTTTTCGTCGCTATTATTTGGTCGATTTTTGGTACTGTGCTGCTTGCTTTTGCTGGTATCAAACTACCGGGTCTGGAATTTAACAACCAGAAAGTAGAAGCGGCGTATCGTAAAGAACTGGTTTACGGTGAAGACTATGAAGACCGCGCACATCCTCTGACTTTGGAAGAGCTGTTCGGCAATGTTCGTCAAAACTACTTCAAACTGTACATGCACTACGTGTACTTCAACGTGGTTCGCTACGGCTACTTACAGTTTGGGGCATTTATCCCGTTTATCGCACTTGCTCCGTCAATCGTTGCTGGCGCATTTACTCTGGGTGTAATGCAACGAATTATGAATGCGTTTAACCAAGTAGAAAACTCTTTCCAATACTTGGTGAACTCATGGACAACGATTGTAGAACTGTTGTCTATCTACAAACGTCTTAAAGCGTTTGAACACGCTTATGAAGAGAAAACAGCTAATTTAATTCAGGCAGAAGAACTGAATTAAGCATAAAAAAGAACCCCACAGATGTGGGGTTCTTCGTTTATCATTTCGATGCTATATCATCGTTTTTCATTAAGCATTAAAGCTACGAATCATCTCTATAAAACAAGCCAAACCAACCTTAACATCCGAAGTCAAAACCTGCTCTCTAGGGTTGTGACTAATGCCTTTTTCACAGCGAATAAACAGCATCGCTGTATCAGTCAAGTCAGCCATTACCATAGCATCATGCCCCGCGCCACTTGGCAGAAAACGGGCAGACGAATTGGTCACTTTTTCAATTGCAGAGGCCCACTTCTGTTGTAGCTTGTTGTTACATTGAACCGCTTTTGCTTTGTAGATGTTTTCATAATCAAAAGAGAGTTTACGTTGCTGCGCAATATGTTTGAGCTGCTCCAACATTTCATAGGCCGCGTTCTCTAATGCTGATTGGGAAGCGCTACGAATATCAATCGTAAATCTCGCTTTGCCAGCAATAACGTTTACCGCGCCGGATACAATTTCACACTTACCAACGGTTGCCACAACTCCATGATCTTTCGCCAACTTTTCAATGGACAAAATCATTTCGGCAGCGCCGGTCATTGCGTCTTGGCGTAAATGCACAGGTACTGTACCTGCATGCCCTGCCATGCCCGTTACTTCACATTGAAAACGCTTTGCTCCAGCGATACCAGTAACCACACCAACGGCTAAGTTCTCGGCTTCTAACACGGGACCTTGCTCGATATGTGCTTCCAAATAAGCCTGAACATCTTGCGCATTGCGAGCATCACAGCCAGCTTTTGCAGGATCAAGACCGAACTCTCGCATCGCCTGTGCCATGGTGACACCGTTCGCATCAGGCACCTCTAACCAGTTAAAATCAAAGCAGCCAGCGACTGCACTTGAGCCAATTAACGTTGTGTTAAACCGCGTGCCTTCTTCGTCAGCAAAGGCGACAACATCGATATGAAATGGAAAGGTTTCTCCACTCAGTGCTGCCAATGTTTCAATTGCGAGCAAGACACCTAAGTTACCGTCATATTTACCCGCATTCACCACCGTGTCGCTATGAGAGCCTAAGATCAACGTTGGCTTAGTCGGGTTCGCTGATACTTTTCTGCCCCACTGGTTACCAACGCTGTCTTGCCATGTTTGTAAACCTGCTTGTTGCATCCAGAGCGAGATCTGATCATGAGCCGCGCGATGTTGTGGTGTTAAATACGCACGCGTTAATCCCGTTTCACTCTCGCTAAATGAAGCAAGCACATCCGCCTGCTCCATAAGTCGTTCAGCGCGACTTTGCGTGTCCATCTCATTAAGAACAGTCATACCACTCCCACTATTGATAAAATTCCATTGCCGCAGCAACAGCTTGACCCGGATCGATTTTCGCTTTGTGCTTAATCAGCAGCGCTTCTAACGCAGCCAAAGTTGAAAGCACGCACTCTTGGCGAGCGTTATAACCCATAGTGCCAATACGCCAAATCTTTCCATGCAGTGGGCCGAATGAAGTACCAATTTCGATACCAAAGCGGTTTAGCAATTCTAGTCGAACCACATCACCATTCACATTTGCAGGAATATAAACACCGACAACGTTGTTCATCTTGTATGTTTGATTGCCGAACAGCTCAAGCCCCATCGCACGCAAACCTGCAGCCATAGCATCACCGGCCTGTTTGTGGCGTCCAATCACCTTATCTGGGCCTTCTTCAAGGAAGAGTCTCGCACATTCACGAGCCGCGTATAACATACTGGTTGCTTCTGTATGATGGTTAAGACGTTCTGGTCCCCAGTAATCCATGATCATTGCTAAGTCGAAATAGTTCGACTGAATCATCGCATCTTCACCTTGGGTGTGGTGATCGGCACGAATACCCGCTTCAACGTGTTTGCGTCGATTGATCAACTCCGCACATCGGTCACTTAAAGTGATAGGTGCCGAACCAGAGGGACCACCGAGACATTTTTGCAAACCCGCCGATACTGCATCCAAATGCCATTCATCGACTTTGAGATCATTACCCGCAATGGATGCTGTCGCATCACAGTAGAACAGAACACCGTGGCGTTGACAAATCTCACCCATCTCTTGCAACGGCTGATTCATGGTTGTGGATGTATCACCCTGAACGGTAGCAAGTACCTTCGGTTTAAACGCTTTAATTGCTTGCTCAACTTTCTCCGCTGGGCATACTTCCCCCCATTCGATATCAATGGTTTGGACCACAGCCCCGACGCGTTGTGCTATTTCACACAACAGATGACCAAATCGGCCAATCACCGGAACCAACACTTTGTCACCCGGTTGAAGAACCGACACTAATACCGCTTCAATACCAGAGCGCGCAGTGCCATCCACCAACATAGTTTGTTGGTTTTGGGTAAAAAACACACCACGATACAGCGACTGAACTTGGTTCATGTAACCTGTCATCACAGGATCATACTGTCCAATCAGTGATTGAGAGATAGCTTGATGTACGCGCGGATACGCGTTGATTGGACCCGGCCCCATAAGCAGACGTTGTGGCGGGTTGAGCGTTTCAAAAAGATTGCCAGTTGAATGCAATTCATTATGGGCTGTCATTTTATTCTCCAAGTAAATAAGTTCCATCGCTACGAGGATCACTGGTCGCCGAGGCTTTTCCATGCGTATCAATAATGATTGCGCCAGCGTGTCCCATTAATTCATTGTTATCAGCCACGTAAGTAACATCGTGGCCTTTTTGTTTAAATTGCTCTCCGTACTGGTGATACAAAGATTCTTCTAGGCGTAAGTTGTTGGTTGAATCACCCCATGTACGACCTAACAACCATCTCGGCAATGCTACTGATTCATCCAATGCATAGCCCTGATAGTGATAGCGGCTAAACAAACATGCCTGCGTTTGTGGTTGGCCTTCGCCTCCCATAGTCCCGTAAACCATACGTCGATCATCACCTAACTCTGCGTAAGCTGGGTTTAATGTGTGGAATGGTTTCTTACCACCCGCCAGCACGTTGTGATGTTTGGCATCCAAAGAGAAGCTTTTCGAACGGATGTTCCACAATATGCCGGTACTTGGCAGCACAAAACCTGATCCGAACTCCCAGTAAATACTTTGAATAAAGCTCACCATAGTGCCGTACTGATCGGTTGCTCCCATCCAGATGGTGTCTCCCGGTTGCGCTTGGTGTGGCCAAGGTAACGCCTGTTCCATAGACACTTGCTCAGCGCAACGATCAATCACTGATTCATTGAGCCACTCTTGCAAAGGCTGAGTCAGATACTCTTCATCACATACTTCTTTATCGCGAATGATGAAGGCTTGCTTGGTTGCTTCTACTAACAGGTGAATATGATCAACTTCGCTTTGCGCTTGTGAAGAGAGGCGATCATAAATCGCCAGAATCAACAACGAAGCCACCCCCTGAGTCGGAGCACCGAAGTTGTACAGTTTACCTTTCGAGGTATTGACACTCAGTGGTGCCATTACTTTGGCTTGGTGGTGATGAAAATCTTTTAAAGTAATCGGGCTGCCTGCCTGCTGAAGTTCTTCTGCCGCACTTTTAGCTATTTCGCCACGATAAAAATCATCCAGCCCGTTTTCTGCTAGAGTTCTGAGCGTTTCGGCTAACGCCTGATTAGTGACAACGTCACCTAATGTAAGTGTTTTTCCTTCCTTCAGGAAATGTTCAGCGAACGTTTTGAGCTGAGCTAATCTACCGAAGGTTTTTTCGCTGGCATTAACTAAGCTTTGAGTCACTTCGACGCCTTGCTGCGCAGCTTCAATGGCTGGTTCTAGTAGCGTGTGTAAACTGATATCGGTTGAGTCCAGTTCTAGCGCCTTTTGCCACGCAGCAACAGTGCCTGCCATGGTAATCGCCGCTTCACCACCAAATTCCGGAAGTTCTTCACCTTGACTGCGGTAGTGTTCAACATCAACCTCCAACGCAGCAGCACCGCAACCATCAATGGCGACGGGAGTCTGCCCTTTTTTGGCGATCAACCAAAAGCTGTCACCACCAATACTGTTCATATGTGGATACTGCACAGCGATCATTGCTGCGGCTGCAACCATAGCTTCGCTCGCGGTTCCACCTTGGTCGAGAATCTTCTGACCGACTTGAGCGGCCTTGTAATGCGGAGCTGTGAAAGCGGTTTGATATTTCATTTACTATCTCCTTGAACAAGCTTTTCTCCTTGAATCAGCGTTTCGCCCGTCGTAATCAGATCTTCTTCACGATTCGTTAAGCCCATAACGGAAATGCCGCATGGCCCTTCTTGCAATCCTTGCATAGGTAAATGCAATTGCGGTAAACCACTTAAGCCCGCAATACTGGTTAATCCCATAAGCTGAGTTCGGTAATTGGCTAACGCCTCACCAGACATAGCGAGTGCCGGAGGTCCCGATGGTGTAGTCGGAATAGCCCAAACCAGTGCGTATTCAGTCAGGTGATAAGTTATGAATTCTTTGAACTTCGCTTGCTTATCCAAGGCTTGTAAGTAATCTTGCTCGGAAATGGTACGTGACCATTTCACTCTCTCTAAAATGGTTGGGTCTAAACTATCGCCATGCTGCTCAAGCCATAAACCGTGCTTTTGAATAATCTCAAAACCTTGAATGGTTCTGAACAGTAAGCTTAGGTCACTCAGTTGCCAGCCGTTCTCATGCAGCAAATCGCCACATATCAACTCAATATCAGCTTGTTTACACCAGTGTTTCAGGCGAGCTAATCTCTCTTCACTGAGCACTTGAGCGCACTGACTGTCCAAATACAAATGTGTGGCACTGCGACTTTCTGATTTTGACCCAGACAGCACACGCCAAACTTTGCGTAGTAATGGTAATTCGCGACTGAAAATGCCTGCGGTATCGAAACTTTTAGACAATTCAAAACAAGCGTGAAGATCAAGCGAACCGAGGGTTGGACGAAGACCAAACAAGCCACAGTAACTGGCGGGAACACGAACCGATCCTCCGGTATCGGTTCCGATTGAGAACTCACATTCGCCGTTTGCGACTGTGACTGCGCTGCCACTCGACGAACCACCCGGAATACAATCTGGAGCGACAGGATTAACTGGCGTACCGTAATGGATGTTCTGTCCGTTTAGGCTATACGCCAGTTCGTCGGTCTGCACACGGCCGACACATTCAGCACCATTATTAAGCAACTTTAATATCAATGAAGATGTGGTTGGCGCACAGGGATGCGTGGCCAACCATTGTGGATTTCCTGCGCCTGTTTTAAAGCCTTTAACATCAAATAGGTCTTTAAATACAAACTGCGTGCCGCTTAAACTTCCTCGTTCTTTGGCAGGTAACTGTTCTGGCCCTTGAGAGCAATAGACTCGACTATCCTTAGTCATTTCGCTTCCTTACTTTTTAATTGTTTTAGTTTGTTACTGCTGCGCCTTCTGTTTGGCGAGCATAGCGATTCGCTAATATTGCACAGTAGAAAATCTGGATTGGGTGGTAAAGCATGATAGGTAATAAGATCATACCGAGTGTTGGATCAGTTCCAAAAATCACTTTTGCCATTGGAATACCCGCCGCCAGTGTTTTTTTCGTTCCGCAGAAAACCGCTGCGACTTCATCAGGTAGATCAAAGTTTACTCGACGCGCGCCCCACTGAATGAAATGCACCATAAACAAAAGAACCACTAAACAAATAGCAATAGAACTTGCCAGCAGACCAATAGAGAACTCATGCCAAATGCCGTTCTCCACTGAATCACAGAATGCGTTATAGACGATCGCCAAAATGACATACTTATCAACCTTGCCTACAGCACTTTTGTGTTTACTAATCCAGTTAACAAGGTATGGACGAAGAATTTGACCAACAATCATTGGTAACAAAAGCAGTTTGGCGATGGAAAGAACAGAAGCCATCAGATCGAGCTCAACCCCTTCTACGCCCATAAAAAGCTGAATAAGAAACGGTGTGATGAAAACACCAATAATACTTGAAAGTGAAGCGTTGAAAATCGCGCCCGGAACGTTACCTTTACCGACACTGGTCATCGCAACAGAAGATGAAATTGTGCTTGGCAGTACGAGCAAATAACAAAAACCAAACGCCAAAGCCGCTGGCATATACGCCATAAATGCTTCACCAAAGATGACCCACAATAGTGGATAAACAACAAAGGTCGCCGCTTGAATGTACAAGTGAAGACGCCAGTTGGTCATGCCCGCTTTGATTGCTTGAGGAGAAAGCCCCAAACCGTGTAGAAAGAAGACAATGGCCACACCAATACCCGTCAGCTGATCTAGGTGAATCCATCCTCCAGATTTACCCACATCTGAACTCACTGTTGCCAATGCAATAGCGACCACCATGCCAACAAGAAACCATTCCTTTTTCAACTTTTCTAATACGTTCATATATTTTGTCTGCTCTTTAATTATTCCCTACACTTCCATGTAAGCTTTTATTCGCGTCAATTGTATACAATTACAAATACAAGTAGTGTGCCAAACTCACAAGCTACCATATCACTAGCTTACCGAATATTGTACACACAGTTTTGTGCACCAGAGTCGAACAAGTGCTACATCATAGTGCAAGATATTGGTGACTTGACCGCCAGAGATTGACTGGTGCTTACGGAAAACAATAAAAGCCTGTTTGGTATACATATTGCACTACCGCTTTGTATACAAACGTAATTAGAGAGTTCCGCATGTCTAACGACGAAATCATTTATCATAAAATGCTAAAGGCCATTGTTGAACACCAAATTCCACCGGGTGAACGTCTGCCAGAAGACAAACTGTCTGAAGCTTTTGGTGTCAGCCGTACGGGTATTCGCAAAGTTCTGCAAAGATTAGCGTTGGAACGATTTGTCGTTATTCAGCCAAACAAAGGTGCGCAAGTAAACCGCCCTAGTCGCAGAGAAGCGTCTGAAGTCTGGGATAGCAGAATTATGCTAGAACCTCTGCTTATCCCTTCAATCAGTGAAAACTGGAACGACAAGCTGTCACAACAGTTTCGGTCAATGGTAGAACTGGAAAAACGAGCCAATCATAACGGCGATATGGCACAAGCTATTCAGCTTACCGCTAAGTTCCATTATGAGCTTGCGCGTGTCGGTCACAACTTGGTTCTGGCTGAGTTTGTCGAGCAGTTATGTTACCGCTCATCTCTGGTAATTGCCGCTTATGGTACTCGTGAAAGTGTCAATTGCGACTGTGGTGACCATTCGAACTTGATTGATTTGCTCGATAGAAATTTGATCAGCGAAGCTCAACATTGGATGCGCCATCACTTGGAACAGATAAAAGCTTCAATATCTTTAACCAGCAAACAAGAAACACATGTTGATTTCAGCAAACTCTTCACCTAACGCATAACATAAAAACGTGGACGATTAGATAAGGAATTCGAATGAAAGATTTTAATCCTCGCGATTATATCGGTTACGGACGCGATAATGTCCCAGACGCCAACTGGCCAAACAAAGCAAAAATAGCCGTTCAGTTTGTTCTTAACTATGAAGAAGGTGGTGAGAACTGCGTGTTGCACGGCGATTCACACTCTGAGATTTTCTTGTCTGAGATAGCAGGCGCAGAGGCTTACCCTACCCGCCACATGAGCATGGAATCACTGTATGAATATGGCTCTCGTGCAGGGGTTTGGCGCATTCTAAACGAGTTTAAAAAACGCGAACTGCCGTTAACCATTTTTGGTGTGGCCACCGCATTAGAACGCAATCAAGAAGTCACCAAAGCGATCATGGAAGATGGACATGAAATCGCCTGCCACGGACTAAAGTGGATTCACTACCAGAACATGCCCGTTAAAAAAGAACGCAAACACATGAAACAGGCACTCGACATCATCGAGCGCCTGACAGGTAAGCGCCCTATTGGCTGGTATACAGGAAGAGATTCACCCAATACGCGCGAGTTAGTCGCAGAACAGGATGGGCTCTTGTATGACTCAGACTACTACGGTGATGACCTGCCTTTCTGGACTCAAGTACCCAATAGCCAGAAACCCGGAGAAACTAGGCCACACCTAGTGATCCCATACACGTTAGATACCAATGATATGCGTTTTTCCTCGCCCTACGGATTTAGCCACGGTGAAGAGTTTTTTCAGTATCTTAAAGAGAACTTTGATTGCTTATATGAAGAAGGCAAAGATAAGCCAAAAATGATGTCGATTGGCTTACACTGCCGAATCATAGGCAAACCAAGCAGGTTTATGGCGCTGAAGAAGTTTTTGGATTACATGCAATCTCACGAAGGCGTTTGGGTTGCAACCCGCGAACAAATTGCCCGCCATTGGATCGAGCACCATCCGCCTAAGTAACCATTAAATATTGGTATATAAGTTCTGTCGCCGCTGAGCATCACCTTATTCTCAGCGGCTTATTTTTCTTACTTCCAATACTACGAGCTTGAGTCGTTATAAGCTTCAACCGTCACACCGTTAATCAGATAACCCGCTTGCCCCAAATCAGACTCAACCATCTCCACGTTCAACTTACCCACGATGTAAACCACATCCCAAAGTCCTTGAATAGGCACGCCCTTATCGAACTTTACATAAAGAATTTGATTCGGTGGCGGCGGCGGAACATGAATACAAGCACCAAAATAAGGAACCAAAAGTAGTTCTGTTACCACTTTATCGTCCCCTTCCAAAGGAATAACAAAGCCCGGAATACGCACTTGTTTTCCATCTAAATCATCACGAAATCCTCCGGCCATATTCTGAGGTGGAGTATCACTATCATGATTTAGCGGCGCTTTATTTGGTAACGGCGCAACGTTGCGCTCAGTTTCTGGAATCAAGTCGATCCAATCCAAAGTGACAACATCAGAACTCGTGATGTTGATGTCTTCTTGAGCATAAGTACCAGAAGCACAACCAAGTGCCAGTAATATTCCTAACGCGCTAATGCGGCCAAAACGTTTTAACAAAGTCAGTTTCATAAGTTGCAATTTCTATTGATATCAAAAAGATACGTTATTCATTGTTGCTAATAAAAGTACCCGCAGCATAAGACAGTAATATGACAATAATAAAAACTTCATCCATCAGTAACGCATTATTCATAAAGATGTTGGGTAATTAGACCCCGTTAAGCCTTTGAGCAACATGGAAATTCGAGAAAACAATTGGAGCCTATGCCCGTGAAAAGTAAAAAACTTCTATTAGTCAGTGGTATTTTGACAGCCCTAGCTGGCTGTTCTACACAGAGCCAAACCGCTGGTGTTGACGCGCCACAGAAAGATGACGTGTGGTTCAAACAAGCTCAGGAAACTATCGCAAAAGCAAAAGCGAACATGCCTATCGATAAACCCGCTAAGAACGTGATCTTATTTGTTGGTGACGGTATGAGCGTAGGTACGATTACCGCAGCGCGTATTTTTGAAGGCCAGCGTCGCGGTTTAATGGGCGAAGAATACCGCCTGAACATGGAAACTATGCCTAACATGGCTTTGTCAAAAACATACAATACTGATGCACAAACGCCAGATTCAGCAGGTACGGCTTCTGCAATGGTAACGGGTGTGAAAACCAAGCAAGGTGTCATCAGTGTTGATGACAACGTTAAGCGCGGTTTCTGTAATACAGTGAAGGGCAATGAAGCGAAAACAGCTTGGGAAATGGCCGCTGAAAAAGGACTGTCTGTTGGTGTTGTGTCTACTGCGCGTATCACTCATGCGACACCAGCAACCGCATATGCTCACTCAGCCGACCGTAACTGGGAAAATGACGCAACGCTTCCAAACATCGCCAAGAATCAAGGTTGTGTCGATATCGCACAGCAGCTAATTAGCTTCAACGAAGGTAAAGGTATGGATGTGGTATTTGGTGGTGGACGTCGCGAATTCCTGCCTGTCGATGTCGTCGACCCTGAAGGTAAAAAAGGCAAACGTAAAGACGGTCAAAACCTCGTTGAAAAATGGCAAACTCAACACCCAGATGGTCAATATGTTTACGATCAAAAAGGTTTCGAAAGCATTCCAGCAGACGCAAAGAAAGTGTTTGGTCTGTTTGAGAGCAGCCACATGAAGTATGAAGCGGATCGCCGTGGCGACGAGCCTTCACTCGCAGAGATGACTTCAAAAGCAATCGACCTATTATCTAATAACAAGGATGGTTATTTGTTATTAGTTGAAGCAGGTCGTATTGACCACGCTCATCATGATGGTAACGCTGCGCGTGCACTTTGGGATACGGTTGCTTATGACGATGCAATCAAGGCAGCTCTTGATAAAACAAACCCAGAAGATACGTTGATCATTGTCACTGCTGACCATGCGCACACACTGATTTCAAATGGTTACGCAGAGCGCGGCAATCCAATTCTTGGTCTGTCTAAATCAAACGGTAAATTGAGTGTCGATGCTTATGGAAAACACTACACCACATTGAGCTACGGTAATGGTCCTGGTGCGGTTGAGAAAGGCGGTGCAGATCGCCCTAACCCAGCTGAAGAAGAAGTGATGAACATTGATTACCGTCAACAGTCTCTAATCAAACTTGATTCAGAAACTCACTCAGGTGAAGACGTTGCTATCTTCGCTCGTGGTCCTCAGGCTTACCTGTTCCAAGGCGCAGTTGAGCAAAACTACATCTTCCACGTAATGAATGAAGCATTAGGTTTAACGAAGTAATACCACTATTCTTCATCTGAAAAGTTACATCAAGCCACCTTCTCAAAATCAAGAAGGTGGCTTTTTTGTTTTAAGAGATAACGGTGACTAAAACAGGCTCTCCATTTGAATAAACCTAGCCATTGACAAAGAGGCACCTACATAAGCTCAGTAGCCCTCAAAACCACATCAAATTTGAATTTAAAATATGTTTTTGATTTTTTAACAACATCCAATTCACCGCAAAAACTAGAGATCAGTTATATTTTTTGAAACGCCCTTTCATTTTTATTTGTTGAAGTGTTTTTTTCTTGTTATATTCCTTATCATGATGTTCAGGGCGTTCCTGTTCATATTTAATTAGGTACGTTGAGGAAAAAGTAATGATTCTTGATTCATTTAATGTGAAGGGTAAAGTTGCCATCGTAACCGGTTGTGATACTGGCCTAGGTCAAGGTATGGCTTTAGGTCTTGCACAAGCAGGTTGTGACATCGTTGGTGTAAACATTGTTGAACCAACTGAAACCATCGAACTTATCAAAGCAACTGGCCAAAAGTTCATCGACATTCGCGCGAACCTAATGAAGCTGGACGACATTCCTTCCATCATTAGTCGCGCTGTAGAAGAGTGTGGTCACATTGATATCCTAGTAAACAACGCAGGTATCATCCGTCGTAACGACGCAATCGACTTCTCAGAGCAAGACTGGGACGACGTTATGAACATCAACATCAAGTCTGTATTCTTTATGTCTCAAGCAGTCGCTAAGCAATTCATGGCTCAAGGTAACGGCGGCAAGATCATCAACATCGCTTCTATGCTTTCTTATCAAGGCGGTATCCGTGTTCCTTCATACACAGCTTCTAAGAGCGGCGTAATGGGTATCACTCGTCTGATGGCGAACGAATGGGCTAAGCACAACATCAATGTGAACGCGATTGCACCGGGCTACATGGCTACTAACAACACTGCTGCTCTACGTGCAGACGCAGACCGTAACCAAGCGATCCTTGAGCGTATTCCTGCTGACCGTTGGGGTACGCCAGAAGACCTAGCGGGTCCATGTGTGTTCCTAGCTTCTAAAGCTTCAGACTATATCAACGGCTACACTATCGCTGTTGACGGTGGTTGGTTAGCACGTTAATACGTACTGCCCTTATCAGATAAATCCATCTGATTTCTTAGTCTCTATACTCTATCAACATCATAGAGTTAGAGGCTAAGAGTGTTAGTTGTGAGCATTGTGCTTCGGTGCTTAGAACTAACAGTATTGATTACGTTAACGTTAGTGAGCTTCATTGAAGCGTACTAAAAGTTTAAATAATTTAAGCAACTGCGGTTGCAGGAGATTCTGATGAAAATTGCATTGATGATGGAAAACAGCCAAGCAGGCAAAAACGCAATGGTTCTTAATGAACTGAACACGGTTGCGGGCCCTCTTGGTCACGATGTTTTCAACGTGGGTATGAGCGATGAAGCGGATCACCACCTGACTTACATCCACCTAGGCATCATGGCGAGCATCCTTCTTAACTCTAAAGCGGTTGACTTCGTTGTGGCAGGTTGTGGTACTGGTCAAGGCGCAATGATGTCGCTAAACCTACACCCAGGTGTGGTATGTGGTTACTGCCTAGAACCATCTGACGCTTTCCTATTCAACCAAATCAATAACGGTAACGCTATTGCTCTAGCATTCGCGAAAGGCTTCGGCTGGGCTGGTGAACTGAACGTTCGTTACATGTTCGAAAAAGCGTTCACGGGCCCTCGCGGCGAAGGCTACCCGAAAGAGCGTGCAGAACCACAACAACGTAACGCTAGCATCCTAAGCCAAGTTAAATCTGCAGTAGCGAAAGACAGCATCGTTGAAGCTCTACGTTCAATCGACCAAGAACTAGTGAAAACTGCGGTTGGCGGCGCTCGATTCCAAGAGTGCTTCTTCAATAACTGCCAAGACGCAGAAATTGAAGCTTACGTTAAGTCTCTTATTGCTTAATCGAATGCAAATCGTTTATCGGGAATAAATGATTTGAAGCCAACCAGCTCTGGTTGGCTTTTTTCAGTTAAATATGGTCGAAATATTATAATTTTTTATAAAGCAGCTGTTTTATATAACCATATGAATAGTTGTTTTATTTTTACGCCTTATTTCATTACGTGCGATGCCCTCTTAAAAGCCATGCATGTAATACATATGGAGTTTTCCTATGAACCAAATCAAGAGAGTTGCGATCATTGGCGAATGCATGGTCGAGCTTAGAAAAAACGAAGGTGCAGTTGAACAAGGATTTGGTGGTGATACGTTAAATACTGCTGTTTACCTTTCTCGTCTTACTCACTCTGCTGGTGTAACGACATCCTACGTCACAGGCCTTGGTAAAGATCCTTTCAGTGCTGAAATGCTATCTGCTTGGAAACAAGAAGGGTTGAATACCGATATGGTCTTCCTGTCTGAGAAGAAATTACCGGGTATCTATACCATCCAAACTCGTGAAGATGGCGAAAGAAGTTTCTTCTACTGGCGTAATGATGCAGCAGCTAAATACTGGCTACGTGATGTACAACTTGAAGAGCTAGAAAAGCAGCTTTGCGAACATCAAATAATCTACCTAAGCGGTATCAGTGTTGCGATTCTTCCAGAAGATTGCCTGAAGTCACTTATCGAAGTTCTCACAAAATGCCGAGCAAAAGGTGTCAAGATTGCCTTTGATAACAACTTCCGCCCTGCTCTGTGGTCTTCTATTGAAGATGCTAAGAAAGTGTACACTGAGATCCTAAAAATCACTGACGTTGCTTTCCTAACCTTCGACGATGAAGTGCTACTTTGGGGAGACAGAGAAGAGAAGCAAGCCATCGAACGTACTCAAGGCTTCGGCGTTGAAGAAATTGTTGTTAAACGCGGTGCCGATGCCTGTTTCGTTATTTCAAATGATGAGCTATACACTGTTGCAGCAAATAAGATTTCAAACGTCGTTGATACAACAGCAGCCGGTGACTCGTTCAGTGCGGGTTACCTAGCGAAAAGAATTCTTGGAGGCAGCGAACAACAGTCTGCTTCTGCTGGCCATTTAGTGGCTGGAACCGTTATTCAGTACCGTGGTGCTATCATTCCCTCTAGCGCTATGCCAACACTTTAAGGAAAAAAGATGAAAGATTTAAACCAACAACTTGCTGAAATCAAAGTCGTTCCTGTTATTGCAATTAAAGATGCAAACAAAGCCGTGAAGCTTGCGGAAGTTCTTATTGAAAATGGTCTTCCATGTGCAGAAGTGACTTTCCGTACTGAAGCTGCAGCACAAGCTATCAAAAACATGCGTGAAGCTTTCCCTGAAATGCTGATCGGTGCTGGTACCGTTCTGACAACGGCACAAGTAGACGAAGCTATCGATGCTGGTGTAGATTTCATTGTCAGCCCAGGCTTTAACCCAACAACAGTGAAATACTGCCAACAACGTGGTGCGACAATCGTACCTGGCGTAAACAGCCCAAGCTTAGTAGAACAAGCAATGGAAATGGGTCTACGTACTCTTAAATTCTTCCCAGCTGAACCTTCAGGCGGCGTAAACATGCTTAAAGCATTAACAGCCGTTTACCCAATTAAATTCATGCCAACTGGCGGCGTTAGCCCTAAAAACGTTAACGACTACCTAGCTATCCCAAGCGTTTTAGCTTGTGGTGGTACTTGGATGGTACCAAACGATCTTATCGATGGCGAAAAATGGGATGAACTGGCGGCACTGGTTAAAGACGTAGCGAACGTTATTGCAAAGTAATCTGCAACCTTCCCTATTAGAAGCTTTCAAAGAGTTCGCTCTTTGAAATCAATGTCGTTCGGGTATAAATACATACTTATCCGAACGACATTTTACTTTCAGGCTATCGTACGTTTCGATTATCCGATAGGTAAGCTATTGAGAAGGTAAATTACTGAAACTCTTCACCATGATTCTCCAGAGATTGTTTGCCACACTGAGTACACACTATGTACCTGTCTGTTAACTCCAAAGAAGCCCCTGCTGGCAAAGAGGCCGCAGACCCGCTGAAAAAACCATCCAGAAATGCTTTGAACTGTTCTTTTCTAGATTTCCCGTATTTAGATGGCTTTTGTTTCATTACCTCTTTGTGTGTTGTTTCCTCACCGCACTGCTCACAAAATCTAGTGTTCATATACTCTCCCTAAAATAAGGCACACATAAAAAATACTCATACGCTTGTAAAGCGAGTAACAGACTGAGTTGCATCTGAGCCGAATATGTCTGCCTTGTAACCTTAGGAAATGAGAAAACTAAGCGACCTGAACCGATTACTGTACTTACTTTAACTTCACAACTTTACCTGTTAGAGCCACGCCCGCAACCATAGTACCAGCGCCACATTGGAAGGTTTTCTCACTTGAAGTTAGATTGCTCTTATAGTTCGATTTTATATCAATGACGGCATTCCCCCCCTCTTTTACCGCTCTGTCCTTCAATGCAATCATCGCTGACAAAAAGACCCAGTCACACGCTTCTTCATCGGTTTTATTAAAAGCGTTGGTTTTTTTATTGGTTTTGAATTCACCCAAATCTGAAAGGACTTTAGGGTGTTTCTGCTCACCAAAATAAAACTTAATATCTGTGCCCAATTTTGCTTTTGCCACTTCTGAATTCAACGCTGTTTCAATTGAATAAGAGCCGATATCATCTCTAGCAAAAGAGTTAGTCGAAAAGAAAGCTAAAGAAAACAACGTCAATATTGCTAGCTTTTTCATATGTTAAATCTCCTTGATTAATATTTCCTAAATTCAGCCTGTAAAGTGCGCTAAAAACAAGACGCCCTCTTTAGCAAAACTGTAAAGAGGGAAAGCTTATATTTGAAATGAATAAAAATGTACTATTTACGACAAGTTCTGATTCAACTTGCTCGCAAGCTCTATTAATTCGCGTTTGGTATTTTCTAAATCTTCAATATGGTGGTGAACGGTGCTGGAGTTCAGTGTCATATATGGGATTGTGATGGTCGCTAACACACCACCCAGCACACCAAAAATTGGCACACTGATGTTGGTTACGCCCATAATTTGCGGACTTTCACCCACGTAATAGCCACGCTCTCTTGTTGCTTCCACATGGCTTAGCGCATGCGCTTTTTCTTCTGGTGTTGCATCCAATCTGTCTAACACAGATTGACGTTTCTCTTCACTCAGGAAACTCAAGAAAACGATGCCCGAACCCGATGAACAGATATCAATAATAGAACCTAGTCTTAAGCTGAAGCCCATTTTATAGGGGCTCTCTTGGCGCGCGATAACGGTCATCTCACCATTGCTGTATGCCGACATATGGCAAGACTGATTTACTTTGTTGCAGATATCTTCCATCAATGGCGTAGCACGCTTCAATAGCTGAGCGATTGGTGGATGCTGGTTAGATAATGCAAACATTTTCAGCGTTAACGCATAAGTTGATGTGTAGCTGTCATATTCAATGAACTGCTTTTCCACCAGCACAGACAACATGCGAAAAATTTCATTGATACTTCTATCTAAACTTTCCGCTATCTGCTTTTTTGTGAGTGGCTCATCTTGCTGAGCAAGCAGTTCAAGAATATCTAAGCCTTTCTCTAGCGCGGGCGCTCTATATTCAGTTTTCTTAACTGATTCCATTACTTTTTACTCAATACATGTGCGTGCAAACGAGCCGATAGTACTCGAAATGAAGTTTGTTTGTCTCATACCGATGCCCGCTATTTTGAAAATGGTATGGGTATAATTTCACTTTGTTAACAAGCGCACTTGATCAAGACCAAAAGAAAACAACCCCAGACAAAGCTGAGGTCGTTTTAGATAAATCATTGTACTTACTTAATCAAACCCATCGCTTGTGGAAGCGTCATTGAGATTGCTGGAATATATGTCACTAACATCAGTACCGCAAAAATCACGAAGAAGAACGGTAACAGTGTTTTGATTACTGAATCAATGCTGATACCACTCACCTTACAACCGGTAAACAGAATCGGCCCCACTGGTGGTGTAATCGTACCCAGTGAAAGGTTGAATACTAATAGGATACCGAACTGTACTGGGTCCATACCTAAGCCCATACAAATAGGTAGGAAGATAGGCGTAAAAATCAGTACTGCTGGCGTTGGGTCCATAAATGTACCCACAAACAGCAAGATCACGTTAATGATCAATAGAATGATTATTGGGTTATCAGTCAAGCCTAAAAGCATGTCTGCAATCATTCCAGGAATTTGTGTGAAAGCCATTACCCAAGACATGATTGACGATGTTGCCAGCATGAAGATAACAATAGCCGTCATTTTTGCCGATTGTAGGAAGATTTCAGGCAGTCTTCTGAAATCTAAAGAACGGTACATTGCACTCAGAAGCAGAGAATAAACAACCGCGATGGCTGAAGCTTCTGTTGCTGTAAACACACCGCCTAAGATACCGCCGATCACCACGATGATCAGAGACAAACTAGGGATGGCATCAATCGTTACTTGGCCACACTCTTTAAGGGTCATTCGGTTTTTAGCGATATAACCACGACGTTTTGCCATGATACCAGCAACAAGCATGACACCTAGACCCCAGAGGATACCTGGGATGTAACCACCCATGAACAATGCAGAGATAGAGACACTCCCCGCCACTGTCGCATAAACGATCAATGTGTTACTTGGTGGAATCAGCATACCTGTTGGTGCTGACGCGATGTTTACTGCAGTACTGAAACGCTTGTCATAACCTTCTTTTTCTTGGATTGGTGACATGATGCCGCCAATAGCCGCCGCAGAGGCTACACCAGAACCACTGATTGAACCGAACAGCATATTCGATACAACGTTAGTTTGAGCAAGAGAACCAGGGAAGAAACCACTGACAATCTTAGAGAAATTAATCAACCGTATTGCTATACCGCCGTTATTCATGATGTTACCAGCAAGAATAAAGAACGGAATTGCCAACAGAGCAAAGGAGTCTAAGCCCACGAACATACGTTGAGCAGAGGTTACCATTGCACCCTGAGTTGGCAGAATAACCATCATTGCGCCGAAAGAGGAAATACCTACAGCGATGGCGATCGGTGCGCCAATCACGAGAAAGAAGACCACACCGGCGAACATAATTAAGGCAGCTGTTAATGCTAAGTCCATGACTCACTCCTACTCTGCCGAAGAACGTAATTGCTTCCAGCGTTCAACTAGCTGCAACTCGTTGTGAATAAAATAGAAAACCATTAACGCACCGCTGATTGGAATCGCTGCGTAAATCGTTCCCATTGGAATTTGTAATGCAGAATCTAACTGCCACATTTGGCGCGTTGCACTGCTGTATCCACCAAAAATCATGATTGATAGAGCGAAAGTTACAATCGCTAGTTCGATAAACGCTTCAACGATGATTTGTGTTTTTTGGGAGAACTTCTCTTTGATAAAAGAGATAGCCATGTGTTCTTTCAAACCGAAAACAAGTGCACTACCGAACAACACTAACCAGATAAACAGGTAGCGAGAAAGTACTTCACTCACCGCGCTTGGATCATTGAATACGTAGCGGACAATAACTTGATAAGTCACAAGAATGGTCATTAAGGCGATTATGGAAATACAGAACCAAGAAACAATCTTGTCTAACCAATGCTTAACGACAGAAAAAACTTTAAATAAGCCACTTGGCGTATGGGCTAACATAACATCTTACCTTTATATGGCTAAAGCCGAAGGCTAATGAGGCCGAGCAAATGCCCGGCCATTTTGCAGGTGAAAATTATTGCAGTGCTGCAACTTTTTCGAATAGATCTTTTTGTGCCGGAGTCTTGATTAGATCTTTTTGTAGAGAGCTACAAGACTCTTGGAAAGGTTTGATATCAACTTCTACGAAAGTTGCACCTTTATCCATCGCTGTTTTCTTAGCTGTTTCGATTTGAGCATTCCATAGTGCGAATTCGCTTACTGTGCTCTCTTTCGCTAGCTTTTTGAACGTTGCTTGGTCTTCTTTGGACATCGTTGATAGGAAGTAGCTGCTTGCAACTACTAGGTCAGGAACCATTAAGTGACGAGTCGCCGAGAAGTATGGTGCCACTTCGTATTGCTTAAGATCCGCGTAAGTGATTTCGTTGTTTTCTGCACCATCGAGAACACCTTGTTGTACTGCAGTGTAAACTTCACCTTGGCTCATTGGTACGCCAGTACCGCCCATGCAAGAAAGCATCTTGATCATAGTGTCAGATTGCATTACACGGATTTTCTTACCTTTCATGTCTGCAACGTTTGCTACAGAGTTACCTTTTGTGTACATGCTACGTGCACCAGCGGTGTAAGCGGTTAGTACTTCAAAACCAAATTTTTGAGTTGATGCAAATAGGTTATCGAGTACGCCAGAAGTAAATACTTTCTCTTGGTGTGTTGAACCTGTGTAAACATAAGGCATACCGATAACAGCAAAAGTTTTGTCGTAATTCTCAACCAGTGGATTTGCTACAACCGCCATTTGAATCGCGCCGTTTTGGACTAGCTCAAGTGCTGCACGTTGGTCGCCCAATAGTTCGTTAGGGAAAATGTTCAGTTTGTAACGACCATCAGTTTCTTGGTTTAGCTTCTCACCAAACTCTTTAAGAGCTAGGTATTGTGGGTGTTTGTCAGATTGGTTGAAAGCAGCTTTGATTTCAGTTGCTGCAGACGCAATTGAAGAGTAGCTCAGTGAACTACCAACGACAGTCGCGATAGCAGCTAATTTTAGGGCAGATTTCTTAAACATCATGTTTCTCCATGAAATACAAATAGTTTTTATTATCGAATTTCGTTCATATCAACGAAATCCATATCGTCGAATGTTTGGTTTTCACCCAACATTCCCCACACAAAACTGTAGTTTTGAGTGCCACAACCAGAGTGAATTGACCAGCTTGGCGATAGTACAAGTTGATGGTTTCTCACTACGATGTGACGCGTTTCTGTTGGCTCACCCATGAAGTGGAATACCACTTGAGATGGTTGAACGTTGAAATAAAGGTAGGCTTCCATACGGCGCTCATGAGTATGAGCTGGCATAGTGTTCCAAACGCTACCTGGTTTCAGATGAGTAACGCCCATGCAAAGTTGGCAAGTTGGCAGTACATCAGGATGTAGATATTGGTTGATCACACGATCGTTAGCGGTTTCGAGAGAACCCAACTCAACTACGCGAGCTTCGCTACGCAAAATAGTGCGTGATGGATATGCGTGATGAGCAGGAGCGCTTAAACAGTAAAGTTTTGCGAAGCCACCTTCTAATGCTCGGAACTCGATATCTTGTTCGCCTTTACCTAGATAAACCGCATCTAGGTGGTCTAACTCGTAAACTCCATTTTGAGTACGAACTTCCGCTTTCTCACCTAAGTTCACAATGCCTAGTTCGCGGCGTTGCAAGAAATAGTCAGTACCAAACGCTTTATTATCAACAAAGTCTTCGAGTTTAAGCGCAGTGTTACTAGGGCTGATGCCCATCGCCACAACACGGTCAATGTGACTGTACACAAGTGTAATTTCACCTAGTTTGAACAATTCTTCAGTTAGAAATTCTTCTCTTAAACGATCCGTATCGTACGACTTCGCGTCTTTTGGATTGTTGTTGTAATTAATGTGCATAGCACCCTCCTTTAAGATAGTGCAAATCTAACACCTGTTTATATGTGAATATATTCATTCATATTTGATTTGTGATCGTTTGGGTAGTTTTGAAACGCCGTTCCTTTTATTTTTTGAGCTAGCGCAAACAAAATGCAGATAAATGGACGCGAATACGGAAGAATTCTAATTAAAGTTCATGCGGCAAATGACTTACCCACTTAACAATCATTAATTGATATGCAAATAGACGTTCACAAAAGAAAAGCACATCTTTTATGCAACAGTGATTAAAAAAGTACGCAACATGGTATAGAATCAATAAATCAAAAAATACAAACCATCGTTTCAAAAACGATATATTCATTTTTCAGCCTTTAGGTAATCTGCCGTATGCCGTCGCAATCAGCTCATTTCTTCTCTAAACCAATGGTCGTATATGCAATAGCTATACTCTGCACAATGTTGTGGGGAAGCGCTTATCCAGCCATTAAAACTGGTTATGCTCTGCTTAACATCGAAGCAAGCGATGTCGCATCACAAATGGTGTTTGCGGGGCAACGTTTTCTATTGGCGGGCATTTTCTTGATTATTCTGTCGGTATTATTTCGACGTCACACTGGAACCATCACCAAAACCAAAGTACGTCAGATTGTTGTATTGGGTTTAACTCAAACCAGTTTGCAGTACATCTTCTTTTATTTGGGTGTAGCCTTTGCTACAGGCGTGAAAGCGTCAATTTTGAACGCGACGGGCACGTTCTTTAGCGTTTTGCTGGCGCATTTTATCTACCACAATGACCGCTTAACAAAGAGAAAGGCGATTGGCTGTACGGTTGGCTTCTTAGGTGTGTTCATAGTGAACTTCAACCAGTCACTGCTCGACTTCCAGTTCAGTCTTCTGGGTGAAGGTTCTGTGATTTTTGCCGCTTTCATTCTTGCCGCGGCTTCAATTTACGGAAAGAAAATATCGCAAGGCATTGATGCTATGGTGATGACGGCATGGCAATTGGCTATCGGTGGATTGGCGCTATTGTGTGTGGGTTATCTATTCGGCGGCCACTCTGGCGACTTTGATTTTGCCAGCCTGTCACTACTGATCTATCTTGCTTGTTTGTCTTCTGCGGCGTTTGCGCTGTGGAGTGTATTGCTAAAACATAACCCTGTGAGCATGGTGACTATTTTTAACTTCCTGATCCCTGTGTTTGGTAGCAGCTTGTCTTCCATATTTCTGGGCGAAACGATATTAGAATGGAAAAACATGATTGCGTTGATGTTGGTGTGTAGCGGCATTTATTTAGTGACAAAGAGTAAAAAACCAAGTTCGCAGTAATCAATCTCTACTCTCAAAGAAAAAGGGTTAAGTACTAGTCGTTAAAGAGCAGCACAAGCGAAGGCGAGTTCTGCTCCTTTTAACTGTTTGCCACATTCGCCTCTTGTTCTTCTTTATAGTGCTTCGGTAGCTTAATAATAAAAGTCGTACCTTTTAGTAGCTCAGATTCCACTTTAATTGAGCCGTTCAAAGAATTGCTTACCCATTGATGAACAAAATGCATACCCAGACCGGTATTTCCTTCCGCTCGATTAGTAGTAACAAATGGATCAAATAGATTGAGCAATACGTCAGGAGCGATACCCTTACCGTTATCCGACACTCGTATTTCAACATCACGCTCGTTACTGCAAAGCTTTGCACTCACCGAAATCTTACCGCCAATTTCCTTTTTGAAAGCATGTTGTATTGCATTTACCAGCAAATTTTGCAGTACATGAGAGATACTGCCTGGTCGCCCAACCATCTCAATCGGATCAACCTGAATGTCGTATTCAATCTGGCTTTCTTTGAAACGAGGAGACAAAGTGGCTAGAAGATCGCTGACAACCATATCCAAGCGGTATGAAACCACATCTTCTCTAACCCTATCTATCGCCAAACGTTTAAAACTACGAATTAACGCCGCCGCTTTTTTCTGGCTTTTATCAACAAGATCAAGCCCTGTTTGAGTTGAAACTAGATATTGTTCTAAATCGCTCTTGCTTAAGCCCTGTAACACAGCAGTAGCCAGACGCTTGTGGTCAGATTTCAGACGCGAAGCCGCCAGTATTGCAGTACCAATCGGCGTATTAAGTTCATGGGCAACCCCAGCGACCATCATGCCTAACGCCGAAAGTTTGCGTGACTCGACAAGATCATTTTGCAATAGCTGTTGCTGATTCAGTAAGTTTCGATTGTATGCAGCAGACTCTTCGATTTGCTTCTTATCTCTTTCCTGCACTCGATAAAGCCTAATTAGCTCCATTTTGAGGTTCCATTCTCGTTTGAGAATAAAAATCCCAAACAACACAATGGTTGTGCAGAGAGCAAGCGAGGGTATCAGTGCATCAATCTTCAACTTATTCAATACAGAGACCGATGTGGTAGCGACAAAACATAATGATGGGCTGCGAACGATATCTTCGGATAACAGGTTGCCCGTTAAATTACTACATTCGTAACTGGCAAAACCCAATGAGTGATTGAAACGACTAAAGGACTTTTGCTTGTTTATTTGAGACCAAATTTCTGGATTATGGACTGTAATGTTGTGAGTCGTTTCTTTGAGATCACGCCCCCATTCTAGTTTAGGGTCAACGTTCTTCAGCCAGTACCCGTCAGTATCGATGAGTTGCAGATTCACTCTGTCCGAGTCAAAGGAACGGATGACGTCAAGCAAGCCACCGACGTCATAATTAAGAACTAATAACCCCGTGTGAAGACCGTGAGTTGATCCAGTTTTAATCGTTGCTCTGATCGTAGGTCGAAAAGGTACTTCGATCTTTCCGTTTTCTACGTTTAGGTCAACATTTGAGAGATATATTTTCCCGTCGCCTGCCTTCATGCCTTGCACGACATAGTAACGACTGCTTTTGTCCTGTAGTGCATATTCCTCAGCGACAATCACTTTGCCATTTTTGATATCCACCCTAACCTTTTCGATTCCATTTTCATCGAGCCAGCGAACCTGCATGAGTGGATCAACACTTTCTACGAAAGAGATGAAGATACGTTTGATCAGGTCACTGTTTGGTGGCGCTTCCGAGGCAAGAGCATAGGTAAAAGCCGGAGAACGAAATAGAATCTGAATGGTATTCCTGATATCACCAATATTCTGCCCCCAAAGAACTTCTGCCTGAGCAATTTTTCGTTGCTGCTCAATAGCGACCGAATCTAAACGATTATTTATGTCATTGCGATACAGTAAGCCACCTAGCAGCCCACTAATCACTAAGCCAAATAACAACAACACTAAGATATTTCGTCGCGCTGACTGCTCTAATTTTTTTACTTTCATTCGCTGCAATCAGATTCGTTTTGTTTAAGCCAATCCAACAACTCATCAACGACCATAGGTCGAGCATACAAATACCCTTGGCCAAGCGTGCAGCCTCTCTCTATCAACGCATCGCGCTGAACATCTGTCTCTACGCCCTCTGCTACCACAGAAAAATCAAACAAACTGGCCAGACTCATCACCAAATCAACCACTTGCTGACTCGCCATATCTTCATGAAGACGTCGAACAAATGAAATGTCGATTTTTATAGTGTCTACCGCAAGCTGAGAAATATGTGAAAGTGACGAGTATCCGGTACCAAAATCATCAATACTGATCTTAATACCTGCGCGATGTAAGTGTTCTAGAGCAGGCTTAATTTCGAGGTAAGACTCCATGGCCTGACTCTCTGTAATTTCCACTTCAATTAGGTCAGGGTTCAGGTTTTCTCCGCGCACTAAATCCAGCAGTAAGCCGATATATTCTGGATCGGTCAGATCTTTCACCGTCGCATTAATTGAGGTCGGCAGATTAAAGCCAGCATCTTCTAGCTGATGAAGTGCTTGAAACGTTAGTTTCGCCGCAATCGCATCTAACTTATTGATGAGGCCACTGCGTTCAGCAATAGGAATAAAAATATTTGGTGGAATCGTTGTTTCTTGTTTTTTCCAGCGTAGCAGAGCTTCCAAACCCACCGCTCGCCCAGTTTTTAGGTCGCACTTCGGTTGCAGAACGATATAAAATTCATCGCTTTCAATAGCAGCTTTTAAGTCTCCGAGGATTTGATAATCGCGCATCAAGCTTTCACGATAGGAAGGCTCGTAAACCATGATTTTAACTTTATTCTCTCTTGCACAGCACAATAAGCTTCTCGCCATATGAAGGATTTGTTGAGCGGGATAATCCGACAGTTGACTCAACTCCACTCTTGCAAAAGTCAGTGTGCAGCGCACCTGATAATCCCCTACGCGGTGTGAAATACTCGAAAGGGCGAACAATTCATCGTCTGACAAAGCAAAACTCTTGTTATATAAAATCGCAAAACGGTCGGACCCTACACGAGTAACGACAGCTGAATCATGGAAAGACTCAGTCAAGCGCTGGCAAACCGAGCTCACGAGCGCCATCATAGCCTGCTGATTAAACGAGATAGCGTGGGTGTCATAGTCATCCAGCTCTACAACCAGCATCTCTAGCTGAGCCATATCGTCTTGGTTCATCATTTCGAGTTCGCGCAATAACCAGTTGCGGTTCTTTACCTCTAAATCGGCATCTTGATACGCCAGCTTAGAAAGCTGATTCACCAGCGCAATTTGCATAAACCCAGAACTGATGTTTTCACTGAATACTTGTAGCAAACGAATGTGATAGTCACTTAAGCACTTTTTGCTTTCAGCTAATACGAGATAGTTATAGCTACCGTGGTTGTCACCAGAGAAATACAGAACGGATAGATTGCTTCTAAATTTATGATTTTGATGGGCGGTAGACTCTCGGATAAGCTCTTCAAACTCAACTCTTAGTTTATCTGGCAGTGTATCGCCTTGTTCTACATCGGCGATCCCATATGAGGCAACGATGGGTGCATTGTTGATAGTGTTACCCTTATCCATCCGTAACACACAAAGAACGGGCTCACCAAAATCACCGAATAACCCAACAATCTCTTTGATAACGACCTGAATGAAAGTGTTGGTATCGTATTTACTGGCAATATTGCGAGAAGCATCCACCACCAGCTGAAGCCCCATTCTCGCCTTATCCAGTTCATACATTGACTGCCAAGAGCGAAAATTGGCAGCTGCAATCGACTTTAATGTCTCATGGTCAACTTCAGATTTATTCCAGTACTCATTGATATCGTACTGCAACATAACATCTTTGCGCGGAGCAAAGCCCGGCTGCCCAGTGAGCAGAATAATACGTATGAGTGAGTTGCCCTGAACATTACGAATCGTCTCGACGAGACGAAGCCCTGCGTCATCTTGTTCCATCACCACGTCAAGCAGCACGAGTGCAATATCATTGTATTGGGTTAGGACGTACGCGGCTTCAGTTGCTGAACTAGCGGAAAGGACTTCAACGGGGCGTCCGTTTACCTCTAAGTCATTCAAACTATAAATAAGTGATTGTTGATAACCATGATCATCATCAACCGTGAGTACTTTCCAACTAGGTTGAATGTCGTACTCAATAGCATTTATAGATAAAGAACTACTTGAGTCGTCTGCAAAGACGAAGCGACCATCTGACATGATTTTAAAGCCTTTAGTTTATGAACCGGTGTGCGGTTTCTTAATTCTGTTCCTATAAACGTCTAGTTCTAATTTTTTAAGGCTGCAAGTAATTACGACTAAATATGTATCAACAGTCATATGCCAGATGTAACACTTATTTAACACTTGATTGATTTTTTGAATCTATCCACAACGCAATGTCGCTGATAAACAAGGGAAAATATAGCAAGGTTGAATGGCTTTGATTTCAAAGCCATTACTGTGGAAAAGAGGGTGCAGGTAATACTTTTAGGCTACAGAGAAAAGAAATTCATAAACTCGCCATATTCCTTTGCTTCAAGCTCAATATCACCGCGAAAGAAATGGATCGTACTACCCGGTCGCGCCTGAGCAAGTTTCATTAAGCTCATTCTCGACACGCAACCAATCTTTGGGTATCCCCCAAGAGTCTGGCGGTCATTGAGCAAAATAATCGGCTGACCGTTAGAAGGAAACTGGATGGAGCCGTAGGTTATACCTTCTGATATTACGCCGCTCAAATCCATTCGAACGGGATCGCCCTGTAACCGAATACCCATTCGGTCAGATTTATCGCTTATCTGATAACGATTGGCGTAAAACGTCTGCTTCGCTTGGCGACTAAAAAGGTGTGACTGATAAGATTCAATCACGGACAAACTTACTTCATCGGAGTATTTGGGAATAAAAAGCCTTGGTACCCAGTTAAATGGCTTACGATCATTTGTATACGTTCGAGAAACGGGTAATAGGTCGCCTTTTTGCAGTGCTCGACCCGGTTCGTCGCCTAATCCGCCCAATTGATTACGTACTACAGTTGCACTGCTGCCAAAAACCTTCGGCGTATCAAAGCCGCCAGCAACGGCTAAATAACAACGAAAACCCGTTTTTGCATAACCAAGCTTGAGTATCTGTCCTTTGCGTAGCAGAAAGCTTCGCCAAGTAGCAATAGGCTCCCCATCGACGTGCGGTTTGGTGTCGGCTCCCGTTAGTGACATGAGAATGTCGTCGAGCGCTAAAAATGAGGCGTTGCCCATGGTGATTTCTAACACAGAAGCATTACTTGGATTGTCCAGCAATTGATTGGCCCAACAGTGCGCATGAAGATCTGCCGGCCCACCAGCGCTTAACCCATGACGGGCCACACCGTATCGACCTAAATCCTGAATAAGGCTTAACATGCCTGACGACATAACTTGCAAGCCGCTCATACAACACCTCCAAGATCCAAAAACTTATCCCTTGAAATAGGTTCGAAACGCACTTTATCCCCCACTTCAAATGGCATCATTGGTTCGCTGTTGATATTGAACAACTCTACGGGGCAATTACCAATAATCTTCCAGCCGCCCGGTGTTTCTTGAGGGTAAATGGCCGTTTGTTGGTCTGCAATTCCTACACTGCCTTTCGCTACTTTCAAACGCGGTTCTGCATGGCGAGGCGTTGCGATTTGCGCGTCAACCGTTCCCAGAAAAGCAAAGCCCGGAGCAAACCCTACTGCGCAGACGGTGTATTCTCTCTGACTGTGAAGTTGTATGATTTGCTCGACACTTAATTGCTTTTCCGAAGCTAAATTCTGCAAATCCGGCGCGACTTCGGGGTGATAGTAAACGGGAAAAGTCACTGTTTTGGACTTCGATGACAAGATATCGCTATTGGCGATTTTGTCCGCTTGCCTTAGACACCACTGGGTCAACTCTTGAACATCGACTTTCAGAGGATGGTATTCGATCAACAGCGTGGTGTATGAAGGAACCACTTCATAGATTTTGCCTTGATATCTTTCCTGCACCATTTGACTAAACGCAGCAATTCGCTCTATCAACTGCAAATCAATTGAATGACCAAAATAGATAATTAAACTTGTTTCGGAAACCCGACAAACCTCTACCTTCATCGGTCAATTACTCTTGTCAGTTCCAGCTTCATTACAGATTTTCCCTATCTCAAAAACTCGTCAGATTCGTTCTTTACGTACTTTATGTCGTCAAAATCGTAATGACTTTTAACATGTTGTCAATTTGTTTAGATATGGTTATTGTGAACACGAAGACGCAGAGTCTTTGGCGTGACAAGCCTCACGAGCAGTACGCTCTTTATAAGTGAATTAACGGATTAATAAGATGCAGGTTCATGCAAAGCACTATTTGATGCTTCTATTTTTAGCAGCGATTTGGGGAAGTTCTTTCCCTTTCCTTAAGATAGCTCTAGAAAGCTACTCTCCCATATTGACTGTTGCTATGCGTTTAACTCTATCCGCTATCGCTATGTCCGTATTTATCTGGGCCTTTAAATTACGTATTCCGGCTGAGTTAAAAGTTTGGAAGCACTACGCTGTCGTGGCTGTTATCGGCAATATTGTTCCATTCTTTTTGATTACCTGGGGAGAGCAATACATAGATGCCGCATTGGCTTCTGTGCTTATGGGGCTAATTCCTCTCGCGACCTTAATCTTCGCTCATTACTTAACGGATGATGAGAAGATGTCGTTGAACAAACTGCTGGGTGTAGTACTCGGCGGAGGTGGAGTGGTTGTTCTAATAGGTGTCGATGCTCTGCAAGGATTTGGCGCGCATATATTGGCACAACTGGCAGTTATTTTCGCGGCTTGCTGTTACGGTTTATCGGCTGTTTATGCGCGCAGAAGCAAAATTACCCAATATCACCCTCTCGCGAATGCAGCAGGCATTTTGATTTGCTCTGCAGTATTGTCATTACCAATTGCGTTGTTGGTTGATGACATCAGCTCGTTCACTTTTAACGTTCGCTCTCTTTCTGCACTATTGATTTTAGCGCTAGCTTGTACCTGTTTTGCTTACTTCTTACTTTACAATTTGCTGGCACAAGTAGGAGCAACCTTCACTTCGTTCAATAACTATCTTGTTCCTGTATTTGGCATGATTATCAGTGTCATGTTACTTGGAGAACCAATAAACTCGTCCACCTATACTGCACTAACACTGATATTCATCGGCCTAGTGCTATCCCAAAAGAAATCAAAACGACTCAGTTTCATGTCCAGATAATACGAATTGAAAAAGCCAAACCGCCTCTTACATCACCTGTAGATCCGGTTTGGCTTTTGATTTAGCTTTGAGCAAGACTCTATGCGAACACAGTGGTTTGATTTCGCCCTTGCCCTTTTGACTCGTACAGCGCTTTATCTGCATGTTCTAGCCATTCCGAATGCGTACGGAATTTTTTATCGAATGCACAAACGCCAAGACTAATGGTGTATCGAATTTCACCTTGTTCGGTACTCACAACCTCGGCTTCAATTCGCTTGCGTAATCTTTCCGCAAAGTACCTCGCTTGGTCAACAGTGGTGTTTGGCAATAGCACAGTGAATTCCTCTCCGCCATAGCGTCCACAATGATCAGAAGATCTCGCAGTCTTGCGCAACACCTCCGCTGTTTTGCGAATAACATCATCACCGGCAGCATGACCAAAAGTATCATTGACCTTCTTAAAATGGTCGATATCAAAAATAACTAATGACGCAGGAGCTTCAGTCGCAATGATTTTCTCGTACTTTTTCATCAGTAGAGATTCCCAGTAAGAGCGGTTGAGTAATTGTGTCAGACCATCGGTGCGACTCATGGTTGATAAATGCTGATTTGATTGTTCTAAATGCAGTTTATTCTTTGCAATATCAGAGACATCTTGAATCATAATGCACACATGAGAAACATCGCCATTGAGTGATTTCAACGGAGTGACCACCATGTTCTGATACATAATTGTGCTTTTGTTAGTGTACGGAGAGTAGTTTTTAAAATGGAAGACGTAAGGTCTGTCTTCCCATCGGGAAAAGGTTCTTGTGTCTAATTTGACTGCAGCATCTATTTTGGCTTTGAGCCACTCTTCAGGAAGATCCTGCACGACTTCGAACAGGTTTTTGGTCATAATTTTGGTAGAAACAATACCCGAATAGTTTTGCATAAAACTGTTCCATAGGCACACTTCATAGTTGATATCTATAACCACTAACCCAACGTCTATAGTGTCTAACGCTTGGATCCCCCAATGGAAATCCCGCACATTTACAGTCAAATTCGGCATTAGAAAGATTCCATCAATTTATCGATTACTTTTACGGATTCCATGTCTATCAACAGCAAGATGTCGCACTGGAAATCAAGATTTTCAGCGGAATAAGAAAACTCGACCGTAAAAGCAGACTTAGTTATCTTTTGCTGTGAAAGAAGCTCTTTTTCGTAGCTGTTAATTAAAACTGGTTGACGCAGAGTAAAGCTGACCATGATAAGTTCCGCTAATACACGCAGAAATGTCGAAACCGCAAGGTTAGAAATGTTAAGTAATGATTCGTTACTGTTTGCATCTTGCAGCGGATAACCAAGACGCTCGCCCACTTTGGCGAATTCTTTGCCTCTGATAGTCACCAGAGACTCACCGTGAATACCTGCACCTGTAAATCGCTGTGTTACGGCATTCACATTGTCTCGGTATAAGACATCGTGAACGGCCATTTCCAGCTCTGATGGTTCTAATATGCCAACCGCAGGTAAAGGCATGTTGATAAAATCTCCTACGCTATCTGAAATAAGCGCAACACAGCGACCTAACGCTATATTGGTCAGCTCTCTAAATTTCGAATCTGAATCAATATAGGGTTCTGAAGTTATGCTTTTATGAATGGAATTTCCAACATGACAACCTTTGAAGACTGCCTCTAGTTGCTCTATTTTAAAAGGCTTTTCGATGAAGTCAGATGCGCCCAATGCAAAACAACGTTCTTTCGCCGCTTTCTGTACATCACCTGAGATAATAACGACTTTGGTCGGATATGAATTAACAGGTAGCATGCCCAATACGTCATAACCGTCCATCACTGGCATAGTCAGATCGAGGAACAAAACATCAATTCGGTTATGAGCGAGTACACTTAGTGCTTCTCTGCCATTTTCCGCAAAAAAAATCTCAATATCGTAAAAATTAACAAGAGTCCGACTTAAAGATTTTCGAGCTAATGCAGAGTCATCACAGATTAGAACGTTCATAGTTTAATGTTGCACACTGGGCCATTCGTAAAAACTGTTAAATAATACTCACATTAGAAAGTCATCTTCAATGCCGCAACACCCTCATTAATAATCAGAAACTGCTGATTTTAAACTATCGAATTAGACAAAAAATGAACTAAAGTCTTTCTGTCAAAGGGATCTAGCGAGCTGATATTGTTCAGCATTTTGTTTTTGTAAACAGAATTTATTTGCAAGTCGTATCATTATTGAGACAAATTGCTTGCGATATTTCGGATCAACGTGACGAAATAACTAACCAAATCTGATTCTTTTATAAATTAGTTAAGTACGCGATGTCTTCGTCAGAAATTTCATTTCCTTCCTGCACCATAAAGCCGCACATATAACCACCGTCTCGTTCGTGACGCCATACTACTTTGCCTTTCACGCCTTCTTTTAATGCATCAATGCGGATAGTCGCGTTTGATAACTTTAAATAATCCTTAGTAAAAAGCTTCATACCATGGTTAGAGACATCAACAACTTGAAGTTGGATTACAGGTTTAAACCAGCGGTTAAACAAACAAGACGCGGGAATCATTGCTTGTAGTTCAATGCGGGACGATTTTCGACGGTTGGTATAGGATGTGACTGACACGGCGTTACTCTAGATTTGACTACAAAAATTAACTGCGAGTTTTCACTCTGCACTGAATAAACTTTAGTTGCTGGTTTAAGTGGGCGCTACACCATATAGATTAAAATGTGGGATGTAGAGGCGAAGGTTTCACTTTATTTGTCGGAAGCATCGTACAAGGGCAAAGAGTGTAATCCAAACATAAGAAAACATTAACTGCTTAGAGAGAGCTCCGGATAGCTATCGCTTTGCGGTTCAACACGATTCCGCCCACGACTTTTCGCAATATACAGTTGCTTGTCTGCAAGCCTAAACAGTTGATCGAGATTTTCATTTTTCGTTCGGCTAGAAATACCAAAACTGGCAGTCAAAGAAATGATTTGATCGTCGATTGTCAGTGGCGTAGTTTCTATTACTAAACGTAAATTTTCAGCACATCTTTGCGCTTCTGACATTGCTGTATTTGGCATCAAAATAACCATTTCTTCCCCACCCCAGCGGGCAACGACATCACTGTTCCTACAGTGTTTTTGCAATAAGTTAGAAATATGGCAAAGTGCCTTATCTCCAATATGGTGGCCATAATTATCATTGACAGACTTAAACAAATCCACGTCCAAGATTACAAAACTTAGTGGGGCGTTAAGCCTTGCCCCATCTTGTAGAATCTTAGTGCCTGCCTGAACAAATGAGTGGCGATTAAACAGTTGCGTTAAAGGATCAAACGAAGAAAGGAATTTTGCGGTGATACGTTCGTTTTCGATAACCTTTAGTCGATTAGCTAAAACAAACGCCAATATTAACGCTTCCAACAACACACCATAAACGGCACCGTTATAGCCGTGATAAGTATAGGGAATCAAACCCCAGACAGATAATGTGGTAAACAAAAGACCCGTCATGCTACAACACACTGCCAACAGAAAATAATGAGCGTCGCGGACTTTGCCCAAATTAGCAAAACCAATCACTATCATGACTAAGGTCGTTAAGGAAAGATAAGCAAATGCGAAAACCGCACTAAGTAAGTGTTGCTGAAGTAGAACGAACAGCGAAATACCCACAATACCAAGCGTAATATAGACACGTAATGAACGTTGTAACTTAGGCAGATGAGTCGATAGGTGGAGAAAGTGAGAAGCAAAAACTATACCGCACACCCCATGCAGTACCATGAAGAAAAGCGTACTGTAGTTCTGTATTACGGGAAAGTTGGGATACAACCATAAAAACGCGTAACCGCTATACCCCATATTCATTACCACAAAACAGGTAATATAAAGACAATAGTAGAGGCTATCAGCCTGCTTCAAGGTGAAATAGAGAATAACGTTATAACCAATCAAGGCTAACAAAATACCGTATAGAATGCCTGACATCACATGGTTAACCGTGTCTTTCTGCCTTGCTTCTTCATTGGTGATTAATTCTATCGGTAACGCCATTGGGTCAAATGACTGAGTTCTTATTAAAACCGTGCTTTCACCCGGAGGCAGTTCAAGATCAAAAACAACACCCACATCCGGAACTAGGTGATGGTTTGCTTTTTCACCATCTCCAGAATGCCAATGCTGCTTGAGCGTTTCACTCACTAGATAGACATCTATACTTTCTATCCAAGTTTGTCCTGCTGTTAATCTTCTATGAACAACATTTTCATTCGGATTGTTCAGTGACAGACGAATCCAACTGGGCCTGTCGCTTATCCCAAAATTAAGAAAACCATTTCCCACTGAAGTTACAGCGTTACTTTGAAAATACTGTTGAACCTGCTGTAAATTAAAAGGCTCAACTGAAGATTCTTGAAAATACTCAACACCAGTAACGATGTCGTTAGTTTCACCATGCGAAGCAAAAGCAAAGTATGGATGTAACATAACGGCGAGTAAGAGAGGAACCAAAAATCTCAGCATTCTATTGTCTCAACCATGAGGCTTTGCAAAAAACGTTGCTTCATTGACTCTCCCTGTCCAACAATGATTGAGCTTGCTCTAAAGCATCGCTAGATAAACGAAATAGCTAAAGCCGATATATTTATAGAACTAATAGTATGACGTGAGTTCATTAGCTTGCAATTAAAACAAAGCATCATTCGTTGATTTTTATAAATGAAAAAGTATGAGTTCAAGAAAAGGGCGTAACTTATGTATTAGCAAGGGGAAACTTGGCTTAGGTTCCGATTTTAAGCGAGGAGTTGGTATGAAAGGTGTTAGTTTTTAAGCATGTTGAGCGACTTACGTTTGTCTATTGTGCTAAGCAGTTCCCCACTCTTAAATACCAAAATTAGGTTAGTAGTAACTATCGACCAATTCTCGGAGAACATTTCTCCAATCAATTCTTCATATTTTTCGCACTCGGCTACATTTCCAACAATAATTAAATTGGTGAGAAATTCACGCGCGAGAATCTCTTGCGGAACTTCAATATCTTTTATGGTCATTTTGTTTTGCCTAAATAATATTGTGATTGAGTTGTAAGCCTCTCACTTACTCGGCACATCATTGGTAGCAGTGCTCGCTAGCATAGTTCAGACTATGCGATTTGGTTTCCCTTAAGGGTAAATATATCTAGTAGCTACAACACTATGTCACTAACGTTGTTCTCAGAGAATTCAATTTGATCTAAACAATTAAAACGAATAACCAGCAATCATCTGTGCAGTTACTACCGTATCACCGTTTCATTCCAATTGGATTCTCTCAGCTTGAGTTTATTAACTGCTTTTCTTACTTTATAAGCATTCACGCAACCAGCTATTAAGCCGTAACGCATTTCGCGTAGATATTACGTTTACTGAGGAGAAAGTAGGCATAGCAGATTAATTTAGGTGTTTTGGTGCAGATTTCGGCGAATAAAGCGGCGGACTTCAGAAAGGGAAACTTGGATTACACTAGCCAGTGTTCAGAAACAACAAAGCCCGCTAAAAAGCGGGCTTTGTTGTTTGTTCACAAGGAACGAATTTGGTGGGTCTAGGCAGACTCGAACTGCCGACCCCTACCATGTCAAGACATTAACGATAAACTTTATTTATACACTCTAACGGCACTTCCTCGTTTTAACAAGAAAAATGACTCCTACCCTTGATGAAGATCTCAACTTTACGGCGCAATGTGGACACGAAACGGTCATAAAATTAAAGTTCTTATATCGGAGATTATTTTTGATGTGAGGCGATTTTGAAAGACGAGATTATGCGATTTGATGCTACCCTACTCGACAATGTAGAGCTCATCCCAGTGTCAGTCAAAGAACTCATCTCTGACGATACAATTCAAGATCTGTTTGCCCAAGCGAATCCTTTAAGTGGATTAAGAACCTCAAATGAAGCAAATGATAAATCTGCATACCTATTCAATTTGCTATCTCTGCAATCGCCGATTATTTGTTATCGGTACCGTAAACAATTTAAAGCTCTGACCGGTTCATTTACCCTCACCAGACTCCGCAGTGCGATTGCTCAACACTACCTACCCGATGACTTTTCTATATTGGTATTTGCACTTAAAAAGAAACCATCTTCAAGCATAAAACGAGCAATCGTTTTATTCGATCTGACTAACGACTTGCTCTCTAAATGCTTTATCAGTGACACAAAAAAAATTAGCTTTTATCTACGGTCATGGTTCAAAAAGGACGAAGGCAAACGCAGTATTTACCAATCGGATGAGTGGCTAACTTTTTTTCCTGAACTTAACTCAGCAGAGAAAGTGGCAAACTTTTTATCCATTTCTAAAGCCGATTTGTAGCTCGCTAAGGATATAGATTCATGTCAACGCCAACCGTCGAAGATATACAAGCGTTTTTACCTTTTGCTCTAGGTCATCTTCTTAACCCACTCGAAAAATTACTTGAAGCCATCGATTGCCCTGAAGATTTCCGGGGCTTACAAAAAGTACATTCGTTGCTTGAATACCTTTTTGATACTCATCCTCAGAAATTCTGTGAGTTGTTCGACATCCAACAAGATATTGCCCGTCAATTACTCCAATTATTTTCAGAAGTGAATGAAGCCTTCTTTCAGAAATACAGCAATACAACTCATGCAAAAGGATGGATGAGTCGACGCCCACTGTATTCATTGCTATTTATTTTTGATGACCACCAGACGCCACAAGCCGCCTCGGCATTATTATTTTTTCTCAGTCATTATTACAATAATGAATTAAAAATAATCACGGAAGACCGCACCGAAACTTCGATTCGCTCTTTCAGGCTTCTTTATACCGATGAGGTCATCGACCGACGATGTTTTAATTCAAATTCAATAGATGATACGGCCAATCAGATCCTTCAGGTTCGTGAGATTCTGATGGATCAAGAACGCGAAAATGACGAAGAGTCAGGCTCATCAAGTCGTGTTGGTTACCTGCGAGACTTAGAACATTTTTACCGGCTCAATTGGAAAAAACGAAAGAGCTTTTCTCGTATATCTCAAAGAAGTATCCGTTCATCCTACAGCCGAAAAAAAATAGAACGAGTGATCGGTTCGGATAACTTATTTACCGCCTCACTACTCAAACGTGGTTTGAGTAAACCACTTGTTGATGCTGGAGTATCCGCTGATGAAGATTATCCAGAACTTTGCATTATCAAAACTGAACAGCCAGTTTTACCTAAGCCACAACACGAATTACCCGATGTATCCGTCATTAAAGACAAGGCCAAAATCAATCACAAGAACCGTGGGATATCGAAGTGTGTTAGTAGGAGTCATAACATTACGCCGCTTGCGCGTAACCTTCTACAGCCTAATGAACTCAGTTACCTATGGCATGACCGCAGTTCTCAACGTACCACGCTCATAAACAAAATCCCCAGAACCGATATTCAATGCATTCTGCACCTCATCTTGATTACAGGGCGAAATCTGAGCGACGTCTGCAACTTAGACATACATCACAGTACTAGTAATGACAACCTCGGGCTTATCGTTACTGAATCGGAGTTAATTTTAAAAATTGCTCCAAAGCCTACAGCTAAAAGAGGCAAGCATTCAGATAACCCCAACCTACTAAAAAACCAAACCGTCGCCGCCATAGCTCTCCCCCAATATTTTTATAATATGTTTATCAAAAGCAACTTACGTGGCCATACAAAGTTCTCAGGAAAGCCATCAGTCAATGCCTATAGAATAGCCATAGAGTCCTATTTAAAAAAGCTCAATCAGCGCCATCGTTGCCAAATCCGTCTAAAGCGGATTGAGAACTATCTCATCAACAACTTAATCGCTACAGAAAAACACGATCCGGTTATCCTGGAAATGTTAAGGGGAGAGCTAAGTTACTATAGTCGTTCACCTCGCCATTATGCCTGGTATTCTGAAACTGAAATTAATTGCCGAATCCAAGCAATATGGTTGGATATGTTTAATCAGATGAGGGGCTACGATACTGACATTCAAATACCAGTATTGCCTGAATTACAACTAGATTTAGATACCACCGGAATTGGATCTCAATTCACACCAACCAGAGCAGCAATAAAAGATTGGGTTAACCATCGTTTAGCCCACTTGAAACAATTCTCTGCATTTGATGTGGTCAAAAATTTAAGTAATCTGATCGACTATCATAATCAATACACGGCCTATACGCTGATCATGTTAGTGAATGCGTCAGGTTATAGAGCAGTTTACAATCCGCTTCCCAGTTTTGACTTGCTGCTATTGCGCTATCATGCCCTATGTATTTCAGATAAAGATTCATCAAAGACGTTTTCTCATACTCGAGTTGTCGTGTGCCCAACCGTTCTCAAATCGCAGTTACTGCACTATCAACGGCATACGAAAACACTGGCAAATCTCATTAGCCATTTATACCCGGCTCAATCAACGCAACTTTATGCGCAAACCTGCGATCACCAATTAATAGATCTTCCACATAAAAACGACCGAATCGAATGGTTCCTTACCGCGAAGAATTCACACGCAAATGATGGACTATTCTTTTTATTTATCCAGGATAAAGATGATCCCACCTTTTTCCGGACGAAAAATTCAGGACCATCTTACCTCAGTGAATATATCAATTTGCCACTGAATTTCGGGCGACATTACGTGCGCCGTTATCTACAACTATCGAATGTCCATCAGGAATTAGTAAAATTCCAATTGGGCCATTGGGTAAACGGTGAAACACCACTCGAAAAATGTTCCTCTCTAAGCCATAAAGTCGCAATAGAACAGCTCCTACCGGTTTTGGACGAAATGCTGGAAGAACTCAGCTGGGAGGCCATTCCGTCATTAATAACACGTAAGAGAGGTTGATATGCGCCGATTAAGTGACGTACTCAATTTGGAGATACAAAGCGCTTATTTACGGGCGGCTCAATCAGAAACGGGCGAATATCTCAAGTTAACCAACAATGAAAAGCTTGATTTGCCCAGCAAACTAAACATTACTAATGATGTTTATTCATTGACCCAGAAACATGGTTTGGTCGAAAACGGGAAAATACAATCCGAGTCACTAAATACCATTCAGAAGATCTTTCGCAAAGGGTTCGAAGATCACAATCTCCAGCTTAAATTGTTGGAACTTTTACTCTGTATCATAGAAAAACAGACAGGCATCACCGCCCCACCGATTAGCCAGACTTGTCATATCAGGCAAGATTTTCCGCTGCTCAAGCCCGATGACTTTTTAATGTCGCGACTGCAGGCCAGAATCTATGAGCTGGTTGAAAATGAATCATTGACTGCCCGCTATTTGGATCATCCAAAGCAAAACCAAGCCGTTCTTATGTTATGGCTAGTAATAAAAGAAGGAATCAAAAAATCAAAAGATATAGAGCAGTTACTCACGAAAAAGAGCACATTCTATCGAATTGGTGAACACTGGTTAGTTGAAACCAAGGGGCAACGCTACTGGTTGTCCCCAATGGCGGAATTATTCTTAACCGCTTATTGGAACGACAGCTCAAAAGTCAGGATCAATGTCATGTCAGAGATAAATGCTCTACTTCATGCGTACAGACTATTGCCTAGAATATACAACCTACGGTTTGTCGATCTGCGCTCCGCATTTAAAAATGAATTCGTCCTTACTGTCAGTCCGGCAGAATACTCCATTTGCCAAGCAGCGCTACCCACAACCTCATTAACTCAGACATCACTCTATAGGCTACTGACCGACCAACGGGTTAAACAAGATGAAGAGGACTATGAACAACGAAAAATGCCGGTTCGGCAAAAGGTCGCATGGCTTTCAACTGGTTCAACATCGGCTGAAAGAATAAGAAAGAAAGCCATTCTAGAACAAGAAGAACTCACTACTGCTGAGCAAATTGAGGTAATCGAACATTATACTGGCAAACTCATTAAAACTTCGTTAACCGAAAGCATTCGGATCAGTACCAAGTTACAAAATGAACTTCGACCGAGGTTAGAAAGTAATGATATAGCAGCAAGTGCCCCCTGGGGCTGGGTAGTGCTTTCATGGATGTATCATCTGCTTAAGTTTGGTGGAAAACATAAAAAGCGTCTACGTCTAACTACTATCAAATCCTATATTAGTTATGTTGCAACTCCATTCATTCAAGAGTTTTCCGGTTGTGCACCAAAAAAAATGGAGAGCCTGGATTGGGCGGAAAAACTCAATATTGTGGCAGAACAAATAGCCTCAACCAAAAAATCTTTCGTTCTCTATTTCGCTGAGTTCTTAATTGAAAGTGACATTGTTACAAACCTGTGTTTATCTGATATCGATATTCCCTCAATTGGCCATCGTGTTAATGCCAATTTAATCACTCACTACGAAGCCGAGCGTATCATTGAAGCCTGTAATTCAATCGGTACTCCTACGGCCAAAATCGCCAAATTGTGTTTTTACCTAGGATTTTATAGCGGATTACGCCGCGGTGAAGTCGCCGGACTGCAGTTTGCCGATTTCACGATTAAGGGCGTTCGGTATGCCAATCTTCACGTACGGCCCAACAAATATCGAGAACTCAAATCAAGTGAAAGCTCCAGAAACCTACCGCTTGATTGTCTATGGCCTGAAAAATCTCTACTTGAGTTAACTGGCTATCTCAACGTGACCAAAACCAAATTTACCCAGGAGAAATCACTCATTTTTAAAGATACCAGGCAATTAAATGAAGCATTTTCGCTGCTAACAGAAATTATGAAAATTGTTACCGGTGAACCTGAAATTCGATACCACCATTGTCGTCATTCCTTCTGCAACTGGACCTGGATTCGCCTCAACTATGCCGATCATTCACAATTAGCCGATTTTTCATTCAGCCAGCATAAATTTTTCGCCCAAGACAATCACCAACGATTATGTCAACGTCTCGCCATCGCTCCGTTCTCACGTAAAAAGCTCTGGGCATTATCCGGCTTACTAGGTCATTCTTCACCAGAAGTCACTACCTCATCATATTTTCATCTGAGTGAATTTATTCAACGAACTAAATTTTCCAACCACCAACCATCCGATACTTTGCTACGTCGATTTTGGGGCCAAGGGATACGAATTAGTGATCAAGGTAGGCTCCAGTCGGTACCCACATCAAAACACAATCTCATGGCCGCCGTTCCAGACACGTATGAACCAGCATCGCTGGTTTCAAGCCTTGATGAAGCAATCACACAACTCGGGCTAACTAAGTCGATTGAAATGAAACAAACCGTTTCTTTAAGTGCAGTTTGGGAAATCATTCAATTATTAGCCGAGGATCAACAATCTTCTGATGTTGCCAACTTAACCGGTATTGATACATTAGCGGTCGAGGCCATCGTCAAATCCGATGAATCTATCGTGCGATCATCATTGTGCAGATCAAAGTATACACTTCCACCACTTGCTAACTATGCCAAACTAAACCGAGGGAATCTAAAAACGATTGAAAGTCTTATCAAGATGTTTGAAAACGCCGTTGAAAACGATGCGATTCCAGAAGATTTCAATTTTACGACGCTTAGTGAAATACTAAACGATCTGGTAGGGGCACAAGATTCGTTGATCCGGACCCATAATCAAAAAGCAGCCTTACTCCTACTTAAGCTAATCCAACTGATTGGCTTAAAAGAACGTCACGTCAAACTCAAGTGGTATTTCCCGAGCGAGACCTACTTCGATGCGAATGAGATAGATACGTACAAAAAACATCTATTATTCTGGGACGATACTATCCGAAGTCGAATTTTCCCCAATATAACGGTTGAAGTCCTAGTACCGAAAGCTCTGGAGCAATATATAAAGACATCCGCCAAATTTACAACCACTCTCAGTGATGCTGGTAGATTCCTCAAATATCATCCACCTGGCACAGTCAGTATTCACCTGTTACAAAGCAAATTTGATAATCAACGCATTGATAGTGAAGGTAACATCATTGAAACGCCGCAAAGAACCAGGGCGTTTGTTACATTTTTACGATTGTTAACAATTTATACAAAAACCAAAGAGGCTAAGGACAATTCAATCACTATCGAATGATGGCGCCAATGATTTGCAGTTTGCTTGCATAAAATACATTGCCTATATCATGAATCTTCAACATAAGGCATGTGAGACGATTTAGGAAATACTGTCCATTCCAATCTTGAATATGGTTGAAAAACGGTTGTACGCACTCAGGGGCCGACTCATCGTAGTGCCCCGAAATAAGTAGTGTTGGTACCTGAATTTTGCCTAAACGGGGGATCACATCCCAATTTTTCATCGAACTAATAACGTGGAACTCATTGGGACCATTCATGGCATGATAAACCGTTGGATCTTCATCCATAGCATCAAATGTATGAACAACTTCTTCAGGCCATTTATCCAAACGGCATACATGGCGTATGTAAATATGGTTTCCAAGACTTTACGAAAACGGTATTTGGCATAACGAATTGAGTGCGGATGGATTAAGAATTTATGAGCAGGCCTTAAATGATAATGAGGATGCCAAGCTATCAATAATTAAGTAAAAAGAAGATGTTAGTAAATGCCCTAACGGAAAGATGATTGTCTTTACAAAAGGACGGGGGCTCTTGGATTTAATTTGCTGAGATATGTTGGTACCTTTAAGGTGAGTCTTGCTGAGAGTACCGATACGGCATTGATATTTGAACGTGTTAATGACAGTGAAAAAATTCGAGGATGTATCTCAGACGATTAATCCTTCCTGGAACTTATAATTAATTAACACTCCAAATAAATGAGATCATGAATTCAAGTCAAGTTATCATGGGGAGCGCTATAAAATTGCTCGCTCAATCACCGCTGGATTCGGGATGCTCAATAAACTTAGCGCCATTTTCTAAGGTTTTCATAGTCGTTCTGCTGCTAAGACCATTTCTGCTCATCAATCCATTGCAAACACGTACGTTCAAGCTCGTCGATGTAAGGAGTCAGCGTATCAACGTTTTTCTGATAGCGCATCATATCCTTCACAAAACTACACGGCCGGACTAAACGTAAAGTGGTATCGTTATGGCAGATAAAATCCACAATTGGATGCCCACCGTCATCTTTGCGCTCGATAAGGTACGTCGCTACCGGTTCTCTGTTTAGCTTGCTCGTTAATTGGTGTTGAAATTGGGCATGATGATCCTGAAGGTAGCGTTTCACATCCAAGTAGTGTCGCTGGTGAACTGGATTATCATTGGAGAACGTTGCTCGATTATCATGTGCCTGACTACCCTGCTCTACCGTTATAGTAACCTGGTAGGGATAGTGCGTTTCCAGCCACTGCTCGATCCGCTCTTCCACTTCTTCGAGAATAAAATTGGTGGCGGAATAGAGATTACCGTAAGTAAACTGACCCTGGTAAAACAAGCGGATCCAATCTCCACGATACAAACTCAGATAATTGTAGGGAGTAGTTGACATAACCCGCAACCCTTGTGGATTTTGCTCAGGTTCATCAGGGTTATATTGGTTGTCTATAGCACGCTGCTGTTGATGCCAAAACTCAATGTCATAGCTGAGCAAGTCGCCATATAGCCCAATTTCCTGCTTTTCTCTACCCCATTCACACATCGACAGTTTATCCGCCCCCTTTCCCCGGAGCAGTTGAATCTCAGCGTTGAGTTGGTAGAGCGTATCCGCTGAAGCTTCATCCCAAAGCATTTGACGAGTGGCTTCATCCGCTTGGGTATAACTAGGAACATACGTTTCAATGATATCGTCGTTCATTTACAGAACCTGTGTATTTATACAGTTAAAAGATAGCAAGGAGATGGACAGGAGTAAAAAAATTTATCTCGTTTATCAGGGGAAATAATGATTTTCCCAAACACACTCAATCCACACTAACTGACCTTGTCGTAATCGAGTTAACACCACTTCTCCGACTAAAGAGCAAAATACCTGACCTGGTAACGGCGTAATTAACACCGTAGGCAATTGATTGCGGTATCGTTTATCGATTAATGTCTGAAGCGTTTTCTGCTCACTGGCTGAATGGCGGGATTTATCTAAGTCGTCCACCACCAGCACATCGCTCTGAGTTAAACGCTGAAGTATTTGCCATTCTGATTGGGTGGTACTTGAGCGATAAGTACTGCGAATTTCTAGTATCAAATCATGGAAAGAAATAATTTCACTGCTTAGTCCCAAATCACTCAGTGAATACATCACCGCCGTTGCCAGATGCGTCTTTCCAGATCCACGATAACCAGCCAATACCAAGTTGGTATCCATACCTTGGCTAACCCATTCAATCCAACGTTGTAAAGTACTGACCGCGTCTGCCCGAGTTGGAGTGTGGCTCCTATAGTTCTCCAAACGGCATTGTTTAAAACGGGTACCTACCCCTCTTACCTCACCGATCACTGAACGTGATGAGGCTGTAATATCAACACTCGGCTGACTATGGCGACGAATGTGCTCCATCTCTTCAACCGTCTTTGGCGTGATATGATCAGGAATATGTTTGAGAATCGACGTGAAGTGACTCATCGTTTTAACCTCCAAGGTAAACCAAATTCACTCTTCGGCGAAGCAGTCTCTGTTGTAGTCTTTGGTAATCTCTGTGTACTCTCTGTAATAGGTCGGCGGATTTCGCCACTACAGTCTGGCGGATGGGTAAACTCTGGATTGGCGCAATCCGCCATACTAGTTTGCCCCAAACAGCCAATCAAGTTTGGCTCATCAATCCGGTAGTAAATCCGGCACGGCACCCCTTGTTTTTTCTCCACCAGAATACCCAGTTTTCTTAACTTTGAACGAGCCGTATCAATCTCTCTGCGGGTCATCCCCGTTTCTTCACCCCACTCTTCAATCGATTTATAAAACCATCGTTCAGCGTCTTTAGTCCGTTTTGACCAGTACAACGCCTGACTGAGCAGTAAAGCACCGGTAATACCGATGCCCAACTGAACAAACGCACGATGGAAAGCAATGGGACGGTCTAAGTAGTCCAACATGCGTTCACCTATCCAAAAGTACCCTGAGTATCACGTCGAGCTTTCCGCTCTTTGACGAAAACATCGAATCGATGTTGTATCAAGCCCAAAATTAAATCCGGTGATACACGCCCCGCAGTGAAGTGATAATGCAGCAGTACATTCATCACCCCTGACGCCAACGCATCAATCATTCCCTCTTCATCCGGTATGACACTGGATACCGGCTCTAGTCGCACACGAATTTGCATTTTCACTTCCGACTTAAACGCCAGAATATCGGGCGTGGTGTAACGAAAGAAGTGTCCCTGATTTAATACGTCTAGGCATAAGCTGGCACAATGAACGGTCATGGTGTTGTATTTCATTGTTTTTTCTCCTTCACCTGGGTCAGTAAGCGTTCAAATGCTGAGCCATCCTGACGAGTTAGGTTGGGAACATAACGGCTGTAGATTTCGAACAACATTTTGGTATTGGAATGCCCCATCTGACGGGCAATCCATTCCGGTGCCTCACCAGCCGCTAACCAGAGTGTCGCGGCAGTATGACGAGTTTCGTACGGGCGACGATAAGGTAAGCCCATTTTCCTTAAGGTTGGCTTCCAAACCCGGTCGCGAATGTTACCTTTATCCAAAGGATTACCTTCGGCGTTACAAAAGACATACTCTCCTGCCCCAGTCACTTCTTTCTGAGCATTGAGCGCTTCCACCACTATACTCGACATATGAATATCACGAGCAGAACCCAAGGTTTTCGTGGTATCCATCTTCCCCTGAACATAGGTTTCACGGACACTAATTACCCCTAAACGAAAATCCACATATCGCCATTTCAGACCATCGATTTCTGAGGTGCGCATGCCGGTAAAAAAACGTACCAGAAAGTAATTGCGATACTCGTTTTTCACCACATTTAAGAAATCCATCACTTCTTCCAAAGTAAACGGATTCACATCGCGCTTTTCTACCCGCAATGGTTTGATGTTTTCAAACTGGCACCGAAACCCATAGCGGTCAGCCGCTTCACGTAATATCATGCGAAGAGGTGTCATGACATGATTGACAAAGTCGGTTGAGAGCTTCGTTCCATCCGGTTTGGTCTGCATTAACTTTGCTCGGTATTTGAGGATATCTGGCCGCTGAATTTGATCGACATTCACATCGCCAAACTCAGGTACGAGATAACCAAACAGATACACTTTCATGCTGTTTACATAACTGGTTTTCCAGCGAACCTCATTTTCACCGAACCATTCGTGGGCAAAATCTTCAAAGGGAATGCTGGTAATTCCCTGCAGCTCCTGCGAAGCCGTTTTATAAGCGCCGAGCAACTCTTCTTTCTTCCGCCGAGCCAGGATATCTTGCTTGACGAACTTAGATGCAAGATTCGACTCAGGAAAATATTCGCTGTAAACGAAACACCCTAACCTGATATCCGCATCAATCTGATTTAGCAGTTTGGCGAGTTTCCTCTGATTAGCGGCTGTGTTATTAAGTAACGTTTGTTCTCTACACCGCACGTTACAATAACGAAAATCTATATATAGCTTGCCTCCCCTTACATTAACGCTACCCATAACATACTCTCCCTGCCGCCATCGGAATATAAACCGCATTTCGTGTCGCACTCTGGTATAATTCCACTTCTACCTCTTCCCATATGTATAGAATTTTTCTACCATGGAAAGGTCGAATGTAGTGTTTACCTTCGATAAAAACTGAGTCTCGCAGTTTTGCATTAATGTAGTTGGCGCTAAATTTGATCCGAACTGCGAGCTCTTTCACCGTTAATAGTGTCTGGTTCATAGAGACCTCCTTTTGACTTGTTTTCGTCTTCTCAAGACAAATATACGGGTCATTTTTCGTCTTATCAAGACATTTATTCAAACATTTGGTAATAATAATTTGATTAGATATAAGATTAGAGAATTAGTGGCAGAGAAGTCTAAGCGCGAAGGGAGACGGATAACTTTATCTTATTTGGCTGAGCAAGTAGGTATTCAAAGTTCAGCTATGTCAAAAATTGCTAATAACACCGGATACCATACCAGCGTCACCACCATTGAAGCCTTGTGTAAGTTCTTTGACTGTAAGATTGAAGATGTGATCGAGTATTTACCCGATAGTGATTGAGTTTTGATTTGCCAGAAGTCAGCGTTTGCATTGTCGAAATAGTTCTCCCTGTCTTCTTCTAGAAGAAAATTTCAGCTTATATATCCAGCCTATCGGATGACCAAATCTGATCAACGGCACTGGCATTACTGAGGGAAGATGACGGGACAAGTACCAGCCGATTCTGTCATGCCTTTACATTCTGGTCTGGATTAATACTTCTCTCCTTACACATCAATATTCAGCGATTGTGATTTCATAATCCTAAGCTGTCTGGTATTGAGTTTCTCTTCCTTCCAGATATTTTTAATCGTGCCGATACTCACATTGATGCCGTGCTGTTTTAACTCCATCATTAGTTGCATCAATGTAAAGTGTGTATTCTGTAACGTCAGCTCTATAATCTTGTCTTCTACGTGCTCTGGGATACGATTCTTACTGCGTTTCAGAGGCTTATTAATCCGCTTCAGACATAATGGCTCTTCTTCTGCCATTATTTTTAGGTGTAAAGGGATTGGCGGGAGCAACCAAGGATACGGGCTGCTTTGGATATACTCCCCAACTGTTCGACAAACAAAGCTTACAAACCACCTAAAGTTTGTAGCGCTATAAATATCTGGTAAGGCAGCCTGTGATCATCTAGTATTATTCAATAATAAAGTGGTTATTTTATATAGGTAAAAGCATGGGTTCACGAAAAACCATAATTACAAATCACCGCAAGGTTGAGTCAATGCATAAATTGACGCGAGCCTGTAAATTGGCAATTAAAGAGGGTAAGTACAAAGTTGTTACTTTGAACAAAAATAAACAACCACTTTAACCACATTAAAAATGCGAGACATGTGTTGTTTTTGAAGTAGATACTGCAGCTTTTTAAATGAATCGTTCTTTATTGCTGAAGATTAATTCTTTCCATTTATCAATTTAGTATTAGACATCCATATCGTTCGATTATAACAAGGAATTCACGGATGAAAGTGTTCTATGTGATATTACAGAAAAATCATAACTAATTGATTTTTCTATCATATAATCAAGTCTGTAAATAGAGTATGAATGATATATTCTTCCTATCTTGTAGGCCTCATGTAAATCTTTGGATAATCATCAGCACTTACGGGACCCCGAAAAACATTAACCAGTTGATTTATATGACTTTAAAATCTAATCCGATAATCACCTGTGAATACTATATCTTCTCTAGCACAAAGACTACGTATTAAACATCCGAATACGATATAAACATCACCAATTGATACTAAGGGCTAAAAGGATAAGCGAAGATTCTAACGGAGATTTTTGACTATCTGGTGGAATTTAGCGAATACAAAGAAGCCATATCAGTCATGTTTGACATGAAATTTACGCGATTTCGTGGTGTATGTATTAATACAATTTGAACACTGTCTATGGTAACTCTATGTAGTCGGTGCAAACAGAGTTACTTTCAGAGACACAAGCTATAGAGCTAACCTAATGTTTTTCTATTTGTTGCTTCGATTCTTATCATATATTACAGCAAACGTAGCCACCGCGAACGAACCACCTAAAAGAATCCCCATTGCTATTATAAATTCAGTACTCATACGTAACCTATTCTGATTCCATGCCTAGATAATATTGTAGCAAATCTTAATGCTCGTACTTGTTGGAAAATTTCGTACAACGCTATTTGAGTACGATTAATGCTCACATCTCGACTCGTAAATGACATTAGATTAATCATAGCATAATGAGTAGATAATGATCATGAAAGTCAGCGCTGAAACAAGGAACGGGGCGTGCGACGTGAGGTCGTATGAAACGCTGTTCACCGCTAAACGAGTGAACCATCTGTATCACCAGATGAACCTAGGAGCTTGAATAAAGTAACGGCTCTGACAATGTAACGAAGATTGGTATTTGTCAATCGGGATCTAAATCGTTAGAGGACGCTCCTCCTGATAAACACAAGTCGGGTGAGTGCTAGGTAGTCAGCATGATGAACGCATGTGAATCCGTGTAAGGTGCGTTATCCTTCGAAACAGCGGACGTGGTTAATACGCAGTAGCCAAAAGGCACGAGAGTCGGAAAGTGCCCCATGCTCTTTCGTGATCGTTGAACTCTCCGCACCTATAGCGGGCATCTAAACTGATATTGCGCGACATACGGAACACGGTAAGTGCACTAACTCTTAATACAAAAAACCCGCCAAGTAGGCGGGAGCTAAGGAGCAAATAGTCTTTAAGACTCAAAGATGCCTATTAAGGGGGAAGCATCAATTAAAAGCTCTCGCCAATGCGCCTGAACCACGATAGTTGTATCCTCTTGAGCTACAGCTTACAAACGCAGATTCACCAGCGGCTAATGTAACGGTTGTATTCAGTACAGTGATATCGACTTTGCCCTCAATACAAAACAAAATTTCCGCACTACGTACGTACTGCTTTCTGCTGGTCAAATCTACATTAATAATCTCAAAGCCAAAGTCATCTACAGGAATTGGATAACCTAACTTATTTTCCATTTGATAAGGCAGTAATTTGATACGCTCTGACGGAGTCGGTATGAATTTAGTATTTTCAATCAACTCCGAAACATCCATGTATTTGGGCGTTAATCCCGCACGAAGGACATTGTCTGAATTAGCCATAATCTCCAAACCCACACCTCGTACGTATGCATGAGGTGTTTCCGCATGCAAAAACATTGCATCACCTGGCTCTAGTTCAATCACATTTAACAATAATGGTGAAAAAAGTCCTATGTCGTCATCATAATCGCGTTTAAATTCAGAGATAAGTGAAAATGCTTCTCGTGCTTTTAGTGTTTTTGCCCCATCAGCTAACGCTCGATATAACTCAGATAAAGCCTGTTGTTTGCGTTCACCGGAAAGATTCATGACAACTGAAAAAAAAGCCTTTAAACCTTTCTCATGTTGATTGGCCTGTAAGGTATCAATGTCATTACGCAATGACTCTATTTTTGCCTGATTAAATAAACTGACAATGTCTGATATTGGCCTAAATCCGTTCATTGCTTTATAGAAGGTCAATGCGTACACCAACTCAGGCTTATGATTGCCATCCTTGAAATTGCGGTTGCTAGCACCCAATGCGATACCAAGAGAATTTTCTTTCTCGAAACCTTCTTCTGCTTTCTTTTTGCTTGGATGCACTTGAACTGAAAGAGGCTTTTCTGCTGCCAGTACCTTAAACAGAAATGGTAAATCACCAAATCGATCTGCTGTATAATTTCCTAGCACTTGGTTAGGGTCTTCAAGAATGAGTTCTGCTAGAGTCTTGCCACTTGTTAGTATTTTTGAACATCCATTGGGATGTGAGCCCATCCATATTTCCGCTTGTGGTACGTGATCTGGATTATCAATACCAAACAGTTCTGATAGAGCAGTTGAGCTGCCCCAAGGGTAATGTTGAACAACATTGTCAAGCTTGAATATAGAGTTATCCATTGTTCGTCCCCTTATCTGCCAAACTCATACCTAACCAAAGTGCGGATGCTAGATTTCTAGAAGTCCTAGTTAAATTGGATTTTGCTTCAGCGAGAACTGTTTCTAAAGGTTGTGGAGCACGAACAGTACCAAATAGCGTATCTATATATCCGTATAAGTCATCAATATTTTCTCCTAAAGAGCCTGCAATACCAATAACGGGAATACCTCTAAATTTTGCGCGTTTTGCTATACCAAATGGTACTTTTCCCTGCAGAGTTTGGTTGTCCATCTGACCTTCACCAGTAATAACCAAGTCTGTGTTTTTAAGAAGCTCATCAACATTCAAGGCATCCATTACCATTTCTATTCCTGGCTGAAGATGAATATCAAACAAAATCGATAAACCTAAAGGAACCCCACCTGCTGCTCCAAAGCCCGCACTGTGACGATGATCTGCCCCATTAATTGGGGCTGCAACCATTGAGAATTGCCCTAACGCTTTATCGAGTTTGGTTATCATCTCTTCAGAGGCACCTTTTTGAGGGCCGTAAATATGACTTGCACCAAACTCCCCACATAATGGATTAGACACATCACATGCGACCTGCAATTCAACATATTTACATCGAGGATGAGCGTTAGCTAAATTTATGGAATAAATCTGCTCTAATGCGGCACCACCTTTAGACAATTCGTTTCCATCACTGTCCAATAATTTGCCACCAAGCGCTTGTACGATTCCGGCCCCGCCATCATTGGTCGCACTTCCGCCGAGTCCTAATAGTATTTTCTTTACACCAATATCCAACGCTTCTTTAATTATTTCGCCAGTACCATAAGTAGATGCCACCATCGGATTTCGCTCACTTGGTTTTAGCAGGTCTAAACCTGAAGCGGCTGCTACTTCTATCAGTGCGGTTGTCCCATTATCTAACAACGCCCAATTAGCATGAACAGGGGTTCCCATTGGGCCTTCAACAAGAGAAACTCGGTGTTCTCCTTTCAAGCCTTGTGTTAATACTTCAACAGTTCCTTCTCCTCCATCAGCCAATGGAAGATGCTGGTATTCGGCATTAGGGAACACTTCTCTAAAGCCTTCTTCAATAGCACAACAAGCCTGCCTAGCATTCATAGATTCTTTATACGAATCTGGAGCAATTACGATCTTCATTCAATTAACCTTATTTCTTATTGATACTCTTGAAGTTGGTCGTCAAAAACGACCTACTCCATTAGAACTTCACTAGGAAAGACTTAACCTGACACGGTTTTATAAGGCCAAATGATGTATTGTGCGTTGCTGTCGAAATGATTGATTCATCCAACAATGTTTCGTTCCAAGACGTGATTCCATCTTCGAAAGTCACTTCGTCGACTATCTCTTTATTTTCTGATGGATTGAAAACTCGAATAATTAAGGCTTCAGCGTCTTCAGCTTTTTTCACCGCACTTAATACCGCACCATCGATTGATTTATTGAATAAACTATAAGTTAACGGAATATCTTGCTTGCCAACATTGAGTTTCATAGCGTTATATGGGATCTTGTTGTAACACTCTATTGGTGTCACGTTATCTCGAGCATGAGCCATAACGTTAGCGTCAATATGATTGCCTGCGAAGCCAAATAGCGCAAAATTGCACTCCAACTTACCGCGAGTTTGTGAATCCGGAGTAGGTATTTTAATACCCGACGGACGACCAGGGCGAAGCAACAGCTCTTCTTTACCTAACACGCCAACACCACGAAGTAATGTTAGAGCAAAGGTATCACGCTGCTCGTCGCCTTGACTTGCGATCACTTCAAACTCGCGCAAGCCGTTAGTCATGAGCGCCAAGCCTCCCACTTGATTTTCCACTGCAGCAAAGTTAATAAGCTGATACACAGGTACTGGAGCTTCTTTCCAACCTTCTTGCTCCCATACTTGCATAGCAGGATCGTTGGTTGGACGAGTAATCAAACCAAACTGGTTGTCTGCAACCACACGCTCAGAGACAAACGGTGTTGGTATCAGTACACGCACGCGGTGATCATCCGCTTGGTTGTCAACAACCATGCAAACGTCAATTCGACGTGAGCCTTGCTTAAGGATTACTTGACATTCAATATGGACATACCCACTTAAGCCGCTACGAGCTTCCCGTTCTATTAAATCCTCAGGCACCTCCATATGAGTTTCGATAGTTGCCACCGACTGGAAACCCTCATGTTTTACTGAGATTTGTGCATCATACTCATCCGAGTACAGTATCCACTCCTTACGTGACGGTGAGTAGTCGTATTCATCCCCATCATCCGAACCATCTTCAAGACGCAGGACTTGATCAAAAGTCATCTGCGTTTCTTTGTCGAAAATAGTCAATGTGCCGTTGGAGTTGACGTTGATACGATAGAATTCATTTTCCATCATGGCTGCGTCACCACCAAAATCAATTTCTTTTTGTGCTCCAGTTTGGTTCGCTTCGATGTGCAATGTTGTATACCCCATCGCAGGTACGGCGTACTTAATTTGAATGTCGTATTCAATGAACGGATCGTAGTTGCCGTAATGTACAATTTGTCGGTCAATTTTACCGGGATCAATTACGCGCTGATCTTGAATGTAGTACTCAACAGAATTGCCTAGGTCATCAAACAGATTGAAGGACTCTGCACGAATGGTAATCGTGGTATTGATCACTTCATCACGCTCATACGGCGACAAATTAAATAGCACTAGCTTGTCGCAACCTTCGCGCGCAGGCATGTGGTCGACAATCTTACGCTTATAGAAGTTGATGAGGTTCGTCGCCATGTCGTCAGCTAGAATGTATCGATTCAAAATTTCAGCATGAACTTTGTCTGAACAACAGCAGCCAATCGAGTCATGGGCATGGTTTTTCATGCTCTCTTTCCACATTTTCTCAATAAGTCCGTGGTGATATTCAAAGCCTAGCGTCCAGGCAATTGAAGCAAGCGGCTCTAGAATATTGACGATCTTGTTTTCTACTTCTGCATGGATCAACTTGATATCCATACGTGTCGATGAGATGGTTCGGTGAACACGCATATACTTGCCGTCATTAAACTCACCCTTGATGGTATCAAGTTTATCGCGCTCATCACGAATACGATCAAACACCTCCTCAAAACGGCTCATAACAAACTCACGTTCTGGGTAGATCTCGCGAAGCTTATCCATTACTTCGAAGATATCTTTTTGGATTGGCATTTGGTCATGACCATTCGGTAGCAAAATATCTTTTGTGACCGAAGGTTTCTCCAACACAGGAAAGTATTTATCTAAACGTGCACGCAAGCTGGCTTCATCTTGTGGCAGGTATTTACCAATTGCGTAACCCAATGGTAGCACTTGCGTCATGACTTCTGAGCCGTCATTAGATTGCCATAAAAATTCGGTTTTGTTAGTGCCATGACGCTCTGAACAACCACGCCAAAACATCGCAGTATCAATACCAAACCCATTATAAATCATCGGTAATTGCGAACTCATTGAGAAGGAATCTGGCAAATAGCCAATTTTCATAGGCTCACCGAGCGCCATACAATCTCGAATTCCGTATAGCATATTACGAACAATCGACTCCCCAGAGACCTGCATCGTATCGGTTTGAGAATACCAAGGACCAATGATCAATTTACCCGCTTCAACTAAGGATTGAACACGTTGCTTGTTCTCTGGTTTGATCGCGAAATAGTCTTCCAGCACAGCAGTCTGACCATCAAGTACGTAATATTTGTACTGCGGATCGCACTCCAAACGCTGCATGATTTCTTCCATATTGTTGACCAAAAGAATACGAGATTCTTCAGTTGTGAAATACCATTCACGATCCCAGTGCATATGAGGAGTAATGTGAACACGTGATTTAATCATTTGGGGAATACCTTAGTTAATGCATTTACGATGTACGAAGAGTGATGAGTTGCTCTCAAGAGCGTCCAAATAGTTTTGATACAAACTTAGAAAAGCCTTTTTGCTCATCTTGGTTTGCCGTCTCAACGACAAGCTCTGAGCCAACCACCCCATCAACCACTGGCTGGGGTTCTTCATCTCGAAGCAAGCTCATAATTTCTTCGACAGTAGTAGCCGCTAGTACTGCTTCTCTCACGTCATCATCGACCAGCGTACTAGTTAACTCAGTAAGCAACTGCATATGAGTTGATCCCGCCTCTGCATTTGGAATAGCTATAAGGAAAATGAGGTTTACATCTTCTTCTTCATCAATACCTTGCCACTTCAATTCTTGTTTAAGGGTCGCAACGGCGAAGGCCGCTTCTTTTACCGCATCGGTCTTTCCATGAGGCACAGCTAGGCCTTCACCGAGTGCTGTTGCACCGTGTGCTTCACGCTCAAATACGGCTTTAAGATATTCATCTTTATCATGGAGCTTGCCCTGCTGGTTTAGTTGTTCTGCGAGCACTTCTATCGCTTGATCACGACTCTCAAAAGCAATTTGGAGGTTAATTAGCGATGGATTAGTCAATGTAGTTAAGTTCATAGTCATTTTCCTGTCATCAGGTTCATTGGTCTCTTCTCGACCAAACAATGCAAATATAATACAACTACAATACAATTGTTTTTTTGATCCATATCTCATAAAAGAAAGAAAAGATTACACCGCCTGAACCTTCAACCACAAAAATTTAAATATCAATATAATATACTGTTTTTTTAACAAATAAAAAAGAATCAGAAAAACATTTTGTTGAAATTTGTAGGAACAACAATAATACATTTATAATACATATGTGAATAGCATCACAGATGAAGGGTGAAATGTGAGCAATAATAAGTCATCGAGCAAATACATGATTGCTCTGGGTAAGCTAAAACATTTATTAATTCAATAGTTGTAGAAACGAAACATAAGGGACTACAGATGAAAATCTTAGCGATTACAGCATGTACCGCCGGTGTGGCTCACACCTACATGGCTGCCAAAAATTTGGAAAAGAGAGCTGCAGCCCGAGGCTGGCAAATAAAAGTTGAAAAGCAAGGTGCCAATGGTCTTGACGGCCGGATCACTCCGCAAGATGTCGCTGAAGCTGACGGCATCATATTCGCGACGGATGTTGGCGTTGCAGAAGCAGAGCGCTTTGAAGGTCTTCCTGCAGTCCACGGTAAAGTGAAAGACGGAATAAAAAAAGCGGATGAAATGCTTGATGCTCTCGAACAAAAAGTGAAAGCAGATGGTGTTACTCAGAAAAAAACGACCAGCTCTTTTTCAGAAGAGAGAGAAGAAGTTAGTAATGACAACATTGTCGTTAAATTTCTCAAAGACTGGTATAAAGGCGCATTATCAGGTGTCTCTCACATCATCCCTTTAGTTATAATCGGTGGTCTCTGCGTAGGTCTTTTAAACCTATTCTTTGGCTACGATTATACTCACCTTTATGATGAGGCAATTCTGACCGAGTACACAGGCAAAACGTATGCAGACCTGGGTATAATTAATGCGTCTGAAGGCCTTGCTAACAATGATATTAGTGCAATAAAGAAAGAAGTTACCGCCGCTATTGCTCAGCCAGAAGCAAAAGCACAGTTTGAATCTTCTCTTCAAGGTATCATTCACTTTTTGTATTACAGTACGCTCAAGGCATTCAACCCTCTACTTGTCTGTGTTCTTGCCGCCTTTACAGCTTACGGTATGGTAGGTAAGCCTGGACTTGCACCTGGTTTTGTCGGCGGTTATGTTGCTATGGGTGGCGGATTCGGGAGCATCTCTGTTATGACAGGTGGATTCCTTGGAGGACTAGTCGCTGGTGCTGCTGCCGCTGTATTTGTTATGCTGATCCGCCAAATCAAAGTGCCTGCAGTACTTGAATCCGTTAAAATGATAATAATCACACCTCTGCTTGCTGGTATCTGTACTCTGCTATTCATGTATGTAGGCCCTGGTAAACTGTTCGCTGAGTTGAATTCAGGTCTTGTAGAATGGTTAACGTCAATGGGAACCAGTAACCTTATGATCCTTGGTTTTATCCTTGGTGCAATGGCATGTTTCGATATGGGGGGGCCAGTAAACAAGGCCGCTTATATGTTCTGTATCGGTGTCGGCACTAGTGGTGACTTTGCAGGCGATGCTTCCATCTTCTACGCGGCGTTCACAGCAGCAAAATGTATTCCTGGAATGTCTTTAGGCATCATGTCAGTCCTGTTTAAGCGCTACTTCGATGAAGAAGACCGTTTGGCGGGCCCTTCGACAGCTATTTTGGGCTTCTGTGGTATTACGGAAGGAGCAATCCCTTACGCAGTTAAGGATCCGATGCGTATCATTCCAGCTCATATGGTCGGTGGAGGTGTTGCTGCTGCACTGATTTTATCGTCCAAAATTACTATCGGGACGGTTGCTGGCGGCGCTGTATTTATGCTTCCTGTCATAGGGGACCCAATGTCATGGTTACTATACTTTTTAGTCGGTATTGCTGTGTCTATTGCACTAACAATTGCGCTTAAAGCAGTTGGTAAAGACAAACGACTAACCACAACAAAAGCATAGAATTGTCTTATCCCTTACAAAGGCTCTCGGTTTACCTAGAGCCTTTGTTTTTTTGCCTCAACTCTGCAACATGGATGATTTATATATTCAAATATGAAGTGACGTAAATTGAATACAATTTGTATTATCTATTTTTAATTCGTATCATGTTGCGACTTAATATCTAGTTCAATCACAATCATCCTAACGTACAACTGAATACCGTTAGTTCATTTGTCAATCTGTCGAGGTATCCATGACAAGACTTCCCATGTATCGCAAAATAGCCGATGAAATACGAAATAAAATTGGTACTGGAGAGTACAGAGTAGGTGAAGCTCTCCCTACAGAGGCTCAGCTACGTGAAGAATTTTCGGTAAGTAGAGTAACCATTAGACAAGCGCTTAAACTCTTAATTGAAAACGAAGAACTTAAGAGTATTCAAGGCAGTGGGACCTACGTAAAAGAAAGTAAGGTGAACTACGACATGTATCAACAGAGTAGCTTTGCTGAAAAATGGGCCCACCTGGATGGTGTAACACACAGTGACGTTCTCTCTTTTGAGATACGATGTGCATCTCTTACAATGGCTGAACACTTAGACGTTAAAGAGGGCGAGCGCATTTTTTATATCAAACGGGTAAGGTACGTTGACGACAATCCAATTACAGTAGAAGAAACTTGGATGCCTACTGCAATGTTCCCTGATTTGACCTATCAGGTTATGCAGGGTTCAAAATATGAGTACATTGAAAAACAAAAAGGCTTAATAATTGATCGCAGCGAGCAAGAGATAATTCCTATACTTCCACCTCAGGATATTGCAGATTTGCTGGGTATTGCTCCAGCCGAACCAATAATCGAAAAGAGAACTCGTAGTTATTTACAGGATGACACCGTGTTTGAATACAGTCGCAATTACTTCAAATCAAGCAATTATAAATTTACTTTGATTGCCAAGCGTGAGAAGCGAGATTAACGCATCATGAAAAGCTCTGTGTGGAAACGTTCATGCGAAACTCCGGCAGAACTAAGTTCTGTTTTTAACATACTTCCAAATTGTTGTGACCCACAAAAACAAGTCTCAAAGTTATTACTCTTCATTTTTTCTAGAATCAGATTACTATCCAAAAACTCACCTAAATCCGAAATTACCATGTGCAGTTCAACAAAATCGAGACGTTGCAAAAGAGACAAAATTTCATTGCGAAAGAAAGCTTCTTTCTCTGAGTTAACACAATAAAATAAGTGCACTTTTTCGAGCTTGTACTGCCGTTTGTTATTCTCTCTTGTTAGCCAGTAAAGTCGAGAAACAAAAGGCACTATACCAATTCCTGCACCAATCCAGACTTGCTTCCCATACCTAGGAATTTGAAATGCACCGTAACCTCCCTCGACTGTGACCTTTTGGCCGACTTTAAGACTATTTACCATCTTATGGGTGTAGTCGCCCAAATCTTTTACTCCGAATTCTATTCTTTGATTGTCCATATCGAAGTTGAGTATAGAGAATGGGTGTGGAGCTTCACCATCATGAAAGTTCAGGTATGCGAATTGACCTTCTTTATAGCTAATATCTGTACTTAGTTTAATAGAAAATCTGACAGCTAGTTTCTGTTCTAACGTTGCAGAGAAGTCTTCAATACTAACTACATGACCTTCAGATGTGTTCTTTTTTCCAATACCACCTGACAATGAAAGCCACGCCCCCACGAAACCAAACACCGAAATAATTACAATGGCAAAGTTCATGAGTGCAGAAGCGACATCCCAATCTAGCAAGAAGAAAGTATGAATAATACCTGCAATCATCAAAAGGCCACCAATTTTGTGCGTAAACTTGAACTTATTGTAATCAATTGTTTTATATAAACTAATAATACTAAAGATAATAAACACCTTAAAAGAAATATCACCAATTTGTACAGCTACCGCCTGCCAATTGACTCCGTCAAGTTCTGGGATTGGCCCTCGGCTTGGCCTTTCAAGTACGCCAGCCCCTACCAACCAATTTCCGCTCTTGATAATCAGCCAGTGAAAAAATAGAGATACTGTTGCACCAATCCCTAAGTTTTTATGTAGTCTATATCCTTTATCTAAACCATCAACTTTCTTTTCTAACCAACGAAAACGAGCAGCAAGTAAAACTGCTAGCCCCATATAACCTAGACCAATGAGGCCTGTGTACATCGTTAAGTGGTGGCGCCAGATGAAAAAATTGTCTAAATCCTCCAAGTTCATCGGCAAACTTGGTAGCCATAATAGAGTTAGAATAGCGGCAAATTTATACATTATGATATTCTTTAGCAACTTGATAACTGGTGAATATCATAGCAATACAACCTACCCATAAAAGCTCATTTGCATAGGCTTACCAGACTTTACCCACCTTTACATTTAAGGGACAAATTTTAATACAAATAATGAAAGGAATACGTCATGAATTTGACCATTAGACATCGGCTTTATGTTTTGTCTTTCTTACCAGTGATCATTGTATCTATCGCAATGATGTTAGAGGCCTCGATTGAAGCCAGGCG
>NZ_JBPAOE010000053.1:0-180880 GCF_054051265.1 Vibrio sp. C8
AATCAGCGCGTGTTGGGAGTTCGAATCTCTCCACCCCTGCCATTATTAGAAGCCTCAGTCGAAAGACTGGGGCTTTTCAACATCTGTCGTCTGGCTGGTTGCTGGAATGTTCAATTGGCAGAGAAGAGGATTCCGCCAACACAAAAAAACTAAGGCCACATAGCTTATTACCGTGTGGCCTTATTATTTTATTAGCGCTAATCAACTAACGCTTATTCAGAGGTTTCTCCGCATTCTGTTTGCTGAGCTTCAACGCCTTTTAGACGCAAAGTCATGTCCTTTAATGCTGTGATTTTTTGCTGCTTAGCTTGAGCAAATTGAGAAGCTTTTTCACGCAGTTCTTTTTCGTCAACAAGCCATTCTCGCTGTTCTTTTGCCAGTAGTTGATGAGTGCTTGGTTTTGAATACAGAACCATTTCATCAGGAATCAATGAATGTACGCCTTCTATGCTAGGTTTGGCTTGTATACGTATTTCTCCTGCTTGTAACGAGGTGCGGATCATTGCTGGTGCTGTTCCCCATTCGACTAATCTTGGATTCGAATTCATGCGCTCTGTCGAAATCAATTCGGCCTCACCCAGTACCGTAAAAGTAATACTGTTTCTTGCTAAGCGTTTGATGTTGCCGCTTTCGTCTGTCACTTCAGCGACTATAGTAACCAACTGAGAACCGTCTGCGATGATAGGTGTGCTGTCATCCAATAAGCGGAGTCGTATACGCGTAGGGCGCCTTGCCGGATATTTAACTTCACGACAAACCATTTCGCCGTCAACTAATCCTTCTGCAATAAGGCAAGCATCCTCAAACAAGTCTGCTCGGTGTTTATCTTTTACCGTCATAAAGTCATAAGCATTTTTAAATTTGGCAGGTTTAAATGGAATGCCTGTGGTGGTGTTTTTGACCGAAACGGTTCCCACTTCAATACCACAGAAAGTTAATCTAACTTGGTCTGCATTACTGCACACGATGACGTCTGAAGAAGAAATAGGCGTCATTTCATGCAGAATCGCAATGTGATAGCCGCTTTCAGCAATAGGGTGTTCCACGAGAGGATTACGTTGGCCGCAGAACAGATCATAAGCGTATTTGGTCTGACGGAATGCATCCATGATACCGCCCCAGAACTGTTCTGGATGATAACCTCGTTGATGGTCAAAGCCATGCCATAGCGTGCCGCCTACATGCTGTCTTGGGGTTTGAAAAAGGGTGTTGATGCTGGTCGCATATTGATGACTGCCATCTCCAGAACCGAGAGCATAGTGCATGGCTTGGATAATTTGAGCTTGTTCCCCCCAACTGCGATGAACGCGGCTGCTTGAATTATGGGAGTTCCAGTCATCCACATTGTCTCCCCATTCTCGGGTAAAGCTAGCCTTGCCTTTGAATAAGTCAAACTTAAACTCGCCTGCTGAGAGTTTGTTACTTCTCATTTGATTCGGGTGGGCATAAACCATATCGGAAAACTGTTGGGCTTCAAGGTAGCTATCTAGAGGTACGATAGCGCCATACGGCTGCTCTTCGTGGACTATATAATAGATATCTTTGAGGAAACTCTCCGGCTGGTGAGTTTCATTAAGAGCGGGTTCGAAAGCCATAATCGATGGATGATTACGATCTCGACGGATCTTCTGTCTGATATTGGATTTTGCTTGCGACACAAACTGCGGAGAATCATTCCAGAATTGCCAACCGATGGAAGGAATAAGAAGCAACATACCAAGTTCATCTGCCGCATCCATGAAAGCCGGAGACTGAGGATAGTGCGCTGTTCTGATGACGCGCATACCTGTATCTCTGAGCTTTTTTACATCATACCAATGTAAGTTGTTGCTCAGAGCTGTACCAACATATGCGTGATACTGGTGACGGTTAACACCAATAAGTTTATCTTCAAATGCTTGTCCGTTGATATATAGGCCATCTTCGCCACGCAATTCGATAGTTCGAATACCAATTCTGATACGGACTTCATCCACTTTTTCTCCTGCCTGATTGAAGAGCGAACACTCTAACCAGTAAAGATGCGGAGAGTCAGGGTGCCAGAGCTTTGGATTTTCAACCGTAATCGACTGTTCTGCATGTAGGTTCTGCTGACTTGTTAGCACAATATCTGCGTTGGTCGATGTAATTTCGCTTCCTTGAGAATCAAATAAGCGGGTGTGCAGAGTCAGGGTGCAATCTTGAACATCTGTATTCGCTAAATGGGATTTAATATTTACAGTGGCACTTTGCAGTGAAACTTTATCGAAATGCACAAATATGCCACCTCCAGCAACTTCATCGACTTGATTGGCATGGGTAATGTAGGTGTGCGCTGTGGTATACAGCCAAACATGTCGGTACATACCACCGACATAGGTGAAATCGAGCTCGGACTGATTTTTACCCGCAGGGAAACTGGAATCATCGCTATTGTCGGCCATTACGCAGATCAGGTTGCTTGAGCCAACGTTTACATATTCGGTGATATCCAAAACCATACCGAGAAAACCTTCGCAATTTTCTCTTACTTTCTGCCCATTGATCCAAATTTGAGATTTGCCCTGAATCGCTTCGAAATTAATGAAAATACGTTTGTGAGAGAAATTATCGGGTAGGTCAAAGTGTTTGCGATACCAGACTTCTCCCTGATAGTTAATACTTCCGCTGGCATCCTCTGGGAGCAATTCAACACAATGCGGAGCATTGATGATTTCCCAGTGGCTGTCATCCAAAGACAGTTCACCCCCTTGAGGATGTGAGCCCTTAAAGAATCGCCAACCAGTACCAAAATTAAACAACTCTCTGGGAGATGATTCGGTGTGAAAGAAACCAGCCGTAGAGAATTGTTGATGGTTGGCACTCACCGTAGGTTTATTGGTTAATGAGCGATGCGATTGGCAAGGTTTGTATTCTGGGGAGTAGAGTTTGGTCATTGATGAAGCCCTAGAGAACGAAAGAGAACAACGCTTATCGACTAAATTACTTTGAAGCGAGGTAAATAGTTCTTAACGGAGCGCTGAAGAAAAAGAAACGGTATTTTATTAATCTTTGACCAATGGACTTAAGGTGCACCAGATGTTATTTCGATGCATTTCATAAAAATAGAGGCTCTTTAATTTTGCTATCGCAGCCAGAGAAAATGGCGAGTTGGAAGAGAATGCCTAAAACCTAATCTCGCGTTTTTAATTGTTACAAATTTGATAAATTTTGTTCTCTTAAGTCGCAGAGCATGGTCTAAGATTTGTTAAGTAAAGGCGAATGATTCGTAATGAACTAAGGACATTTCATGACAGAACGTATTGATACCCTAGCAAGCCAAAACCAACAAACAAGGGAAATACCGCAAGAAGCATTTGACTGGTACGACGAATATGCTCATGGACTGATTGACCGTAGAGAGTTTATGAGACGACTATCTGGGCTCGCAGTATTGGGTTTTAGCATGACAGTACTCACTTCTGCTTTACTACCTAATTACGCTTTGGCAGAACAGGTATCTTTTAACGATGCAAAGATCAAAGCCACTTACGTGGAATTTGATTCTCCAAAAGGACATGGCAAAGGACGAGGCTATTTAGTTATGCCTCGTGAGCTGACAGGAACTGCGCCAGTAGTTTTGGTTGTGCATGAAAACCGAGGTTTGAATCCTTACATTGAAGATGTTGCAAGACGTCTGGCGATGAATGGTTATATCGCATTTGCGCCTGATGCGTTATTCCCTCTCGGTGGTTATCCGGGCAATGACGACGATGGTCGAGCGATGCAAAGCAGTATGGATAAAGCCAAGATTGAAGAAGACTTTATTGCTGCTGCAATGTTTATTAAATCTCATGCCAATAGCTCAGGAAAATTGGGTGCTGTTGGATTCTGTTTTGGTGGCTATGTTGTGAATATGCTTGCTGCCACGATGCCAGACGCTCTGGATGCCGGAGTACCTTTTTACGGAACACCTGCAGCTGAAAGCATTCGTTCCAATGTCAAAGGGCCGTTGTTATTGCAGTTTGCAGAACTTGACCAGCGAGTGAATGCTACATGGCCTGATTATGAAAAAGTGCTGATGGCAAACAAAGTTCCATATACTGCGCACGTATACAAAGGCGTTAATCACGGCTTCCATAACGACTCTACGGGGCGTTATAACGAAGAAGCAGCGGAGTTGGCTTGGGAACGCACTTTGACCTTTTTCGGTGAACATTTAAAAGCATAGTAAATGGAACCAAGTGGCTCTTGTATTGAATGTTAAGACCTGAACTTTGATGCAAGAGCCGTTACTTACTGTCGCTCCCTATTTTTGAAGCTGTTATGATGTTCAAAAAGAAGGAGTAAGTTATGCCACATTTTCGTTTCCGCGCTGTAGAACCTCAAACGGTGCAAAACTTGTCAAAACCTCTCACGGATTCACTTCAGTCTTTGATGAATTCTCCTCGTGAAGATTTCACTTTCGAATATATCTACACCACTTTCTATGCAGAAGGTGAGGTAGCTGCTGCATACCCATTTGTGGAAGTATTGTGGTTTGATCGTGGGCAGGAAGTGCAAGATAAGGTGGCAGCGATTGTGACCGAACAAGTGAAAGGCATTGTTGGTCAGGATTCAAATGTTGCAGTCATCTTCACCGCTCTAAGTCCTACTGGCTACTACGATAATGCTCAGCATTATTAAGGGGTAAGTTGATGAATTCCGTTATTGATACGATTTTAAACCATCGCTCGATACGTGCTTTTAAAGATACTCCGATCACTCAGCAGCAGTTAGATACCATCATTAAGTCTGGTATTGCGGCTTCCAGTTCAAGCTTGCTTCAAGTGGTTTCGATTATTCGCGTAACCGATAAAGAGAAGCGTCAGAAGCTGGCAGAGCTATCTGGCAACCAACATTACGTTGCTCAAGCTGCTGAATTTCTGGTGTTCTGTATCGACTATCAACGTCACTATGAGATGAACCCAAATGTGAAGCCTGAGTTTATGGAACTGACATTGATAGGGGCGGTAGACTCGGGAATCATGGCGCAAAACTGCTTATTGGCAGCCGAATCAATGGGGCTGGGTGGTGTTTACATCGGTGGTCTACGTAATTCACCAAAACAAGTGGATGAGCTACTAGGATTACCGAAATACAGCGCAGTGCTGTTTGGCATGTGTCTGGGTCATCCAGACCAAGATCCTCAACTTAAGCCACGTTTAGGGGCGGATGTGATTGTTCACGAGAACAGTTATCAGCCTTTAAATAAAGAGGCGGTAGCTGAGTATGACCAGACTATGATTGAGTACTATCAAAGTCGTTCGAGCAATGTGAAACAACAAGGTTGGTCGGATCAAATTACCGCTAAGCTGAGTCAGGAATCGAGACCGTATATGCTTGGTTATCTGAATGACAAAGGTCTAGCTCAGAAATAATTGAGATTAGAACGCAACAAAAAGCCCAGTCACTGACTGGGCTTCGTTTTAAAGTGTTTAGAGAGCGATTACGCTAATCCCTGAATAATCACAAACTTCTCAAGCAACTCTTCTTCCGTTTCTACATGCTGCGGATCCGTCACGATACAGTTGGTGATCGGGCATACAGACTGACATGTCGGATTCTCGTAGTGTCCTTTACACTCAGTGCAAAGGTTCGGATTAATCTCATAGATGTTGTCACCCATAGAGATGGCACCGTTAGGACACTCAGGCTCACACATGTCACAGTTAGTGCATTTCTTTGTGATCAATAACGCCATGATTACTTGCCTACTGGGTTACGAGTATCTTGTCCAGCATTCAGGTTACGCATCAGTAGCGCATAGTTAAGATCCATGTCTTGAGGCACAGGGATATAAACAAAGTGACCGTTGCCTTTTGCGTCATCAACTGCTTCTGCTTTACGGTTTTCCATTGCTTCAAGAGTGAATACAACGTTTCCTTTTGGCGTCATCAGTTCTAGGCTGTCACCAAGCATGAATTTGTTCTTAACTTCTACTTCAGCCATATCGCCACGGCGCTTACCGGTAAACTCACCAACGAACTGTTGAGCATCAGACACTGAGTAGCCGTAGTCGTAGTTTTGGTATGCATCGTGAGTGTGACGACGTAGGAAACCTTCTGTGTAGCCACGGTGAGCTAGGCTTTCTAGAGTACCCATTAGGTTCTCATCAAATGGTTTACCCGCAACTGCGTCATCGATCGCTTTACGGTATACCTGAGCAGTACGTGCACAGTAGTAGAAAGACTTAGTACGACCTTCGATCTTCAATGAGTGAACACCCATCTGAGTCAAACGCTCTACGTGTTGAACGGCACGCAGATCTTTTGAGTTCATGATGTAAGTGCCGTGCTCATCTTCGTAAGCCGCCATTTTTTCTTCTGGACGGTGAGCTTCAGAAAGAAGCACAACTTCATCAGAAGGTTTACCTAAACCGAGAGTGTTATCAGGACGCTCTTCCTGAACTTCAATAGCTTGCGCAGCATTTGGATCAAACTCTTCTACGATTTGACCGGCTTCGTCTTCTTTGCCTTTTTCTACTTTGTATTCCCAACGACAAGCGTTAGTACAAGTACCTTGGTTCGGGTCACGTTTATTGATGTAACCTGAAAGTAGGCAGCGGCCAGAATAAGCCATGCAAAGAGCGCCGTGGACGAAAATCTCAATTTCCATTTCAGGGCACTGTTCGCGAATTTCTTCAATTTCTTCTAGAGATAGTTCACGAGAAAGAATGACACGCTCAACGCCTTGCGTTGACCAGAATTTAACTGTTGCCCAGTTAACCGCGTTTGCTTGAACAGAAAGGTGAATAGCCATTTCTGGGAACGCTTCACGAACCATCATGATAAGACCCGGATCAGACATGATTAGAGCATCTGGGCCCATATCAATCACAGGTTTAAGGTCACGGATGAAGGTTTTTAGCTTTGAGTTATGCGGTTGAATGTTGCATACCACGTAGAATTTTTTACCTAGAGCATGGGCTTCGTTAATACCGATCTGTAGGTTTTCGTGGTTGAACTCATTGTTACGTACGCGCAGGCTGTAACGAGGTTGGCCAGCATAAACAGCATCAGCGCCGTATGCGAATGCGTAACGCATGTTCTTAAGGCTACCCGCTGGAGATAATAGCTCTGGTACAAAAGTATTTTCAGTTGTCATTGTTTGTTTCTCAATCTGATCACAAGTCAGGCCAATACCACCTGATGGTATTGGAAGGGGCGCAAATTTTACGTCAAAACGTGAGCTGTGCCTAGTAAAGATTAAGAATATAAGGGGAAGAAAAGTAGGGAAAAACTGACTCCGCGAAGGCAGAGTCAGAAATGAAGAAATTAAGCGTCAGCTTGTGGAAGACCACCAAGCACTTCAAACAGATTTGGTAGAAATGCTGAGAATTCACCGCACAGTAGAGATAAGTCAGCATCTAGGCGAGCTGCTTGATCTTCACGAGGAATATCTTCGTTTTGATCTTTGAGTTCATCGCTGTACTGAATTCGTTTAATGCTGCAATCTTCCGCCAACACAAAGCTCAAACGATCTTGCCAGCTTAAGGCGAGTTTAGTGACCACTTTGTTCGCCTGAATATGGCTAAGGATTTCATCGCTGGTCAGCTCTTGTTTCTTACAACGAATTACTGCGCCGTCATCTAAGAAAGATTTCAGTTCGGCTTCATCAAGCAACTGGAAACCCTGCGGCAAATTGCCGTCTTTGACCCACTCAGTCAGAGTTGTTTCTACTGCCACTTCAGGAATAGCCGGTACTACAGGCAAGCTGCCCATACTCTTACGTAGTAATGCCAGCACATCTTCCGCTTTCTTATAGCTGCTTGCGTCAACCAGAATCAGGCCTTCTTTTGGCATGATCAGAACGTAAGTTAGATGGCTGCGGCTAAAGGCACGAGGAAGAAGATCAACAATGATGTCATCTTTGATGTTGTCTTTTTCTGTTTTCTTCAGCGGACGACCTTCTTCCGCTTCCATCAATGCGACTTTCTCGTTAAGAGAGTCTTTAATCACTGAAGCGGGTAGCATTTTTTCTTCTTTCTTGGCGCAGATGAGAATGCGGTCTTCGCTAACGTGAGTCATCATGTCGCCGTGTTTGCCCAGTGCGTGAACCCAGCCAAATTTTTGTTTGTCTTGGCTGCCACATGGCGTGAAACGGAACTCTGCCAGTTGTTTTTCTAGCTGATCGGCGTTGAAATTGACTTCGCGATTAACACGATAAGCCATACAGTTTTTAAACCACATATCTTTTCTTTTCCTTGTTCGAAAGGCCAACATGATAGGGGATTTTCCCGTCTATGTCTTAGGCGAAACACAAAAATTATCAACTTGTGCCAAGTAATATAAAACCATGAACAAGATAAGAAACTTATATTAAAAATTGTTTGCAATAGTCACAAAAGTGTCATATTCATTTTTCATAATGCATATGCTCAAGTGACTTCAAGATGCTTGGTTATACTGTTAATTAAAATAAAGGTTATTCAAATATGTCTAGAAGGATTCTAGTTGTTGAAGACGAAGCGCCAATCCGAGAGATGCTTTGCTTTGTTCTTGAACAGAAAGGCTACCAAGCAGTGGAAGCAGAAGATTACGACACTGCGGTAGAGAAGTTAGCTGAACCCTTCCCTGATCTTGTTCTACTTGATTGGATGCTACCTGGTGGTAGTGGCATTAACTTTATCAAACACATGAAGCGTGAAGAGCTGACTCGTAATATTCCGGTTGTTATGCTGACTGCTCGTGGTGAAGAAGAAGATAAAGTTCGCGGATTAGAAGTGGGTGCTGATGACTACATCACTAAACCTTTCTCACCTAAAGAACTTGTCGCTCGCTTGAAGGCGGTGATCCGCCGAGTCACACCAACAGCATTGGAAGAGTTGATCGATGTGCAAGGTTTGAAGTTAGACCCTGTTTCACACCGAGTGACAGCCAACGATGTCCCGCTAGATATGGGGCCAACTGAGTTTAAAATGCTGCACTTCTTTATGACTCACCAAGAGCGAGTGTACAGTCGTGAGCAACTATTGAATAACGTATGGGGTACCAATGTGTATGTGGAAGATCGTACCGTTGATGTGCACATTCGTCGATTGCGCAAAGCCCTTGAAGATGCCGGGCACGATAAGTTGATACAAACGGTTCGTGGTGCTGGCTACCGCTTCTCAACGAAAGCGTAAAGAGTTAGGCTCATAAGCGCCAGCCTTGAAAATAAAAGGCTTAAAAAGGATCAAGTTCGAGAGATTATGGTTGAACGATTGACTTGGAAAAAGCTGGCTTGGGAGCTGGCTTTTTTTTACCTTCCATGGATAGTGGTTGGATGGATTTTTGGATATATGCCGTGGTTGCTACTGGCAGCAACGGCGATTCAGCTTGTCTGGCATCTGCATAACCAGTTGCGCTTATCGGCATGGTTATGGGATGAGAAACGCCTGACCCCACCTTCTGGTTCTGGCAACTGGGAGTCTTTGTTTAACGGTATTTACCGACTACAACAACGCCAACGCAAAAAACGCAAAGAGCTGACTAACCTGATTCGTCGTTTCCGCAACGGTGCAGAATCATTACCTGATGCGGTGGTGGTTTTTCGTAGCGAAGGAAACATCGTATGGTGTAACCGCTTAGCTCAACACCTGCTCGGCTTTCGCTGGCCTGACGATTCTGGTCAGCCGATTTCCAATTTGATTCGTACGCCGGATTTCATCAAGTATCTGCAAAAAGATGACTTTTCCGAGCCTCTGGAAATGCGCTCACCACTCAACGTAGAACGTATGCTCGAACTGCGTATAGTGCCTTATACCGAAGGTGAGCATTTGATGGTGGTTCGTGATGTCACTCAGCTTAAACAGCTAGAAGGTATGCGCCGTAACTTCTTTGCCAACGTTTCTCATGAGCTACGCACACCAATGACAGTGCTACAGGGCTATTTGGAAATGACCGAAGACCCAGAAGTCTTGTCTGGGCCGATGTGGGGCAAGGCGCATGGCGTGATGACTGAGCAGCTCAACCGCATGAACAGTTTGGTCAATCAGCTTCTGACTCTGTCGAAAATCGAAGCTGCACCGATGCACGAGCTTGAAGAAGTGGTTAATGTACCTAGCATGCTGGAAATTCTGGAAAAAGAAGCCATCAGTCTCAGCGGTAGTGACGAACACAAGCTCACTTTTGAAGTAGATAAGAAGCTTAAAGTTCTGGCGGACGAAGATCAGTTGCGCAGTGCGATCTCTAACCTTGTCTACAATGCGGTGAAATATACGCCTCCGGGTGCTGAAATTTATGTCCGTTGGTATCAAAACGCGCAAGGTGCTTGTTTGGAAGTCGAAGATAAGGGCGATGGCATTGAGCCACAGCACTTACATCGTTTAACTGAACGTTTTTACCGCGTAGACAAAGCTCGTTCTCGTGATACTGGTGGTAGTGGCCTTGGTTTGGCTATTGTAAAACACGCACTATCACATCATGATTCGCACCTTGATATCGCAAGTGAAGTAGGCAAGGGAAGTAAGTTCTCTTTTGTTCTGCCTAAACGTTTGGTCGTACGATGATAAAACTCAGTCAGTGTTGTATTGCTGCATCGTTAATGCTTGCTCAGATGGCTTATGCGGTTGAGAAGTTACAGGACTATACCAAAACATCGGGTGTTGCTGGCAGTTTGTTGTCGGTAGGCTCAGACACACTTGCAGGTATGACAACACTGTGGGTCGAAGAATTTCAAACGCTCTATCCGAACGTCGATTCTCAGGTGCAGGCATCCGGCTCAGCTACTGCTCCTCCAGCGTTAACCGAGGGCACTGCGCAATTTGGCCCGATGAGCCGACCAATGCGTATGAGAGAGATTGAAGCCTTCGAGCGCGCTTACGGCTACAAACCCACAGAGTTGCGCGTCGCGATTGATGCCATTGGCGTATTTGTCCATCGAGATAACCCGATTGAAGGGCTGAACTTCAACCAGCTAGACAGCATTTTCTCGGAAACACTGCGTTGCGGAGCGGCCAAGTCTTCACAAACTTGGCAAGATCTGGGTTTGAGCTATGACTGGGCAAAGCGTGGCATACAGATGTTTGGACGCAATTCAGTATCCGGTACTTATGGTTACTTTAAACAGAATGCGCTTTGCGGCGGTGACTTCAAACGCAATGTGAACGAACAACCGGGATCGGCTTCGGTGGTTCAGTCGGTGGCATCATCAATTAACACCATTGGCTATTCTGGTGTCGGCTATCAGGTATCGGGCGTGAAACTTCTGCCGATTGCCAAATCTGGTACCGATTATGTATTGCCGACCCACGAGAATATCCTTTCCGGTCAGTATCCACTTTCACGTTATCTGTTTGTTTATGTGAATAAAAATCCGTTGCGTGATTTAACGCCGATTCAACGGGAATTCATCCGCTTTATCTTCTCCAAACAAGGGCAAAGCCTAGTAGCAAAAGATGGTTATGTGCCGATTTCCGCTGAAATCGCCAGTCAAGAACTGCAAAAAGTAGGGATTGAGTAACGGACAAAAAAGCCTCGTCGAAATGCGAGGCTTTTTAATGAACGGGTAAAATTAGAACTTAAGATCCCAACCGACGGCACGCCAGTACTCTTGTTCTGTGAGTAAATCGGCATGCAGCAGTTTGTTGTTTTCCAGCCAGTCTTTATCAACACAGCTTAAAGTCCATTCATCATCTTTGGCACTTAAGGTGAGTTCTGGTAATGCATCATCATTACGTTGTCCGTTGACTAAAATAGCCAGACGTAAAACGCGGATCAGACCAGTAATGTGTTTCTTCTTAAACAAAGAGAAGTCTGTCATTTCATTGAGCTTTAACGCTTTGCGTTGGAAACGAACCAAGGTTGAAAGCACCAGTTGTTGTTCACTGTTAAAGCCCGGCATGTTGGTATGACGCAGGATATAAGCAGAGTGACGATGGAATGCTTGTAAGCTGATGCTCAAACCTACTTCGTGCAGCAATGCGCTCCATTCCAGTAGATCAAACAATTCGCTGCCTGCTTTTAAGCCGAGTTCAGAGGATACGTTGTCGAGAAAATCGCGTGCGTAGCCTTTTACCTGAGCGGCATGTTCAAGGTCTACTAAGTGTTTAGCCGCAAGATTCTCTGTGGTGCGTAGACGAATATCAGAATATTTAAAGCGATCTTCCATTTCGTAAAGCAGACCTTCACGTAATGCACCGTCGGAAAAGTGCATCTCCTTGATATGAAGATCTTTAAATATCGCAGACAGAATCGCCACACCCGCCGCAAATACCGGCTTGCGATCATCAGTCAGCGTCGGCAATTCAATATCGTCAATCTTGTTCCATTCGCACAACTTGTCGATTAACTTGTTTAATCGATCTGGAGTGATAATGCCGTCTTCGTCGCCCAAACCGATAAGAACTTCGTGAATTGCTTTGATGGTACCTGAAGAACCAAACGCACTTTGCCAGCCTTTTTTACGATACTTAGAAGCCATAGACTCAAGTTTCTGCTCGGCTGCTAAGATGGCTTGCGCAAAGTTTTTCTTCGACAGTTTGCCATTGGCAAAATGCTGGTGGGTGTAACTCACACAGCCCATCTGTTTACTATTGACCAGCTCAGCTTCAAAGCCTTTGCCTATGATCATTTCGGTACTGCCACCGCCGATATCCACCACCAGCATCGAATCAGATTGAGGCTGAGTGTGAGCAACACCGAGATAAATCAGACGAGCTTCTTCACTACCGGGAATGATCTCGATAGGAAAAGGCATCACTTCACGAGCGCGCTGGATAAAAATGTGTGCGTTGTTGGCGCGGCGTAGCGTGTGGGTAGCTGCAATGCGAACATTCTCAGGTTCAAAGCCCTGAATTCGTTCTGCGAACATGGCTAAACACTCAAGACCGCGTTCAATTGACGGATTATCAAGATTACCGAGAGAATCCAACCCAGATGCTAAACGAACCCTCTGTTTATGACGGCTGATAAGTTGTAAATCTTGATCGACGACTTTAGCAACGACCATATGGAAACTGTTGGAGCCTAAATCAATGGCGGCAATTTCACGGCTTGAAATGGGTTGGTTCATAGGCGGTAACTTACTCTTGATGGGCGCTAGCCCCTTGTTTACGTGTCTGCTTTTCTACATTTTTAAGATAGTCATAAATCGCTATTTGAGAACGTATTTTTTTACGATTGCCACGTTTCACATAGCTGTTACTCATCTCTTTATCTATAACACGCGCTTTTACAGTATCTGTAAACTGAATGTTTAATATATCGATGATTTTTTTCTTCAAACGCTCATCACGAATAGGCGCGGTAACTTCGATGCGGTAATCGATGTTACGTGTCATCCAGTCTGCGGAAGAGATATAGATTTGTGGGTCGCCATCATTGTGGGTCATAAACACGCGCGGATGCTCTAAGAAACGGTCAACGATACTGATCACTTCAATATTGTCACTTACCCCTTCAACACCTGGAACCAGTGAACACATCCCTCGGATGATCATTCTGATTTTTACTCCGGCTGCACTGGCGCCATAAAGTTTGTTAATCAAACCTTTATCGACAAGGTTGTTCAGTTTAATGGTGATAGCCGCTTTTTTACCTGCTTTGGCATTAGCTATTTCGCTGTCTATCAAACGATATAAGCGGGTTCGTGAGTTTCGCGGTGAGACAATTAAATGGTTAAATTTAACCGGACGGAATGGGTTTTCAATATAGTTGAAAACACTGCGAACTTCCGTTGTCAACTCCTCATCGGCAGTCAGTAGAGAGAAGTCGGTATAAATACGGGCTGTTTTCTCGTGGAAGTTACCTGTACCGATATGCGCGTAACGAACAAAGTTATCGTCTTCTTTACGTGTGATAAGTAATAACTTGGCATGAATCTTCATACCCGGCGCGCCAAAGATAACGTGTACGCCAGCTTCGGTGAGAATTCGAGACCATTCAATATTGGCTTCTTCGTCAAAACGCGCTTGCAGTTCAACCACCACAACCACTCGTTTACCGTTATGGACAGCATCGATTAATGAGTTCATCAAGCGTGAATCTTTTGCTACGCGATAAACGTTAATTTTGATACTGATGACTTTTGGGTCAAAAGACGCTTGTCTCACAAACTCGGTAATGTGGTCAAAACTGTGATATGGATAGTGAAGCAAAATGTCTTTGGCTTTGATTGCTTCAAACGAGTTAGGGTAACCATCAAAATCAGCGCAACTTAGCGGTGGTAACGGTCTGTTTTCCAAGTAATCACGGCCAAAGTTTGGAAAACCAATAAAGTCTTTAAAATTGTGATAGCGACTGCCTGGCAACAAGCTGTCATAGTGGGAAATTTTCAGCTTATCGCATAAGAATCGCAGCATGGCTTCTGGCATTTCACGTTCATAAACAAAGCGAACGGGCATCGCGGTAATACGCTGGCTCAAACTTTCAGACATCTGCTCCAATAAGCTGTATTCAACTTCGTGGCCTAAGTCGTATTCGGCATCACGGGTCATTTTCATTGAGTAGCCCGCGATACTGTCGTAATCGAAAAAGCCTTGGAAAATACTCTCAAGACAGTAACGAATAATGTTGTCGAGCAAGATAATGGTTTTACGACGTTTGCCTTTTTGTTCTGGCACCATGACAAAGCGAGGTAGGTGATCGGTTGGGATTTCGATTAGCGCGTATTGGCAGTGGTCACCTTTTTTCAACTCAACGGTGATATAGGCGTACTCGTCTTTTAGGAACTGAAGAACGTCAATGTCGTCACGCATCAACAGGGGAGTGATATGAGGAAGTACTTCTTTCTGGAAGTACTTGGTTATCCACCGTTGCTGAGCTTCATCAAGTTGGGTCTCATTAACCAAAAAAATACGTCGTCTTGCCATTTCTAAGATCAGATCGCTGTAGAGCTGATCAAAATCTTGGTTGAGTTTGTAAGCTTTGGTTTGCATTTGCGATAGCAGATGTTTGGATTCATCGCTGCCACCACGTTCGCGGTTAATGAGGATCATGCGTTTCACATCCGCAAATCGCACCTTATAAAATTCATCTAAGTTGTTGGAAAAAATGCCTAAAAATCGAATGCGTTCGATAAGGGGTACGGTTTTATCAGCGGCTTCTTGTAATACGCGTTCGTTAAATGAAAGCCAACTCAGTTCCTTGTCGATATACAGCTTATCCGTACTCATGATACACCTACTGACTAGTTCTTTGACGTTGATAACAGTGGTCGTTAACTATGGTAGCTAACTCATGCAAAATATTGCTCCAATGTGACATTTTTATTGCAGTGAGTATTTTTGTTCGTAGAGTTGTTTTATTTTCAGTTGTTTAATGCGCTTTGTAATATAATTGTCACCTAAAGGAAATAGTATGACAAATTGGTTAAATAGGTAGATTTTTAAATGGTTCAAAGCACATTTTCATTGAAAGAACGAGATCAAAAACGATTAATCAAAGATCGTTTGGTTCGTCTTGCAGTGACATGCGGCGGCGTCAGTGTGCTGGGGGCTTTGGTACTGATCTTTATCTACCTTGGTATGGTCGTTCTTCCTTTATTTTCAGATTCAAAGTTGGAACCTAATTTTGCCAGTCAGCCTATTTCAGCTTCTTCACCTCAGTATCTGGCTATTGATGAATATGGTGAGCGTGGTTTTATCGTTCGTTCAAACGAAAGCGACAAAGATGCGAGCGCCGAGTTTTGGTTGTTGAATCACGAGAAAAGCTCTCCTATTTGGATTGAACACCTCAACATAAAACCCACTGTGTTTGCCACGTCAACACGAGATTCTGGCTGGTTTGCTATGGCAGATAGCGAACGAAATGTAGTTGTGGTTCGTCCTCAATTTCTTTATTCAATGACCAAACAAGGGCGCGGTTTTACGCCTGAACTTGAACATCTGTCATTGCCTAAAAACTTTAAGCTTTCTCCTCAAGGGGCATCGGTTCAGCAATTCAGCTTTGCGGTCACTGACGAGGAAACCGTGTTTGCCAGTTATCTCGATGACAGCTCAGTGTTGGTTCGTTGGGTGGATACTTCCACGCAAAACCAGCAAGGAGAGTTTCGATTCCCGACTCAGTTTGGCAAAGTCGACCAGTTGGTACTGACGCCGGATGCGAATACCTTGTACATTCGTTCAGGCACAGACCTCGTGGTGGCGCTTCGTGATGGAGGGCGTTTTCATATTCGTGAAGTGGTTGATTTGAGCCTTGGTGATAGTAAACATCGGGTTACGACAATTACCCTTCTGTCTGGCGCTCATTCTCTATTAGTTTCTCACAGCGACGGTTTGGTCTCCCAGTGGTTTGATGTTCTGCACACTGGCGATTCTGAACAAGGTGAACGCAAACTCACGCATATTCGCGAGTTTAAGTTGGCATCAGAAATGACCATGCTTTTGCCTGATACCTATCGCAAAGGTTTCTACAGTTTTTATAAAAATGGCTCGGTTCAAAGTCATTACACCACCAGTGAAAAGTTGGTGATTTTTGAACGTGCTTATTCCAAAGCGCCGACATTGGCTGCGATGTCAGATAACGAGCGTTATTTGGCTACTTATTCTGATGGCATTATCAGTGTCGCTGAGGTGGATAACGGCTATCCGGAAGTATCATTTTCATCCTTGTGGCAGAAAGTGTGGTATGAAAGCTACCCAGAGCCTCAGTACGTATGGCAGTCGACATCTGGTGGCGATGATTTTGAAGCCAAATTTAGTTTGGTGCCTATTGCATTCGGTACATTGAAAGCGGCGTTTTATGCGATGTTGTTTGCTGTGCCAATTGCTGTTTTAGGGGCGATTTATACTGCGTATTTTATGGCGCCGAAAATGCGCCGCGTCGTTAAACCAACCATTGAATTGATGGAAGCTTTGCCGACGGTGATTATCGGTTTCTTAGCTGGATTATGGTTTGCTCCGATCGTTGAGACGAATCTGGCATCTATCACTGCATTGTTTGTTTTGTTACCTGTCGCTATCTTCATGGTGGGGCTGGTTTGGTCGTGGTTACCACGTTCAATTATGCGTAAAGCTCATGGCTGGCACTCTTTAATATTGATACCTCTGCTGATTGCTTTTGTTGCTTTGATCTTATCGTTTACCAGTGAAATAGAGATGTGGTTGTTTGATGGTGATATACGTTTGCTATTAGCGTCACACGGTATCGATTTCGACCAAAGAAATGCGCTGGTGGTTGGTTTTGCTATGGGTTTTGCGGTGATTCCAACCATATTTACTATTGCGGAAGATGCGATTTTCTCTGTGCCGAAACACCTGTCTGACGGTTCGTTAGCTTTAGGCGCAACGGCATGGCAGACGTTAATTAATGTTGTGTTGTTAACCGCGAGCCCAGGTATTTTCTCAGCTATTATGATGGGCTTAGGTCGAGCTGTGGGTGAGACGATGATCGTCTTGATGGCAACAGGTAACACACCAATTATGGATTGGAATATTCTGGAAGGCATGCGTACTTTGTCTGCGACCATAGCGGTAGAGCTTCCGGAATCCGAAGTGGGCAGTTCGCATTTTAGAATTCTGTTCTTGGCTGCATTGCTTTTATTTGTGTTTACATTTGCAGTGAACTCGATCGCTGAGTGGGTTCGTCAGCGTCTTCGTGCGCGTTATCGTTCACTGTAACGGGTTGGATGGCTAAATGTCGTTATTGAAGTGGTTTAAATCGGGCTCTCCTTGGATATGGCTTACCGGCGGTGCGGTGAGCCTAAGTTTGATCTCGGTTCTTGGATTATTGCTGTTGATCGGCTGGAAAGGATTGACCTATTTCTGGCCTGCACCTCTGTATCAATGGCACAACTTAGCAGAGCCCAACAAAGTAATTATTGGGCAGCTATACGCTTCTGAAAGTGTGCCTGTCAGCCATTTGAAAGAGATGAATATCATTCTGTCTGCCGACGCTTTAGAAGAGGGAACAACAGAGCGTTTAAGCATTAAAGTCGCAAACCGAGACCTCTATCAGGCGGATTTTATTTCACTGTTGGTTGACAACGTTTCTGCACCTGAAAAGCCAACGGGTTGGGCGGTGATTGAGCGCACTCGTGATGGACAGTTTTTTGGAAAACCGGTCGGGTTTGAAAGAGCCGATGGTGAGAGCAGTGCTTATATTTCAACGCTTCTTGAGCGAGGATTACAAGAAGTGACGACGCTGCGTGAGCAGATCGATACAGTGATTGAACAAGAGATTCGGGTTGTCAGCAGTGCTTCAGAAAAGTTGAGACTTGAGAGAAGACGTTTAGAGCTCAACGGTAAGTTAACCGATGAATATCAGGTTGCCTATCAACAGCAAAAGCAAGTTCTGGATGGAAAACGAAAACAAGCTGAAGAACATCTGGATTTACTGAGAACTCAGCTAGGTCAGCAAACTTTGATTGTTGAAGACATGGCTGGAACTCGGGTTAGAATTCCTGTGAGTCATATTCTGGATATCTGGTATCCCAATGATATGAACACATTGGAAAAATTGACGCAGTGGTCGAAACAGGTTTGGGCGTTTTTATCTGAAAATCCACGCGAATCTAACTCCGAAGGCGGTGTGTTCCCGGCGATCTTTGGTACTGTATTTCTGGTGTTGCTGATGTCGGTTATCGTGATGCCCCTTGGCGTGGTCGCTGCGGTTTATCTGCATGAATACGCCAAAGACAATACCTTTACCCGCATTATTCGCGTAGCGGTGATCAACTTGGCGGGTGTTCCGTCGATTGTTTATGGCGTATTTGGTTTAGGCTTTTTTGTTTACACCATAGGTTCATCTATCGATAGCGTGTTCTATGCAGAGCGTTTACCAGCACCTACCTTTGGTACGCCGGGTTTGTTATGGTCAGCGCTGACATTGGCAGTATTAACTTTGCCTGTGGTGATAGTGACGACCGAAGAAGGTTTAACCCGTATTCCAAACTCTGTACGCCACGGGTCTTTGGCATTGGGGGCCACACAGTTTGAAACCATCTGGCGAATTGTTCTGCCTATGGCTAGCCCTGCTATGATTACAGGACTGATATTAGCGATAGCCCGTGCTGCGGGAGAGGTTGCACCATTGATGCTGGTAGGTGTGGTAAAAATTGCCTCAAGCTTACCAGTAGACACAGAGTTCCCTTATGTTCATTTGGAACGTAAGTTTATGCATTTGGGCTTTCATATTTATGATGTGGGTTTCCAAACCACCAATATCGAAACTGCGCGCCCTTTGGTTTATGCAACGTCATTTTTGCTCGTCACTGTTATTGTGGCTTTGAACTTAACCGCCATCAGCATTCGTAATAATTTGCGCGAGAAATATCGTACTTTAGGACAAGATTAAGCATGTTTTCTGTTAATCAAACTTTGGGCTATCAAGCCCCGTTGGATGTCAACAATCTAACTGACCAGCAAACCTCAATTTCAATTGAAGGTTTGAGTCTTTTCTATGGTCAGACAAAAGCGTTGAGCGATATCTCCATGCGCATTCCTAAAGGACAAGTAACGGCATTTATCGGTCCTTCTGGTTGTGGTAAGTCGACCTTGCTGCGTTGTATCAACCGAATGAACGACTTAGTGGAAGCGTGTCGTGTAGAAGGTGAAATCAAGCTGCATGGCAAAAACGTTTATCACCCGGATGTGGATGTTGCCACGCTCAGACGCCGAGTGGGCATGGTGTTTCAGCGCCCCAATCCATTTCCTAAATCTATTTACGAGAACGTGGTTTACGGTCTACGTTTACAGGGAATAAAGAACAGCCGAGCGTTAGATGACGCAGTTGAGCGCTCACTGCGCGCAGCGGCACTTTGGGATGAAGTAAAACATCGTCTGCACGAAAATGCTTTTGGCTTATCTGGTGGTCAGCAACAGCGTTTGGTGATTGCTCGCGCGATTGCTATTGAACCGGAAGTGCTATTGCTGGATGAACCGACATCAGCTCTTGACCCTATTTCGACTCTAACTATCGAAGAGCTGATCCACGAGCTGAAAACCAAATATACGGTTGTGATTGTTACCCATAATATGCAACAAGCAGCAAGGGTGAGTGACCATACCGCCTTTATTCATATGGGAAAATTGATCGAGTACTCAGATACGGACTCTATTTTTACTTCGCCATTGAAAAAGAAAACCGAAGACTACATTACTGGTCGATACGGATAAACGAACAAAAGCAGTTTTTGCAGAAGAACTTTGCGAGTTAAGGAACCATCATGCAGTTAGGTCGCCACATCTCTGGTCAATTCAATGTTGAGCTTGAATCCATTCGTACTCATGTATTAACCATGGGCGGATTGGTTGAGCAGCAGCTTTCGTTCGCGATGCAAGCGGTGAATAAGCAAGATATTGAGCTAGCAAGAAAGGTTGTGCGTGATGATCACAAAGTGAATGCGATGGAAGTATCGATTGATGAAGCATGTACTCGCATTATCGCTAAGCGTCAGCCTGCGGCAAAAGATCTGCGTTTGATTATGGCGATCATCAAAACCATTACCGATCTTGAACGTATCGGTGATGTCGCAACCAAAATGGCATACGTAGCGATTGAAAGCCCTTCTTCAAAAGAGAGTCATTTTCAGGTGTCTCTAGAACCGTTGTGTCGCAGTGCTGTAGCCATGCTGCACAAAGTTTTGGATGCGTTTGCTCGTATGGATGTGGAAGCTGCAGCAGAAGTCTATAAGTTGGACGATAAGTTAGATAAAGAGTACGAATCTGTGATTCGTCAGTTGATGACTTATATGATGGAAGACCCGAAAAACATTCCGCATATTCTGCAAGTCATGTGGTCTGCACGTGCGATTGAGCGTGTTGGCGACCGTTGTCAAAACATCTGTGAATACATTATCTACTTCGTTAAAGGCAAAGACGTTCGCCACTTGGGCGAACGGTCTATTGATGATGCATTACGTTAAAATCCAACGCGAATAATCATTACATAAGCGATTTTACAATTTCCGCGACTTTGCGTATGGCTTCTGGATTCGTCACAGGAACGATGAAGTCATCGAGGTTTTGATTTCCCATTTTTGCGCTGTTTGCCACCAACATCATGTGGCTTGCTCGCGTTGATTTTCCTGATAAGTGTACTTCTTTGACCAAGGTGTGAGTGACAATGACTTCCACGTTGTCACTTGATACACCTGCTCCCGCCATAATGGATAAGCGTCCATCTGCAAGTTGTACCATTTCTGCGATGACATCTGCCCCCGCTAATGCATTGCTGGCGAGACCTGAAGTTAGTACTCGCTCACAGCCGAGTTCGATGATGTCTTCTAATGCTTGGCGATAGTCTTGGCATTGATCGATGGCTCGATGAAAAGTCACACCTAACCCATTCAGTTTGGCGTGATTGACGATTCGGGCGCATTTCTGAGTATCAACCTTTCCTTCAGGGGTCAGAATACCAAACACGATACCTTGTAAACCCGCTTCAGCCGCCGCATCGATGTCATACAACATGGATTCCATATCGTCTTCATCGTAAAGGAAATCGCCTTGGCGAGGGCGGATCATGGCATAAACAGGAACAGACGAAATTCTCGCAGCTTGCTTCATCATGCCAAGACTTGGTGTGAGTCCACCTAAAGCCAAAGAAGAGCAAAGTTCGATGCGGTTAGCTCCCCCTTCGATCGCTAAATGTAGAGATTCAAGATTGTCGATACACACTTCGATGTTGTAGTTCATGATGGGCTCGCAGCTATTTGATGTGGGGATAAGTGTATACCAATCAGAGATGTTTTTATCTAATGGCTGTGCGATCTTTTTGCCCAATAAAAAAGCTCAAAGCGGATGCTTTGAGCTTTTACAAGACTTTACTTCTTAACTGATTGGCGGTGCGTTATCGCTTTATATATTGTCCAACCATTAACCCGAGTTGAGCGCGGGCTAAGAAGTGATTATTTTTTGCCTAAATCGTCTGAGTGCTCAGATAGGAATGCTGCAACACCTTTAGGAGATGCGTCCATACCTGCTTTGCCTTCTTCCCATTGCGCTGGGCAAACTTCACCGTGTTTTTGGTGGAAGTTTAGTGCGTCAACCATGCGTAGCATTTCGTCGATGTTACGGCCTAGTGGTAGGTCGTTAATAACTTGGTGACGTACTAGACCGTCTTCGTCGATTAGGAAAGAACCACGGAAAGCAACGCCAGCTTCTGGGTGCTCAACATCGTAAGCTTTTACGATTTCGTGCTTAACGTCAGCAACTAGAGGGTATTTAACTTGACCGATACCGCCATCAGCGATAGCCGTGTTACGCCATGCGTTGTGAGAGAATTGAGAATCGATAGAAACACCGATAACTTCAACGCCTTTAGCTTGGAAGTCTTCAAAACGCTTGTCGAATGCGATCAATTCAGATGGGCAAACGAAAGTGAAATCTAGAGGGTAGAAGAATACAACTGCTTTCTTACCTTTAGTGAATTCTTTGAAGTTGAATGTATCAACGATTTCACCGTTACCAAGTACCGCAGCAGCAGTAAAATCAGGGGCTTGACGACCTACTAGTACCATTTTTTTGCTCCTAAGCATTAAATTATGATAAGCCGACTTTCATTGTTGTCGGCTTAGTCCATGTATGTACGAGACAAACTATAGTACATTTTCTTAAATAGAAAAAAGCGAATTAAATAGATTAACTTAATCGAAAAAAGCGATAATAGCCCAAATCATAATTCACTGAACCGAAATACCTCAAAGATAATAATTACTATGAATAAATGGCCAAGCTTAAAGCAGCTTCATTACTTAGTGACACTGCATGAAACCCGCCACTTCAGCGAGGCGGCATTACGTTGTTTTGTGAGTCAATCTACCTTGAGCAAAGGCATTCAAAACCTTGAAGAGTTAATTGGTTGCCCGCTGTATGAAAAGAAAGATAAAAAAAGTCCTCTGGTTTTTACCCTTGCCGGAGAGCAGGTGGTAAAAAGAGGGCGAGAGCTACTCGCTAAAGGACAGGATTTAGTCGAAGTTGGTAAACTGTGTCAAACCGATGCGATGGAAGGGCAACTGAGACTGGGTTGTATCCCGACAATAGCGCCGTTTCTGCTGGTGGATTTGGTGCAAGAGGTTAACTTGCGTTATCCGAAGTTGCATCTTTTACTACGCGAAGATACTACGACGAATCTGCTTCAGAGCCTGAGAAATGGAGAGTTAGATGTTCTGATCCTTGCTCTGCCAATGGATATTGGAAATCTGGAAAGTCGCATTGTCGGCCGTGATGCTTTTCGTATGGTGATCAGCCGACATCAAGCCGATGCTATTCGAGTTCCCATCAAGTACGCAGACTTGCCTGATGAATCTGTATTCTTGTTGGAGAACGAACATTGCTTAACGGAACACGCGGTTTCTGCCTGTAAGCTAACAGAGAAAGAGAAGATTAATCCATTCACAGCCACGAGTTTACATACCTTAGTACAGATGGTTGCCAATGGATTGGGGACGACGTTTATCCCACAAATGGCGATTGAACACGGTCTATTAGAAAACCAGAATCTCGTGGTTATCGATCCTCCCGGTCAGCAGGCCTATAGGGAGATTGGTTTGATATGGCGTCCAAGTTCATCTCGCAGTCATACTTTTAACCTCCTTGCGGATTTGCTTTCAGAGATGTTGTAGCGCTTAGTCGCATGTCCTGCCGGTTGAGGTTTCTGCTTTTTACAGACTTTGAACACCTTATTCGCTCTCTGCTGAGTAGAAACTTCAATTGGTTCGCAAATATAGACGATCAGCTTATAGTTAAAATGCACTGGTGAAGGTGCATTTTTTAGTTTTTTATACTTTTCGAATCGCTTTTTCTGTGAAATTTCACAAGACTAAAAATTATGAAGCTTTCATAAAATTGTAAAAATTCACAAAGTTAATTTTACAGTTTTTGTCTTGCTCGATGTTTAAAGAAAAACGGCTTTCTCCGTCTAAGCTACCACCACTTCTGCACTCTTTGATCTTCAAAGCGCCTTTGCTGTTGTTTAAAGCGATTTTACACTTCGATTTTTAATGTAATTATATTACGTAATTAATTACATTTTTGTTGCCTGCGAAGTACTTAAAATATCAACCGAACAAAACTTTGAATTTTGCCGATATGCATTTTTGGGCTTTTACTAAACCCCTTTGTAAGTTAGTGTTTGTTTAGGTTTTGTAGACCTATGTCTAGTCTTAAATACGTTGCGATCTGATGTTGTTTGAGGGATTGTATAGGCATGGGAAGCAAGGGAAGCTCAGGAAATTAAAAATTCAATTTGTAGTTTTAAAGTTACAAATGAAATTTTAAATAAAAAGGAAGAAGATATGTTCGCTCAAACGTCAGATTCGAATATTGCTCTCGAGAGAGATGCTAGTTTTTGTTCCCGATTAAAAATCACTGGAGAGCTCAACTCAGAGCACGAAGCAATTTTTCCTAGTGAAGCGCAAGCTTTCTTATCGGAACTGTGTGTTCGTTATGCAGCAAGAGTAGATGAGTTACTTGCAGAGCGTGAACGTAAACAGCAAACAATCGACAACGGTCAGTTGCCGGACTTCCTGAGTGAAACCAAAGATATTCGTGAAGGAAGCTGGAAAATCCTCGGTATTCCGAATGATCTTAAGGATCGCCGCGTTGAAATTACGGGGCCAACCGATAGAAAAATGGTTATCAATGCTCTGAATGCAAACGTAAAAGTATTCATGGCTGATTTCGAAGACTCAATGTCTCCGGCTTGGGATAAGGTTTTGGATGGTCAAATCAACTTGCGAGACGCAGTGAATGGCACCATCAGTTATACCAATCCAGACAACGGTAAAAACTATCAACTCAAGGAAGACCCAGCAGTATTGATTTGTCGCGTTCGAGGTCTGCATCTACGTGAAAAACATGTGACGTTTGACGGGCAGATTATTCCGGGAGCGTTGTTTGATTTTGCTTTGTACTTCTTCAACAACTACAAAGCTCTGTTGAAAAAAGGCAGTGGTCCTTATTTCTATCTGCCAAAACTGCAAGCGTACCAAGAAGCGAAGTGGTGGAGCGATGTTTTCCATTTCACAGAAGACTATTTTGGTTTAGAAACAGGCACCATCAAAGCCACGGTATTGATTGAAACACTGCCTGCGGTTTTCCAGATGGATGAAATTCTGTTTGCACTGAAAGAACACATTGTTGGCCTCAACTGCGGTCGATGGGATTACATCTTCAGCTATATCAAAACTCTGAAAAAACATGCTGACCGTGTACTGCCTGACCGCCAAGTTGTGACTATGGATAAACCATTCCTAAACGCCTACTCGCGCTTGCTGATTTATACCTGTCATAAGCGTGGAGCATTTGCGATGGGTGGTATGGCGGCATTCATTCCAGCTAAAGATCCACAAGTGAATGCACAGGTTCAGGACAAAATTCGCAATGACAAATTGTTAGAAGCGAATAACGGTCATGATGGTACGTGGGTTGCTCACCCTGGGCTTGCTGACACAGCAATGGATGTTTTCAACCAAGTACTTGGTGAACGTGGCAATCAGTTGGATGTGAGCCGTATGTCTGATGCGCCTATCACAGCAGAAGAATTGTTGGCGCCATGTGAAGGTGTAAGAAGTGAAGAGGGGATGAGACATAACATTCGCGTTGCGCTGCAATACATCGAAGCTTGGATCTCCGGCAATGGTTGTGTACCGATTTACGGACTGATGGAAGATGCCGCGACAGCAGAAATTTCGCGCACATCAATTTGGCAGTGGATACAACACGAAAAGTCGTTGGATAACGGTCAGACCGTAACCAAAGAGCTGTTCCGTCAATACCTTGCTGAAGAAATTCAGGTGGTGAAATCAGAACTGGGTGAAGAACGTTTTAACTCTGGCAGATTTAGCGAAGCCGCTGAGCTGATGGAGAAACTCACCACCAGTGATGAACTGACCAACTTCTTAACCGTACCGGGGTATGAATATTTAGATTAAACAAAACCTTATAACCAATAACAACATTAACGTGAAACTTAACTGAAACAAAAGATAGTCAGATCAAAATCAGCGAGTGCAGTGCTGATTGCGAAAGGACGCACATATCAAGAGGGATAGATTATGACACTGACACGCCGCCAACAAATTGAAGCGTTAGAAAAAGATTGGGCAACGAATCCTCGTTGGAACAACGTAAAACGCACTTATACCGCTGAAGAAGTCGTGAACCTACGAGGTTCAATTATTCCAGCCAATACGATTGCACAACGTGGTGCAGAAAAGCTGTGGTCACTGGTTAATGGCAGTGCCAAGAAAGGTTATGTGAACTGTTTAGGTGCGTTAACCGGCGGTCAGGCTGTACAGCAAGCAAAAGCAGGTATTGAAGCGATTTACCTATCAGGCTGGCAGGTTGCTGCTGATAACAACACTGCATCAACAATGTATCCAGACCAATCACTTTACCCAGTAGACTCAGTACCGAGCGTGGTTAAGCGAATCAATAACTCTTTCCGCCGTGCGGACCAGATTCAATGGTCAAATGGTGTAACACCAGAAGAGGGCGTTGATTACTTCCTACCTATTGTTGCGGATGCGGAAGCGGGTTTTGGTGGCGTACTCAATGCTTATGAATTGATGAAGTCTATGATTGAAGCGGGTGCAGCAGGGGTTCATTTTGAAGACCAACTTGCATCCGTGAAAAAGTGTGGTCACATGGGCGGTAAGGTACTGGTTCCTACTCAAGAAGCAGTACAAAAATTGGTTGCAGCACGTTTAGCGGCAGATGTAGCGGGCACTACCACTCTGGTTATCGCACGTACTGATGCGAATGCGGCAGACCTACTTACTTCGGATTGCGACCCATACGATGCTGATTTCATTGTCGGCGAGAGAACCAGCGAAGGTTTCTATCGCGTCCGTGCGGGTATTGATCAAGCGATTGCTCGTGGTCTGGCGTATGCACCTTATGCTGACCTTGTTTGGTGTGAAACAGCGAAACCGGATCTGGATGAAGCGCGTAAGTTTGCTGAAGCGATTCTCGCAGAGTACCCAGATCAACTGTTGGCCTATAACTGTTCGCCTTCATTTAACTGGGAGAAGAACCTTGATGCAGAAACTATTGCTAAGTTCCAGCAAGAGCTTTCTGACATGGGTTACAAATACCAGTTCATCACATTGGCGGGTATTCATAACATGTGGTTTAACATGTTTGAGTTATCACACGCCTACGCTCAAGGTGAAGGAATGCGTCACTATGTTGAAATGGTTCAACGTCCTGAGTTTGCTGCAGCAGAAAAAGGCTACACCTTTGTTGCTCACCAGCAAGAAGTGGGAACGGGTTATTTCGATAAAATGACCAACACTATCCAAGGCGGAAATTCATCCGTAACTGCCCTTACTGGTTCCACTGAAGAAGACCAGTTTTAAAACCATTGATAATAACTTTTTCTGTGCATGAACTTTGAGCGGCTTCGGCCGCTCTTTTTTTGTTAGTTAAATTGTTACAACTAGAAATATATTTCGTCGTCAATATTAGAACTAGGGCGTAGGAAAATTCTTTTATTATCGTGTCTTATTTTTAAGAACTGAATAAGTGCAATAAATTCAATTAGTTAAAATAAATCTACAAATGTCCATTGTTTGACATTACCTCCCAGTGCATAAACAATCCGCAGTTCGTCGGTGGTTTACATAGCTATAGGTTAAGTGTGAAGCTATATAAATTCGTTAACATTCACGTTGTAAAAGTAAATTGATACCTATGAAAGAACTCGCAGCTTTAATTGTTGATGACAACCCAATACAATTAAGCGCAATGGAACGCCAATTGACAAAATTCGGCATCACCAATCTTATGACCTGTAATAGTGGTCAGGAAGCATTGCGTGCTGTTTCTGAACATCAGTTTGACATCATATTTAGCGATATCATGATGCCTGAAATGGATGGCATCACTTTGATTCGCAACTTAGATAATCTTGGTTATCAAGGTGCTTTAGCTATTACCAGTAGTGTCGGAAGTTCTATCGTTTCCTCTTTAACTTATATGAGTAAGAAACTAGGGTTTTCCAATGTTTATGAACTGAATAAGCCAGTAGCGGATTCTGTTTTGGAAGAGATGTTTCAAAAAGAAATTATCATTAAAAAAACCGCAATTAAACAGAAACTCAAAAGCGTAGATATGGAAGAGCTGATCAACGCTTTGCAAGATGGTCAGTTTAAAAATTACTATCAGCCTCAATTAGACTACACCACCCGTAATATTGTAGGTTTGGAAGCCCTTGCCCGTTGGGTGCATCCGACCAAAGGTATGATTTTTCCTGATATTTTTATCCCGATGTTGCACGACGGAGGAATAGAGTATCACCTGTTCAAAATTGTACTTGATAACGTATTGTCGGATCTTTCAGAAAATCGAATTCAATGTCGCGTGGCAATTAATGTTACGCAGCAAGATCTTGAGATTCCAAGTTTTGCTGATTATCTACTAGAGCAATGCACTAATTACGCAGTTGACCCAAGCTTCATAACTCTTGAGCTGACAGAGCAGGATATCTATAACGAATCGATTGAAATGATTACCAATGTCACACGCCTGCGTTTACACGGTGTGGGTATCTCAATTGATGATTTTGGTACAGGTAGCTCGTCTTATCTCAAGTTATCTCATTTGCCATTTACTGAAATTAAAATCGATAAGAATTTTGTATTCGGTTGTTTGAGCGATGCAACAAAGCAGTCGATCATACGCAGCATGTGTACACTTTCTAAAAGTTTACACATCAATCTCGTATCTGAAGGGGTTGAAGACGATGCTACTTGGACATTAATGCAGAGCCTGGGGGTGGATGTTTGTCAGGGATATTTGACTGGTAAACCAATGCCGATTGAAGCACTCAGCTTTATCGATGTTTCTCAGCGCTAGTCGGCTTGCCAAACATTATGATGCACTACTTTAAAATCTCAGTTGTCGCTCTGATTGCCAGTACTTCTCTGTTCTATGTCGTTATGGCTTCCAATATGGAAAGACTGGTAAACGGGAAGTTCACTCATGTTGATTCCATCGTAAAAACGTTAGAAATCAAAAAACAGAAAATGATTCTTCTTGGGCTGCTGGCTGAAACTGAGCGTCAGTTACCTGTGCTAATCAATGATTCAAATCTTGAGGAGTATGAAGTTTACAGTTATGCCGTTGAAGGGCATGAAGATCTGACAGAAAATGAGCGTACCATCATCCGAGTCATGCAGCTCAGCAATAAGTATGTTCCTTCGCTATTCGATTCCAAAGATGTATTTATGTACTTTCGTTCCTATGAAGGAAAGAAAATTTTTACCCATGAGTTGATCCCTGACTTTCCAATTTCAGAAGAACTTTTCGGTATTGAACGTTGTAGCATAACCGAAACGTGCTCGATATATGCTCGGCCATTTCAATTGATCGATAGAGTCATTGTCTCCCCTGTGTATAAAGACTTATTGTCAGGTGCTTACATTATGTCTATGTCGTCACCGGTAAGGGACTTTTCCACCAAAAAAATCGTTGGTGACTTTGTTGTCGATCTTCACATCCCGGTGTCTTGGGATCATGGTTTAACGTTTAGAACAGAAAAAAACAACAGCTTTAAAAGTACCATATTTGAGCATATGAATATTAACTTTGGCCGTACTTATACCCGTGAACACATCACTGATAATCGAAGTCGGATCATTTATAAACTCTCTTCATCGAATATTGCCATTGAATTTTTCTGGTTGTGGGTGCTTCTTTTTGTCTGCGCTTTCTTTGTTTATTGGAAGTGGGACGATTCCCGATATAACCGCAATCTACTTAAAGAAGTGCTTATTTCAGCAAATGAAGACGAACTTACAGGACTGTACAACCGCAAAATCTTCAAAGAAGACGAATTCATTTTTGCAACATCAAATAGGAAAACCTGCGTTATTGCTATTGATGGCAACAAAATAAAGAAAATTAATGATTTGTTTGGTCATGCTATTGGCGATAAAGCGATAAAACATATTGCGGACTCTATGAAAATCGTATTTGGTTATGATGGCTATTTGGTTCGAAACGGTGGTGATGAGTTCATTGTCGTCTTACCAGATTGTGACATAGACACAGCGGAAGCACTCGCTGATCAACTGAAAAGTGAAGTCCGTTCTTCTGTTATTGAACCAACGAGTATGCGGGTATCAGTGGCTACGGGTGTGACTGAAAAAGAAGAGTTTGAGAGTATTGAAGCGGCCATTTTACGAGCAGATGAAAGCTTATACCGAGACAAATATCAGCTATCTCGCTCTAGTTAGATATTTCATATTTATTTTTAATCCTAAAAAGCTGCCAATAAGGCAGCTTTTTTTGTCGCTAGATCTCAAAGTGTTGAGTTGTCGTGACCGTTTTAGGCACCCTTATTTGTTGAATGAATGCAGGTACTTGGCAAAAATGGGAGCAACAGTTTCTAGCAGTGATAGCTTGTATTCACTCTGGCAGCTTAGCGTTCCTACAATGACATTTTTGTACATCAACGGAAAGGTATAGAGTAGTTCGCTATTCTTGGTTCCTTGTGATAGTGCAATTGACTCTTCTTTGTCTGCGCTTTTCCATTCTAATGCTATATATGAGACCGCATCTAAATCCTGAATAAGGCTGATAGCTGATTCCAGCTTATTTTGGTGTGGCTCAGAGTTAAGAAGAATAATCGAGAGCTTGGAGAGCAAAACGTTTTCTTCTACTGCCAGTTCCAAGGCTTGGTTGTTTTGGCTAAGTGATTGCTCCAACCCTGAGTAGATATGTCCCATTTTTTCCGCCATACGATGAAAAGTGGAAGACAGCAGACCAATTTCATTGTTGAGGTGGTAATCAAGCGTAATATCGAAGTTACCCTGACGTATGTCTTGGCTCGCATTAGATAATTGAACGATTGGACCAACGACCTTATGGTTAATGTAATGAACAAAGTAAGTCACGATTAGCCCGACGAGTAGTACACCGACACAACTTGCCCAGATTAAATAGTGAAGTTTGTTTTCTGAGTGAAGTTGGATGTTGTATACCAGCTCATCAATGATATCGACAAAACTTGGAATGATAGGCAAAACTTCTTGCTCTCTTTGTGTGAGCAGCTTTTCTTTGATGCTTTCCCAATGTCTAACAACTTGAAAATAGTGTGTCTTGATCTCGTCAGTCGAGTGCCAGTCTGTAACAGATTTTAGGGCGTCTGAGTACAATACTGAGTCATATTTCTCTATGTACTTGAGTTTGTTCTCTGAGTTGTTTGTTGTGATGTCATAAGCAAGACGATAGCTTTGCATTCGTAAAGAACCAGAGAGATTAATAATTTCTGCATCTTTATCTAGAGAGATAAAAATAAGTGCTGAAAAAAGGCTGATCACAGTGCACAGAGCAAAAATGAGTGACATCGAATAGGAGGTTATGCCTGAAATAGATTTGTACTTTTTTAATTTCATAAGGTTGTAACGCAGATACGGATTAAGAGAAACATGACGACTTCGGCAGAAAAACAAACAGCCGGATTAAAATCCAGCTGCTTGCTTTTATCGATTTGAGAATTACTTCAGCTTGAAGAATCGCATCAGCTCAGCCAATGTTACCGACATTTTAGCCAGCTCTTGTGAAGCTTGGTTGCTGTCTGAAACCATGTTGACTGTTTGGTCTACTTTGTCACGAACGACCGTGATGCTTTCACTGATCATCTCTGCTGTTGTGCTTTGTTCTTCTGTTGCTGTTGCAATCTGAGTATTTAGGTTGTTGGTTTGAGCGACGCTCTCGGTAATAGTTGAGAATGCCACATTTGCCGATTCAGACTGTGTCACCGTCTCTTCAAGCATTGTTTGGCTTGCATTGATAGACTCTACAACATGAGAGGTATTGGTTTGAAGGGTGGTGATTTGACCTTCAATCTTTTCAACTGCTTTTTGCGTTTGCTGCGCTAACTGTCGGACTTCATCTGCCACAACAGCAAAACCACGACCTTGTTCACCTGCTCGAGCCGCTTCAATCGCTGCGTTGAGTGCAAGAAGGTTTGTTTGCTCTGCAATGTTTTGAATCACATTCATTACATCACCAACTTCTTCAGTACCAGTGCGAAGAGTTGAAATTTCTGCACTTAGGTCACCCATTTGTTGAGCAAGAGAACTGATTTTCTCCATCGACGATGACATGACTGTCATGCCTTTGTTTGCTTCTTCAGTTGCAGATTCTGCTTCTTGAGACGCAGTATTCGCACCAACAGCCACTTCATTAATTGCCGCAGACATTTCATTCATTGCAGTAGCAACTTGATCAGTCTCTTGTTGCTGAGTAATAGAGCTTTGCAGAACTTCGTGGTTGATAGCCGATAGCTGCTCTGAAGCAGAAGCCAGCATTTCACAGTTTTGTGTAATCTCTTCTACTGTGCTGTAGAATTTCTGTTCCATTTGACCCAGTGAGATGCGCATTTGTGCTACTTCATCAACACCCTCGACAGTGTGGTTAGTATGTAACTCACCGTTAGCCATGCGTTCAATAATGGATTTGGTGGTATTAATTGGACCTGTGATACTGCGAGTAACCCATTGACAAATTAACATCACCAGCGGCATTGAAATCACTAAAGCCATAATGACAGTTAATACTGCACTTTCAGCAACATCTGAAACTTGTTGTGCAAGCTTCGTTTGGCTCTCAAATGAGTTTTGCTTAATGTCAACGATATTATTTGTGATTTGGTTGCCTAAATTGGCTAGGTTTACATACCAAATTTCGTTACGTTGACCAATGATTGAAAATATCTCTTCAATGTTGCGATTAAAGACATCAACTTGTTTAACGACAGTGCCATTACGATACTGCGGATAAGTTTTATCGAACTCAATCATCATTTTTTGCAGTTGAGCAAATGCACTTTGGTAAAGCTCAAAATCACTTTCTTCGTTATCAATGAGGAAATCAGTGGCGTGTTGCAGCGCGATGGTAAATTGATATTCCGTTTCAATTACTCTCTCAAAAAGATCCATACTTATATTTGCGCTAGTATTACGAAGTTGACTGATATGCTTTTGTAGTTCTTCAGTGACGGACTGATTTGTACGCACAAGCTCGTTTCTGTGTTTCATCAAACGATTCACTTCGTTCAATTCAGCTTCATACTGATTAACACTATTCTTCATTTCAGTGAGAAGAGTCACCTGCTGAGGTGAAGTGCTGCTATTGATCTCTGCTTGAATAATGCTTTCCGTTGCCTTTAGTTCTTTCACTGCATCATTAAAGTTTTTTTCGTCTCCGCTAGCGCGGAAAGTCAAAGCTCGAATACGTGCAGTTAGCATATGCTCTTGAACATTGCTCGCTTGAATTGCGTTTTGGTTTACCTCTCTGAAATCATTGAAATCAGATTGAATGTCTTTAATCGCGAACGCTGCAACCCCTGAAATTATAAGAGTTGAAAGCGTTGTAAAGGCAATGATTAAGTATATTTTATACGATACCTTAGTGATTCTATTAAGCATGTGTTTCTTCTATATGGACAAACGGAATTAAACAAATTTTATACAAATAATCACTATCATCCAAAAAATCTTATTGATGAAATTTTATTTAATTTATTGTTTTGTATGGATAAATTTGCTTTGTATGACATAACCATTAGTCAAAAAAAAACAATCCTACATCTGTGGAGGAAATAGTCTGACAAGGACTGACATTTATAAAGTAAGACTGGGGAGCAAAGGTTAATATTATTGAATATTAACCTTTCATAAATGATGAGAAAGTGGCGGATTAGACGAAAAGATCGTTATAGGTCATCTTCGATTTCTTCGGGTTCGACTTCTTCTTGTAATTCAAGCAGGCTGATTGCTATCGAAACAAAGTCGCTATCGGTAATAATTCCGACTAATTCTCCTTTAGAGATGACAGGCAGGCAGCCCACTTTATGCTTCTGCATGTACATGGCACTTTCTTTTAACCCAGCTTGTGGGGAAACCGACATCACTTGAGTATGCATAAGTTCATAAAGTGGAGAGTCGTCCGTATACGAAGTCGTTCTTGAGGTTTTTTGCAGACTCGATTCTTGTGCGGCCAGTATGTCTCTTTGTGTGACAACACCAAGCAACCTTTTACTTGCATCGACAATCGGAATATGTCGAATATCTAACGCTTCCATCATGTGTTTGGCATCAGAGAGTGTGTTTGAACGCAGTAATGTGTGTGGATTACGAGTCATCATGTCTTCGACTTTAATCATATCCAACTCCTATCTCTTCAGGCTTGTAATAACGCGTTGGTTCTTGATTAAAGCATAGTTTTTCTACGGACAAATATCTGAGAGCTTGACCACTTTTATCTCGAATTGAGCGAATTCATTGTTGATTACAAACTATTGCTGATTCATTGGTGGTTAGTCGTGCACAATCCTGTATCTTGATGTGGCTTAGGTATATACTACCGCGCCGCGAAAAGATTCATCGCTAAACCCTGAAGAGAACGAATATACAGTCATGCAAGTTTCAGATTTTCATTTTGAACTTCCAGACGAGCTGATCGCTCGTTATCCAAAAGCAGACCGTACAGCCAGCCGTTTGCTGCAGTTGAACGGTAATACCGGTTCATTGACCGATAGCACCTTTAAAAATGTGCTCGACCTAGTCGAACCGGGTGATCTTTTAGTGTTTAACAATACCCGTGTTATTCCCGCTCGTATGTTTGGCCGTAAAGCATCGGGGGGCAAACTCGAAGTATTGGTTGAGCGTATACTTGATGAGCACACGATTCTTGCTCATGTTCGCTCTTCTAAGCCACCAAAGCCGAATACAGAATTGTATCTGGGTGAAAATGATGAATACCATGCCGTAATGGTTGCGCGTCATGATGCTCTGTTTGAAATTCGCTTTACGGACGAAAAAGCCGTATTGGAAATTTTAAATGACATCGGTCATATGCCATTGCCGCCTTACATTGATCGCCCTGATGAAGATGCAGATAAAGAACGTTACCAAACGGTTTATAACCAAAAGCCGGGTGCGGTAGCTGCTCCGACTGCTGGCTTGCACTTCGATGAAACTTTGCTTGAGCAAATCAAAGCTAAAGGTGTTGAGTTTGCTTATGTTACTTTGCATGTGGGAGCTGGGACATTCCAACCTGTTCGTGTAGATAATATCAACGATCACCATATGCACGCAGAATACGTAGAAGTCTCTCAAGAAGTTGTGGATGCGATTGCTGCAACCAAAGCTCGTGGCGGTCGTATTATCGCTGTGGGTACAACCTCTGTGCGTTCTTTAGAAAGTGCTGCACAGGATGCATTAAGCAAAGGTACAGAATTGGTTCCTTTCTTTGGTGACACTGAGATTTTTATTTTTCCAGGTTATCAATATCAGTTAGTGGATTGTTTGATTACCAATTTCCATCTACCTGAATCAACGCTAATTATGTTAGTAAGTGCATTCGCGAGTTACGAACATACTATGGCGGCCTATGAACATGCTGTGAAAGAGCAATACCGTTTCTTTAGTTACGGTGACGCAATGTTCATTACCAAGAGAACTATTTGAAGCGAAAAGCGTCATACTCTTGATTTATATTTGAAGCTATCTGGACACTTTTCCGGGTAGCTATTTGTACCTAGGCTAGTGTTAATTTAATACTGGGTGTAGGTATCAATCCGTCAGACTGTTTCTCTGACATTTGGAGGCTTTGTGAAACTACAATTCAATCTAAAAAAGAAAAATGGCAATGCGCGTCGCGGTCAACTGACTTTTGAACGTGGCACTGTGCAAACGCCAGCGTTCATGCCGGTCGGCACCTACGGTACGGTAAAAGGTATGACTCCTGAAGAAGTGGCTGATACTGGCGCACAAATTCTATTGGGTAACACTTTCCACCTTTGGTTACGTCCTGGCCAAGAAGTAATGAAAATGCACGGTGACTTGCATGATTTCATGAACTGGCAAGGTCCAATCTTGACTGATTCAGGCGGTTTCCAAGTGTTCAGCCTTGGTGATATTCGTAAAATCACCGAGGAAGGTGTGCATTTCCGTAACCCGGTAAACGGTGACAAGATTTTCATGGACGCTGAGAAGTCGATGGAAATTCAAAAAGACCTTGGTTCTGACATCGTCATGATTTTCGATGAATGTACGCCATACCCTGCAACTCATGATGAAGCGAAGAAATCAATGGAGATGTCTCTTCGTTGGGCTCAACGTTCTCGCGATCATTTTGACAAGCTTGAAAATCCGAACTCTTTATTCGGCATCGTTCAAGGTAGCGTATACGAAGACCTGCGTGATGTTTCTGTAAAAGGCCTGACTGAAATTGGTTTTGATGGCTACGCTGTTGGTGGTCTTGCGGTTGGTGAACCTAAAGAAGACATGCACCGTATGCTTGAGCACACTTGTCCACAGCTGCCGGAAGATAAACCTCGTTACTTAATGGGCGTTGGCAAACCGGAAGATTTAGTAGAAGGTGTACGCCGTGGTATCGATATGTTTGATTGTGTTATGCCAACACGTAACGCGCGTAACGGTCATTTATTCGTTACTGGCGGTGTAATCAAGATTCGTAATGCGGTTCATAAAACAGATACTTCTGCATTAGACCCGCATTGTGATTGTTACACTTGCAAAAATTACTCGAAATCGTATCTTCACCATTTAGATCGTTGTAATGAAATTTTAGGTGCTCGCCTGAATACCATTCATAACCTACGCTACTACCAACGTTTGATGGAAAGTATCCGTACTGCGATTGATGAAGACCGTTTCGAGCAATTTGTAGAAGAGTTCTACGCACGACGCAATCGTGAAGTTCCACCTCTACAAAAAGAGAAAGCTTAATGTTGATGCCAGCATGTGTGCTGGCATTAATGTAATTTCGTGCGCTAAGTTGGATTTATCTCTATTCCTGACTTGAATTCAACGTTGCGCAACCCAATAGATTTCAAACTAGACAAAACAACTTAGAGGACGTTTCTCAATGAGTCTAATTTCTGTAGCACACGCGGCACCTGCTGGTACTCCAGCTGGTGGTGGTTTTGAAATGCTAATCATGCTTGGCATGTTCGCGGTAATCTTCTACTTCATGATTTACCGCCCACAATCAAAGCGTGTAAAAGAGCATAAAAACCTAATGGCTTCTATGGCTAAAGGTGATGAAGTGCTTACCAGTGGTGGATTAGTAGGTCGCATTACTAAAATTGCAGAAGACAACGATTATGTGTCTATTGCTCTTAACGAGAACAACGAAATCGTTCTTAAAAAAGACTTCATTACAGCAGTATTACCAAAAGGTACGCTGAAATCTCTATAAACAGCTAGAGGATCTTCTCTGTGCTAAACCGTTATCCGTTATGGAAGTACTTGATGGTGGTATTTGTTATTGCCGTCTCTGCTTTGTATGCACTTCCAAATATTTACGGTGAAGATCCAGCTATTCAAATTACAGGGGCGCGTGGCGCCTCTGTAGATCTGACCACGCTGGATTCTGTCACTCAAGCGCTCGATAAAGCGCAGCTTTCTCATAAATCCATTGGTCTTGAAAATGGATCTATCCTTGTTCGATTTAATGACACTGATACTCAAATCAGCGCACGCGATGTTGTAAGTGAAGCTTTGGGTAAAGATACAATTGTGGCATTAAACCTTGCAGCATCAACCCCTGATTGGCTTGAAGCGATAGGTGCAGCACCTATGAAGCTTGGTCTCGACCTTCGTGGCGGTGTTCACTTTCTGATGGAAGTGGATATGGATGCCGCGATGGAAAAACTGGTCACTCAACAAGAAGAAGCATTCCGCAGCGAACTGCGAGAAGACAAAATTCGCTACCGTGCAATTCGTCCTCTTAAAGATTCAGTAGAAGTGGTGTTACGTGATGCTGAGCAACTTGCTCAAGCAAAAGCCTCTTTGGAAGCAAAACACCGCGATATGACATTCATTGCTTCTGATGAAAGCAATCAATTCGTTCTTAAAGCGCAATTCTCTGAAACTCGTCTACAAGAAATTCGTAATTACGCTGTTGAGCAAAACATCAGCATCCTACGTAACCGTGTAAACGAACTGGGTGTTGCTGAGCCTTTGGTACAACGTCAAGGTGCAACTCGCATTGTTGTTGAACTGCCAGGTGTTCAGGATACTGCTCGTGCGAAAGAGATTCTTGGCGCAACGGCAACTCTCGAATTCCGCGAAGTGGATGACAAAGCAGATTTAGCAGCAGCGGCTGCGGGGCGCGTACCTGCAGGCAGCGAAGTTAAGTTTGACCGTGAAGGTCGTCCTGCAGTACTTAAGAAGCGTGTGATTCTTGGTGGTTCAAGTATCACTGATGCAAGCTCAAGCACTGATGAATATGGTCGTCCTCAGGTAAACATCTCACTGGATAGTGAAGGTGGCGCGAAGATGTCAGCGTTCTCTAAAAAGAACATTGGCAAGCTTATGGCTACAGTGTTTGCTGAATACAAAGACAGCGGTCGTAAGACTCCAGAAGGTAAAGTTATCTTAGTTAAGCACGAAGAAGTGGTTAACCAAGCAACGATTCAATCTGCTCTTGGCCGTAGCTTCCGTATTACTGGTATTGATTCAGCCGCTGAAGCTCATAACCTAGCTCTTTTATTACGTGCTGGTGCTCTGATTGCGCCAATCTCGATTGTAGAAGAACGCACCATTGGTCCATCTATGGGGCAACAGAATATCGATATGGGTATTCAAGCGTGTATCTGGGGTATGGTTGCAGTAATGCTGTTTACGCTACTTTACTACCGTAAGTTTGGCCTGATTGCCAACGTAGCACTGTTTGCAAACCTTGTGTTGATCATCGGCGTTATGTCAATGATTCCTGGGGCAACCATGACCCTGCCAGGTATTGCTGGTATCGTATTGACCGTCGGTATGGCCGTGGATGCGAACGTACTGATCTTTGAACGTATACGTGAAGAGCTGCGTGACGGACGTAACCCTCAACAAGCTATTCACCAAGGTTACGCGAATGCGTTCAGTACTATCGCCGATGCGAACATCACTACCTTAATCACAGCAATCATTCTATTTGCTGTGGGTACTGGCGCGATTAAAGGTTTCGCGGTGACTCTGTCTATCGGTATTCTCACTTCAATGTTTACTGCAATTATCGGCACTCGTTGTATCGTCAACTTGTTGTACGGTGGTAAACGCATTAACAAATTGTCGATCTAAGGGTAGGAATTGGTATGTTTCAAATTCTGAAAACAGATAAATCGATCGACTTTATGCGTTGGTCGAAGTTCGCGTTCATTTTCTCGATACTCATGATCGGAGCTTCGATTTTCACACTATCGACAAAATGGCTGAACTGGGGCTTAGACTTTACGGGCGGTACACTGATCGAGGTTGGTTTTGAACAACCTGTAAACCTTGAAGAGATCCGTGTCGCGCTAGAAACGAAAGGCTTTGGTGATGCAACCGTACAGAACTTTGGTTCAGCTAGAGATGTGATGGTTCGTCTTCGCCCACGTGAAAATGTGGCAAGCGAAGCGCTGGGTAACCAAATCTTGGGTGCGATTAAAGAAGGTACCGGCGAATCGGTTGAAATGCGTCGTATCGAGTTTGTTGGTCCTAACGTAGGTGATGAACTGACAGAAGCTGGCGGTTTGGCGATTTTAGTGTCGCTACTGTGTATTCTTCTGTACGTGTCTATGCGTTTCGAATGGCGTTTAGCGGCAGGTGCTGTATTGGCTCTGGCGCACGACGTGATTATTACGCTTGGTATTTTCTCGCTTATGCAAGTTGAGGTGGACTTAACCATCGTAGCGGCATTGCTAACGGTAGTCGGTTACTCACTCAACGATACCATCGTTGTATTCGACCGTATCCGCGAGAACTTCCGCAAAATGCGTAAAGGTGAATCTGCTGAAATCATGAACAGCTCGATCACACAAACATTAAGTCGTACTTTGATTACTTCAGGTACAACATTGTTTGTGGTTATTGCCTTGTTTACTCAAGGTGGTGCTTTGATTCACGGTTTCGCAATGGCACTTCTACTCGGTATTACTGTGGGTACTTACTCTTCAATCTATGTTGCTTCTGCACTAGCATTGAAATTAGGTATTACTCGTGAGCACTTACTAACTCCACAAGTGGAGAAAGAAGGTGCCGAGTTCGACGAGATGCCATAAGAGAATAGAAAAGCCACTGAGTTCAGTGGCTTTTCTTTTGTCTCTTCAGCTACAGTCAGACACAAAAAAGCCCCAACCGTTAGGAAGGGGCTTTCTATTATCAGCTGTGACGGAGCTGTTATTTCAGAATCGCACTGTTACCGTTTTCACGGATGTGGTTCAGAATAGCCTTCACACCGCGTGGGCTAGAACCAACGATGTTGCCTGATTTCATGTAATCAGTACCGCCAGAGAAATCTGTTAGGATTGCGCCCGCTTCACGAGCAATCAGTTCACCTGCTGCAAGATCCCAAGGTTTCAAACCAAGTTCAAAGTAACCGTCAACACGGTTAGACGCTAGGTAACATAGGTCAAGAGCTGCAGAGCCAGTACGACGGAAGTCAGCACATTCAACAAATAGAGACGTCATAATCTTCATGTAAGATTCTGAGTGTTGCTTTTGTTTGAATGGGAAGCCAGTTGCCAAAACGGCACCTTGCAGGTCTTTGATTTGTTTGATACGGACACGAGCGCTGTTTAGCTGTGCACCTGAGCCACGTTGAGCTGTGAATAGCTCGTTTAGCATTGGGTTGTAAACACAAGCCACTTCAGTCTTGCCTTTAATACGAACAGCAATTGAAACGCAGAAGTGAGGTAAACCTTTTATAAAGTTTGTTGTGCCATCCAGTGGGTCGATAATCCATTGTACATCCTGATCTTTACCTTCGATCAGACCGCCTTCTTCGGCAATGATGCAGTGCTCTGGGTAAGAGCTTTTAATCGTAGAAACGATAATGTTTTCAGCTTCTTTGTCTACGTTAGTGACAAAGTCGTTCATGCCTTTTTGAGTGGCTTCGATTTTCTCAGGAGTTTCTAGAGATTTAGCAATATGATTGCCAGCCTTTCGCGCAGCGCGAATGGCAATGTTTAGCATAGGATGCATACGGATTTCCCAACGGATGTTAAAGAACGAAAAAAGCGGTGCGCAGTATACCAAATGTTTATCAAAATGGAAGTGGTTATTTTTTATTCATTCGACTCTAGGGGGAGTGAAGCTTCTGACCATTTTACTCAGGTTTATGTTAATATTCTGCGGTTATAAGTTGAGTAGCGTAAATACATCATGTTAAGCAATGTTAAAGTGGTTTTAGTGGGAACCTCTCATTCAGGCAATATCGGCTCTGCAGCACGTGCTATGAAAGTCATGGGGCTCAGCGAAATGGTCTTGGTTGATCCTCAGTGTGAGGTAGATGCTCAAGCTGTCGCTTTGGCCGCTGGCGCAAGTGAAATCGCACTCAATGCTCGAATTGTTAGTAGTTTAGAAGAAGCTGTAGAAGACTGTGGCTTGGTGGTTGGCTCCAGCGCTCGTTCAAGAACACTTGAATGGCCAATGCTTGACCCTCGTGAATGCGGTGAAAAGTTTGCCAGTGAAGGGCAAAAACATCCGGTTGCTTTAGTCTTTGGACGTGAGCGCACAGGGCTAACCAATGAAGAACTGCAAACTTGCCATTACCACGTCTGCATCCCTGCAAATCCCGACTACAGTTCTCTGAACTTAGCTATGGCGGTTCAAACAATATGTTATGAAATCCGCGTTGCACATTTAAATCAGGTTCAATCTCAATACGCGCCTCAAGCTGAAGAGGAATACCCTCGTCATAAAGAACTGGAAATGTTCTATGAACACCTTGAAAAAGTGATGATTGAAACCCAGTTCATCTCAGAGGCACAACCGGGCCAAGTGATGAATAAACTTCGTCGCCTTTTTAATCGTGCACGTCCAGAATCTCAAGAACTCAACATCTTACGTGGTGTTCTCACAGCTGTTGGCAAGAACTTGCAGAATAAAAATTAACCACTTTTTGTGAATGGTTAAATACTTGACTGTTTTAGTCAAATAAATACTTGACCATATTAGTCAGGTATGTGAAACTTCTAACCACATAATCAATGTGGATACGGTGTGATATGAGACTTACATCTAAAGGAAGATATGCGGTAACAGCCATGTTAGATGTGGCTCTGCATTCGCAACAAAGCCCAGTACCATTGGCAGACATTTCTGAACGCCAAGGCATCTCGCTTTCATATTTAGAGCAACTGTTTTCGAAATTGCGTAAAGCCGGTTTAGTAGCTAGCGTTCGTGGCCCAGGCGGTGGTTATCGCTTAGGTACGAAAGGTCACTCGATTTCAATTGGTACAGTGATTGCTGCAGTTGATGAATCCGTTGATGCGACCAAGTGTCACGGTAAAGGTGATTGCCAAGGTGGTACTCGCTGCTTAACACATACACTGTGGCGCGACCTAAGTTCTCGCATCAGTGACTTCCTTAACAACATCACTCTTGGTGAGTTGATGGTGGATAATGAAGTGCTAGAAATTTCAGATCGCCAAGATATCGGTCTTGCGATTAACCACGGGATTGCACACAAAAATTCGAACACAGTCACCATTGGTGCGGCACCCGTAGGTATTAATGTTCGTTCTTAAGAACGACGTTTACATTGCATTGGAGTAGAAAATGAAACTGCCTATTTATTTAGACTATTCAGCAACTTGCCCAGTTGATCCACGTGTTGCTGAAAAGATGGTTCAGTACATGACGATGGATGGTACTTTTGGTAACCCTGCATCTCGTTCTCATCGTTATGGCTGGCAGGCAGAAGAAGCCGTTGATACTGCTCGTGAGCAAATTGCAGATTTATTGAATGCAGATCCTCGTGAAATTATCTTCACTTCAGGCGCAACAGAGTCTAACAACCTAGCGATTAAAGGTGTTGCACACTTTTATCAAAAACAAGGTAAACACATCATTACCTGTAAAACTGAGCATAAAGCTGTACTAGACACGACTCGTCAGCTAGAACGCGAAGGTTTTGAAGTGACCTATCTTGAGCCAGAAACAAATGGCTTGATTGATCTACATAAATTAGAAGCAGCAATGCGTGATGACACCATTCTTGTTTCTATTATGCATGTGAACAATGAAATCGGTGTTATTCAAGATATCACTGCTATTGGTGAACTGTGTCGTTCACGTAAGATTGTTTTCCATGTAGACGCAGCACAATCTGCAGGTAAGTTACCAATCGACGTACAAGAGATGAAAGTTGATCTTATCTCTATGTCGGCGCACAAAATTTACGGTCCTAAAGGTATTGGTGCTTTATACGTACGTCGTAAACCACGTATTCGTCTTGAAGCGCAAATGCACGGTGGCGGCCATGAGCGTGGTTTCCGCTCTGGTACACTTCCTACTCACCAAATCGTGGGTATGGGTGAAGCATTCCGAATTGCAAAAGAAGAGATGCAACAAGATTTCGACCACGCTAAAAAAATGCGTGATCGTTTACTCGCTGGCATCAAAGATATGGAAGCAGTTTCGATCAACGGTGACCTAGAACAGCGTTTACCGAATAACCTAAACGTGAGCTTTGCTTTCGTTGAAGGTGAATCACTGCTTATGTCTCTGAAAGACCTTGCGGTATCTTCAGGCAGTGCATGTACATCAGCAAGCCTTGAACCATCGTACGTACTACGTGCTCTTGGTCTTAATGATGAATTGGCTCACAGCTCAATTCGTTTCTCATTCGGTCGTTTTACGACAGAAGAAGACATTGATTATGCGATTGAATTGATTCGTGTAGCTGTCAACAAATTACGCGACATGTCCCCGTTATGGGATATGTACAAGGAAGGGGTAGATTTGGACACTGTTGAGTGGGCTCATCATTAATCTTTCCAGCGATTTAGAGGATTCGAGGTAACTATCATGGCATATAGTGAAAAAGTAATTGATCATTACGAGAACCCACGTAACGTAGGTTCATTTGACAAGGAAGATCCATCAGTAGGTAGCGGCATGGTTGGTGCTCCTGCATGTGGTGACGTAATGCGTCTACAAATTAAAGTATCTCCTGAAGGCATCATCGAAGATGCAAAATTCAAGACTTACGGTTGTGGTAGCGCAATCGCATCAAGTTCGCTTGTAACTGAATGGGTTAAAGGTAAATCAATCGACGAAGCAGCAGCGATCAAAAACGCTGAAATTGCGGAAGAACTAGAGCTACCACCAGTGAAAGTTCACTGCTCAATTTTGGCAGAAGATGCAATCAAAGCCGCTGTTGCGGATTACAAGAAAAAACATCAAGAATAATAAATAATTGGGGAGTAACCCATTGTTACTCCCACTTTAATTAACAGAAGACCCAAAGGTAGCAGTATGGCCATTACTCTAACTGAATCAGCAGCACACCGAGTGAAAACCTTTTTGGATAACCGAGGAAAAGGTATCGGCTTACGTTTAGGCGTAAGAACGACTGGGTGTTCAGGTATGGCATACGTACTAGAATTCGTTGATGATCTTGAAGACGGTGACCAAGTATTCGAAGATAGCGGTGTGAAAGTTATCATTGATGCGAAAAGCTTGGTTTACTTAGACGGGACAGAGCTGGACTACAAAAAAGAAGGCTTGAATGAGGGCTTCGAATTCAACAACCCAAATGTCAAAGGCGAATGTGGTTGTGGTGAAAGCTTCAACGTCTAAGAGTTCTCTGAATTTAGGGTGAGCAACCGTTCATCCTAAATCGAATTAAAGGACCGATATCTACATGAATTATTTCGAATTATTTGGGCTACCAACTCAGTATCAACTGGATGGTAGCCTTCTTTCTTCTCAGTTCCGCGAGTTGCAAAAGCGTTTTCATCCAGATAACTTTGCCACGGCTTCTGAGCGTGACCGACTGATGTCGGTACAAAAAACGGCAGAGATTAACGATGCCAATCAAACTTTAAAAAGCCCAATCTCTCGCGCAGAATACCTGTTGTCACTTAATGGTGTTGAACTCCGTGGTGAGCAACAGACTCTTCAAGATCCAATGTTCCTGATGGAACAAATGGAACTGCGTGAAGAACTTGAAGCAATTACCGACAACTCTGATGCGGAAAGTGCGTTGTTCGACTTTGATAGTAAAGTCGAGAAAATGTATAAACAGCACTTAATCCAAGTAGAGCAAGAGCTAAACAGTGAGCAGTGGAGTACCGCAGCAGACACTGTTCGTAAGCTCAAATTTATTGCCAAATTAAAAAATGAAATAGAGCGAGTCGAAGACAAACTCCTCGGCTAATTCTAAAAAAAGGACCCATAGATGGCATTACTTCAAATTGCAGAACCGGGTCAAAGTTCTGCACCGCACCAGCATAAACTGGCTGCAGGCATTGATTTAGGAACCACCAACTCGTTAGTGGCTTCGGTGAGAAGCGGCACGGCAACCACTTTAGTTGATGAGCAAGGACGAAGCATCCTGCCTTCCGTTGTGTCTTATTCCCAAGAAGAAAAAGTGGTCGGTTATGACGCTCATGACAATGCTCAAGCTGATCCTGCTAATACCATTATTTCGGTAAAGAGACTTGTCGGTCGTTCATTAACCGATATCCAGTCTCGTTACCCAAATCTACCGTATCAATTTAAAACCAGTGAAAACGGTTTGCCGATCATGCAAACCCCTCATGGTGATAAAAACCCGATTCAAGTGTCTGCAGACATTCTGAGAACGCTAGGTCAAAGAGCTGAAAGCACATTAGGCGGTGAATTGGCAGGCGTTGTTATCACTGTTCCTGCTTATTTTGATGATGCTCAACGAGTCGCTACTAAAGATGCAGCCGCTCTTGCCGGATTGCATGTATTACGTCTGCTTAATGAACCAACGGCCGCAGCTATCGCTTATGGTCTGGATTCTGGTCAGGAAGGTGTGATTGCTGTTTATGACTTAGGTGGCGGTACGTTCGACATTTCTATTCTACGTCTGTCAAAAGGCGTATTTGAAGTGCTGGCAACAGGTGGTGATTCAGCATTGGGCGGTGACGATTTCGACCATCTGATAGCCGAATATCTGCAACAGCAAATGGGTATTGAAGGTCAGTTAAGTTCAAGTAAACACCGTGCTCTTTTAAATGCAGCAACGGCTGCGAAAATTGCATTGTCAGATAGCGATCAAGTAGAAATTAATGTCCTTGATTGGTCTGGCGCGCTTACCAAACAACAGTTCAATGAACTGATCCAGCCACTAGTGAAGAAGACGCTGATGTCTTGTCGCCGCGCGCTCAAAGATGCGCAGATTTCGGCTGATGAAGTATTGGAAGTAGTCATGGTTGGCGGCTCCACTCGTACTCCATATGTGCGTGAGCAAGTTGGAGAGTTCTTTGGTCGTACGCCATTAACCAGTATCAACCCTGATGAAGTGGTTGCTATTGGTGCAGCAATTCAAGCGGATGTTTTAGCGGGCAATAAGCCTGATTCTGAAATGCTGCTGTTGGATGTGATCCCGCTTTCACTTGGTATTGAAACCATGGGTGGTTTAGTAGAAAAAATCATTCCTCGTAATACCACTATTCCTGTGGCGAGAGCGCAAGAATTTACCACCTTCAAAGATGGCCAAACAGCGATGAGTGTGCACGTTGTTCAAGGTGAGCGTGAGTTAGTGGATGACTGCCGTTCACTGGCGCGTTTCTCACTTAAAGGCATTCCACCAATGGCCGCTGGTGCTGCACATGTTCGCGTTACTTATCAAGTGGATGCGGATGGTCTGTTATCTGTAACCGCAATGGAAAAGAGCACAGGCGTACAAGCTGAAATTCAAGTTAAGCCGTCTTACGGTTTAAATGATGACGAAGTTGCCCAAATGCTGCGTGACTCTATGGCGTATGCTAAAGAAGACATGCAAGCGCGAGCGTTGATGGAACAGCGTGTTGAAGCGGATCGAGTTATCGAAGGCCTGATTGCCGCAATGCAGGCGGATGGTGACGAGTTACTGAGCGAAAATGAGCGACAGCTTTTAGTTAACGCTATCGAATCATTGATCAAAATACGCAACAGTGATGATGCAGATGCCATTGAGCAAGGAATAAAAGATACCGATAAAGCGAGCCAAGATTTTGCGTCGCGCCGTATGGATAAATCTATTCGCGCCGCATTGGCCGGTCATTCCGTTGACGAGATTTAAAGAGAAGACAAAAAATGCCTAAGATTATTGTTTTACCCCATGAAACACTTTGCCCAGAAGGTGCGGTATTAGAAGCGCAATCTGGCGAAACGATTCTTGATGTGGCGTTGAAAAACGGTATCGGAATTGAGCATGCGTGTGAGAAATCCTGTGCATGTACCACTTGTCACTGCATTGTCCGTGAAGGTTTTGACTCGTTAGAAGAGAGTGATGAACTCGAAGATGACATGCTGGATAAGGCATGGGGTTTAGAGCCTGAATCTCGTTTGAGCTGTCAGGCGAGAGTCGCGGATGAAGATTTGGTTGTTGAAATTCCCAAATACACTTTGAACCACGCTTCTGAAGATCATTAATTATCGTTCGGGCTTGATTCAAGCCCGAGAATATGACACTGGAATAACATTATGAAATGGACAGATTCACGCGATATCGCAATTGAACTTTGCGAAAAGTATCCTGATATTGAACCGCAAAATGTACGTTTTACTGATTTACATCAGTGGATATTGGACCTTGAAGATTTTGACGATGAGCCTAATCACTCAAACGAAAAAATTCTTGAAGCGATCATTATGTGCTGGATGGATGAGCGGGATTAATTTCGCCAACCTAGCCTTGCTAAGTTAACAGTTTTAATAAAAAAGCGGGCCTAGTAGCCCGTTTTTTTATCAAGTTGATATTTTTAACTGGCAAAATGCTAACATCCCCGAGTTATTGAAAAGATGTGGCGAAGAGACGCCATTACTAAGACAAGGAGAAACCATGTCTACACAAATGTCTGTATTTATTAGCCTGGAAGCTGCCCAGCCTCAGTGGGGAGAAAAGGCGTTATTATCATTTTCTGAGCAAGGTGTGACGATTCACCTTACTCAATCTCACGATATGGGTGCGATTCAACGCGCTGCTCGTAAGCTGGATAACCAAGGTCTGCGTTCTGTATCTCTAGTAGGTGAAGGCTGGGATCTCGAATCTATTTGGGCTTTCTACCAAGGCTATCGTGAAGCGAAGAAGAGAAACACGGTTGAATGGAAATCACTAGAGCAAGAAGCACAAGCAGAACTAGAAGCTCGCATTAAAACCACCGATTGGGTTCGCGACATTATTAACAAGAGTGCCGAAGAAGTCGCTCCTCGTCAGCTTGCGACTATGGCGGCTGAGTTCGTGAAATCTTTGGCTCCTGAACAAATTTCTTACCGCATCGTTAAAGACAAAGATCTTTTAGCTGAAGGTTGGGAAGGTATTTTCGCTGTAGGTCGGGGTTCAGACCGCACTTCAGCAATGCTACAACTGGACTTCAACCCAACAGGAAAAGAAGACGCACCAGTGTTCGCATGTTTGGTCGGTAAAGGTATTACTTTCGATTCAGGTGGTTACAGCATGAAACCGTCTGGCATGATGTCTGCGATGAAAGCAGACATGGGTGGCGCAGGCATGATTACTGGCGCGCTGGCGTTATCCATCCTTCGCGGCTTAAACAAGCGCGTGAAATTGATTCTTTGTTGTGCAGAAAATATGGTTTCAGGCCGTGCTCTTAAGCTGGGTGATATCATCACTTACAAGAACGGCAAAACAGTCGAAATCATGAATACTGACGCTGAAGGTCGCCTAGTCTTGGCTGACGGTTTGATGTATGCAAGTGAACAGAAACCTGAGCTTATCATTGACTGCGCAACGCTAACTGGTGCTGCGAAAAATGCGTTAGGCAATGATTTTCATGCACTAATGAGTTTTGATGATGAACTTTCACACCAGGCTCTGACGGCTGCGAAAGAAGAACATGAAGGTCTGTGGCCACTTCCACTGATGGATTTCCATCGTGAAATGTTGCCATCACCTTTCGCGGATCTATCCAACATCAGTTCTGGTGATTATGCACCGGGCGCAAGTACAGCGGCTGCATTCTTGTCTTACTTCGTTGAAGACCACAAGAAAGGCTGGTTACACTTTGACTGTGCGGGAACTTACCGCAAGTCAGCAAGTGATAAATGGGCTGCGGGCGCAACGGGTATGGGCGTAAGAACCATCTCTCGCGTACTGATGGATCAAGCTAAGTAATCGATGTAATTAAAGGTGGCCTAAGAGCCGCCTTTTTAAAATAAAACGACAAGTAAAGTAAAAGGACATCTTATGGCCCTAGAAAGAACATTTTCTATCATTAAGCCTGACGCCGTGGAACGTGATCTAATCGGTGAGATTTATCATCGTATTGAAAAGGCAGGACTACGTATTATCGCAGCGAAAATGCTTCGTCTGACTGATGAACAAGCAAGCGGTTTTTACGCAGAACACGAAGGAAAACCATTCTTTGAACCGCTAAAAGAGTTTATGACTTCTGGCCCAATAATGGTTCAAGTTCTTGAAGGTGAAGATGCAATTACCCGTTATCGTGAGCTGATGGGTAAGACCAATCCTGAAGAAGCAGCATGTGGCACTATCCGTGCTGATTACGCACTCAGCATGCGTCATAACTCAGTACACGGCAGTGATAGCCCTGAGTCTGCTGCACGCGAAATTGAATTCTTTTTCCCTGAATCAGAAATCTGTCCTCGCTCAGAAGCTGTAGTTTAATTTTAAAAAGCTCCTGAAAGGGAGCTTTTTTCTGCCCGCCAGATACTTCTTGCGACACTGAAATCTCTGTTTTTTAGCCACTTCACTTAGTATTCATCTCTTGTTTGCTATTTTTTTATTTTTCTGTTTATTTTTTATTCAATGGCTTGTAAATACCCCAGTAAACTCATGGTATTGCAGCCCTTGTCGTTATTGACTAAAGGCTGTACAATTCGCGCCCTTAATTATAGTTCCATCTTTGAGAGGCTACATGACCACACAAAAAGTCAATTTACTTGATTTTGATCGCAAGGCTATGCGTTCATTTTTCGCTGATGAACTGGGTGAAAAAGCATTCCGCGCAGACCAGGTGATGAAGTGGATTTACCATTTTGGTTGTGATGACTTCGACAAGATGACCAATATTAATAAGCAGCTGCGCGAAAAGCTGATTCAAAAGTGTGAAATTCGTGCACCGTACGTTTCTGAAGCTCAACACTCTAGTGATGGCACCATCAAATGGGCGATGAAAGTGGGTGATCAGGACGTAGAAACGGTTTATATCCCAGACGAGGATCGTGCAACACTTTGTGTCTCTTCTCAGGTAGGCTGTGCGCTTGAATGTAAATTCTGTTCAACTGCTCAGCAAGGCTTTAACCGTAACTTACGTGTATCTGAAATCATCGGTCAGGTATGGCGTGCAGCGCGTGAAATTGGTTTAGAAAAAGAAACAGGCCGTCGTCCTATTACTAACGTAGTGATGATGGGCATGGGCGAGCCACTTCTGAATATGAAGAACTTGATTCCAGCGTTAGAAATCATGTTGGATGACCTAGGTTTTGGTCTTTCTAAGCGCCGTGTAACGGTTTCGACTTCTGGTGTGGTTTCAGGTTTAGACCAAATGACTGGTCAAATCGATGTTGCTTTAGCGATTTCACTTCATGCGCCAAACGATAAGCTGCGCAGTCAAATTATGCCGATCAATGACCGTTGGGATATTCAAGATTTCCTAGCGTCTGTTCGTCGCTATATTGCTTCATCAAATGCAAACCGTGGCAAAGTGACGGTTGAGTATGTACTTCTCGATCATGTGAACGATGGTACAGAGCATGCCCACGAGTTAGCTCAATTAATGAAAGACACACCTTGTAAGATCAACTTGATTCCGTTTAACCCCTATCCGGGTTCACCGTACAAGAAACCAAGTAACTCACGAATTGATCGTTTCCAGAAAACTCTGATGCAGTACGAACATACCGTAACGATTCGTAAAACACGTGGTGATGATATTGATGCGGCGTGTGGTCAGTTGGTTGGTGATGTTATTGACCGTACCAAACGTACTAAAATCAAGCAGGTGGATGAGCAAGCTATCCCTGTAAAACAGATTTAGAAAGAAATATAAGTAAGCCAGAGTTCACTCTGGCTTACTTACTTTTGGAATTAATCCTACAAAATATGCCTTTTTGATGTCAGTTTAAGCAAAAACCTTGACGTGTCTGTAATTTCTTTTCCAAATGCTTGTTGTTTACAGGCTAATATCTATTAGAATGTTTCACTATTATCAAAAGTAAATGCAAACTACTGGCGATATCCAACATAAATGAATTTTCACCTGTTGAAGTCATCGACATTGATTGCTACTAACAAATCAATAATAAAAGCGACGAAGCGATACTTGAGCACAAAAACACGAGACAGACATCGCGGATGAATACTGAACATAAAGAACAAGAAAACCCAATCGTCGAAGAAACATCAACTGTAGAACAAGAAGCAGCATTTGTAGAACCAGGAACCCTGTTAAGAGAAAAGCGCGAAGCATTAGGGTTAACACAACAACAAGTCGCTGATCGTTTGAGATTGCGTTTATCCATCGTTCAAAACTTAGAAGCTAACAACTTTGAATCTGATTTAGTCGCTACCTTTATTCGCGGCTATTTGCGTTCTTATGCCAAAGCGGTTGGATTGAAAGAATCTGAAGTTTTGCAAGCCTATGAGAAAAGCACAGCAGCAGAACCTCAAGAGCAAACCATGCAAAGCTTCTCTAAGAAAACCAAGCGTGCGAAACACGATAGCCACATTATGACAATTACTTGGGTCATATTGGTGATTCTTATCGGTATGTCATCACTTTGGTGGTGGCAGAACCACAGAGACAGTGGATTCGAAGCGGACAAAGATGCTGAAGTTTCAGCGGTTTTGAGTAATGAGTCCTCATTGCAGGATTCTCGTAACGATCAAGAGTTTGCAACGGTTAGCGAATTAACTGAAGAATCAGGCGAAGAGCCTGTTGAATCATTCTCTCCTGCTGATGAAGTTCAAGCGGCAGAACAAACTGAAGAAACGGCAGTTGAAGAAGTTGAACCTGCGATTAGCGAACAAGCGTCAGTTGCAGTGGAAGAAGAACCTGCTGTTGTTGAAGAGCCAGTTGCTGAAGCGCCTGTTGTTGAACAATCAGAAGCAGGCCACTTGCTAACACTTTCTTTCTCAGCGGATTGCTGGATTCAAGTTAAAGATGCTACGGGTAAAACCTTGTCGACAGGCATTAAACAAGCAGGTCAAACACTGAATTTACGCGGGCAAAAACCTCTACAAGTGATTCTTGGCGCTCCAGAGAGCGTATCAATGACATTTGCAAGTGAACCTGTAGACCTTTCTGGGTATACTTCAGGCAAAGTAGCAAGACTCACCTTACCTTAGACAATACTATGCAACACGAATCTCCGATCAAACGTCGTCCTTCTACACGTATTTATGTAGGGGATGTGCCAATTGGCGATGGTGCGCCAATTGCTGTGCAATCAATGACCAATACAAGAACGACTGACGTGGAAGCGACAGTCGCTCAGATCAAAGCTTTGGAAAATGTAGGCGCAGACATCGTTCGCGTATCTGTTCCGACGATGGAAGCTGCCGAAGCATTCAAGCTCATCAAACAGCAAGTCTCTGTGCCGCTCGTTGCGGATATTCATTTCGATTATCGTATCGCATTGAAAGTGGCAGAGTACGGTGTCGACTGTTTACGTATCAACCCGGGTAACATTGGCAATGAATCTCGCATCCGTTCTGTTGTTGACTGTGCGCGTGATAAAAATATCCCGATTCGTATCGGTGTAAACGGCGGCTCATTAGAAAAAGATCTGCAAATGAAATATGGCGAGCCAACACCAGAAGCATTGGTGGAATCGGCGATGCGCCATGTGGATATTCTTGATCGCCTGAACTTTGATCAGTTTAAAGTCAGTGTGAAAGCTTCCGATGTGTTCCTTGCGGTTGACTCATACCGCTTACTGGCGAAGAAAATCGACCAGCCACTGCATTTAGGTATTACTGAAGCTGGCGGTGCTCGTGCTGGTTCGGTGAAGTCTGCGGTTGGCTTAGGCATGCTGTTAGCGGAAGGTATCGGCGATACTTTACGCATATCTTTAGCTGCCAATCCGGTTGAAGAAATTAAAGTCGGTTTCGATATTTTGAAATCACTGCGTATCCGTTCTCGCGGTATTAACTTCATCGCTTGTCCGAGCTGTTCTCGTCAAGAGTTTGATGTTATTTCTACTGTGAACGAGCTGGAACAACGATTGGAAGACATTTTGACGCCAATGGATGTTTCCATTATTGGCTGCGTAGTAAACGGCCCGGGCGAAGCGGAAGTTTCCCATTTAGGTCTGGCAGGCAGCAATAAGAAAAGCGCATTTTATGAAGACGGCGTTCGTCAAAAAGAACGTTTTGACAACGACGACCTAGTTGCTCAGCTTGAAGCGAAAATTCGCGCCAAAGCATCAATGTTAGATGAGAAGAACCGCATCAACATTCAGCAACTTGAACAAGATTAATCTAAACGATATTACGGTAACTATTTTGGCAAAGACTATTCAAGCAATCCGAGGCATGAACGACTGTCTCCCAACTCAGTCTCCACTTTGGCAAAAAGTGGAAGGCACGGTAAAAAACGTAATTAGTGCTTACGGCTATAACGAAGTTCGTATGCCTATCGTTGAGATGACACATCTATTTAGCCGTGCGATTGGTGAAGTCACTGATGTTGTTGAAAAAGAGATGTACACCTTTGAAGATCGTAACGGTGATAGCTTAACGCTCCGCCCAGAAGGTACCGCTGGTTGTGTACGTTCTGGTATCGAAAATGGTCTATTGTACAACCAAGAACAACGTCTGTGGTACATGGGCCCAATGTTCCGTCATGAGCGCCCTCAGAAAGGTCGCTACCGTCAGTTCCACCAATGTGGTGTGGAAGTATTTGGCCTTGATGGACCAGATGTCGATGCTGAATTGATCATGATGACGGCACGTATGTGGCGCGAACTTGGCATTTCTCAACATGTACGCCTTGAGCTGAACTCAATCGGTTCACTTGACGCTCGTGCGAACTACCGTACAGCTTTAATTGAGTATTTAGAGCAGTATATGGATGTACTGGATGACGACTGTAAGCGTCGTTTATACACCAACCCTCTGCGTGTACTGGATACTAAAAATCCAGACGTTCAAGCCGTATTAGGTGATGCACCTAAGCTGTCTGATTACCTAGATGAAGAGTCAAAACAACATTTTGTAGGTTTATGTGAACTTCTTGATGTTGCAGGTATCGAATATACGGTTAACGAGCGTTTGGTTCGTGGTCTGGATTACTACAACCGCACTGTATTTGAGTGGATCACTGAAAGTCTTGGTTCACAAGGTACTGTATGTGGCGGTGGTCGCTACGACGGTCTTGTTGAGCAGCTAGGTGGAAAACCAACACCAGCTGTAGGCTTTGCTATGGGTCTAGAACGTTTAGTGTTGATGATGGAAACATTAGGCAACACAGATGTTCGTCGCAGCGTTGATGTTTATGTGGTGACGGCTGGCGAAGGTACTCTCTCTGCGGGCATGAAGCTTGCCGAGCAAATCCGTGAACAAGTTCCAGGTCTTCGCGTAATGACACACTTCGGCGGCGGAAACTTTAAGAAACAGTTTAAGCGTGCAGACAAAGTTGGTGCTGCGATAGCATTAGTTTTGGGTGAGGACGAAGTTGCAGCTAACACCGTGGTTGTAAAAGACCTAGCAGGCGGCGAGCAAGAAACAATTTCTCAAGCAGAGATCGCGAGCAAGCTGGCTCATCTGATCTAATAGCGCATTTTTAGAGATACATATGCCAATGCTCGTCATTGGCATTTATAAAGAGGATAGGAAGTGGAACTCTACGATACTGAAGAACAACAAGTAGAAGCGATCAAAGATTGGTGGAAGGAAAATGGCAAAGCCGTAATGTTAGGTGCTGTCATTGGCTTAGGTGGTCTTTTTGGTTGGCGTTTTTATCAAGATAGCGTAACCGAAGCGAAAGAGGCTGCTTCAGAAGCTTATACTCAAGCAATCCTGTCTCTATCCTCTAAAGGTATTGATGCGAGCGGTGATGTTCAAAGCTTTATTGATGGCAATAAAGACACTGAGTATTCAGTGCTAGCAGCAATGCAACTTGCAAAAGCTCAAATTGAAGCGGGTAACTTAGACGAAGCTTTAGCACAACTTGAGTGGGCGAAAGGCACCACTAAAGATGCAGCGTTAAAACCAGTGATTACTTTACGCGTTGCTCGAGTTCAGGCTGAGCAAGGTGACTTTGACGTTGCATTAACTGAGCTGAACAATATTACAGAAGAAGGTTGGGCTGGCCGAGTGGCTGAATTGCGCGGTGATATTTCTCTGCGTAAGGGCGACACTGCTGCTGCTTATGCCGCTTACACTGAAGCGCAACAAGCTACAGATGCAAGCCAAACGTTGCAAATTAAACTGGACGACCTAGCCAAGTAAGGGCACAAGTTGATGAAAAAGATGTTCAACAAAGTGCTTCTGTCCTCAGCTGTGTTAGCACTGCTAGCCGGCTGTGCCAGCGAAGAAGAAAACGTTGTGATGGCACCTGTGCCAGTGGTGAAAAGTGAATTTACGCCTCAGTCACTGTGGAGTACTTCTATCGGTGATGGCGTTGGTCATTACTTTTCTAAGCTGTCACCCGATTTTGCTTACGGCAAAATTTTCGTTGCAAGCCGTGACGGTATTGTAAAAGCGCTTGATCCTGAAAATGGCAAAGAGATCTGGAAAGTCGATCTGGAAGAAGATGTTTCTGCCCGTCTTTCCGGCGGCATTGTTGCTGCGTATGGTCAAATTTACATTGGCAGTGAAAATGGCGTTGTTATTGCTTTAGATGCTGAGACTGGTGAAGAGTCTTGGAAAGTGAAAGTTGAAGGTGAAGTATTAGCTTCACCTGTGGCGGACAACAACCTTGTTATTGTCAATACCAGTCGTGGTGCGTTAGTTGCACTGGATCAGGCGACAGGTAGCCAGAAATGGACAATCAGTACGGAAGTGCCGAATTTAACGCTACGTGGTGACAGCCAACCTGCCGCTGTTTCTGGTGGCGTGTTCTGGGGGACTCCAAGTGGTCGACTAGCTGCGGCAATTTCTGCTCGTGGTCAGCTTATTTGGCAACAGCCAGTAGGCCAACCTAAAGGTGCGACTGAAATTGACCGTTTAGTGGATGTCGATGCGTCTCCTGTGATCATCGGCGGAACGCTTTACACGATTGGTTTCAATGGTCAGTTAATTGCAGTTGATCTGCGTTCTGGTAATCCTATCTGGAAACGTAATTACTCTTCTGCAACTGATATGGCTACTGATGGCGGTCGTCTATTCCTAGTGACTGATAAAGATCACTTAGTTGCGGTGGATTCTCGCAGTGGTACTGAGCTATGGAAGAATGACCAATTAGAGAACCGTTTGCTAACAGCGCCAAAAGTTATCGAAGGTTACGTGGTCGTGGGTGACAGTGAAGGTTATCTACACTGGATTGATCGTAGCTCAGGTGAGTTTGTTGCTCAGCAGTTGATTGACGATAGCGGTTTTGCTGTTGGTCCAATGGCGATTGATGGCGGTTACGTTCTAGTTACTCGCGATGGCGATGTAAAGAAACTGACGATCAAAAAGTAAATTGTGATATCATTCACACACGGCTCCTAGCTGGAAACAGTTAGGAGCCGTTTTATTGAAATAAACAATGTGGTTATAGGTAATACTTATATATAACCTTCCTACTTGAAGCTGCAGCGGTGTTGACTAAGTTCGTTCACATCAATCACGCATGGTAATTTGCGGTCATTTGCCGCCTACCTGCAACTCCAAGTAGTTTGGGTGTAATTCGCGTAGGCGGATATATTGGTATAAAGCTGATTGGTTGTTTTCTCAGTCATTACCTATAACTACATATGATTAATAATTGTAGAGGTTGTTATGATACCTGTTGTTGCTCTTGTAGGGCGTCCTAACGTAGGTAAATCGACACTGTTTAACCGTTTAACTCGCACGCGCGATGCTTTGGTTGCAGATTTTCCTGGTTTAACTCGTGACCGTAAATACGGTCAAGCAAAGCTAGGTGAGCACGATTTTATTGTGATTGATACTGGTGGTATTGATGGCAGTGAAGAAGGTGTCGAAACAAAAATGGCTGCACAATCGCTCGCTGCGATTGAAGAGGCTGATGTTGTACTGTTTATGGTGGACGGCCGTGCAGGGCTAACTGTAGCAGATGAAGCGATTGCACAACATCTCCGCCGCATTGAAAAGAACAGTATTTTAGTTGTAAACAAAGTGGATGGTATTGATCCAGACGCAGCAAGTGCTGAGTTCTGGCAACTTGGTATGGAAAGCATGTATCAAATCGCGGCAGCACACGGTCGTGGTGTTGGCGCTCTGATTGATCGTGCGTTAAGTCCGATTGCTGAAGAGATGCAAGCTGAAGATGGACTTCTAGAAGATCTCACTGAGTTTGAAGATTCAGAAGAAGAACAACTTGAGTACACAGAAGAAGAAGCTGAAGAAGTATACAAACGTTTGCAAGATCAGCCAATTAAACTGGCGATTATCGGTCGTCCAAACGTTGGTAAGTCAACGCTAACTAACCGTATTTTGGGTGAAGAACGTGTTGTAGTTTACGATATGCCGGGAACTACGCGTGATTCTATCTATATTCCGATGAAGCGTGATGAGCGTGAATACGTGCTGATTGATACGGCCGGTGTTCGTCGTCGCAAACGCGTTAACGAAACGGTTGAGAAATTCTCAGTAGTCAAAACGTTGAAAGCAATTGAAGATGCCAACGTGGTTCTACTAGTTGTCGATGCACGTGAAAACATCTCTGATCAAGACTTAAGCTTGTTGGGTTTTGCTCTGAACGCAGGTCGTTCAATTGTTATCGCTGTTAATAAATGGGATGGCTTAGACACTGACGTTAAAGAGCACGTTAAGAAAGAGCTGGATCGTCGTTTAGGCTTCGTTGACTTCGCTCGTATTCACTTTATTTCTGCGTTACATGGCACAGGTGTTGGTCACTTGTTTGAATCTGTTCAAGAGGCATACAAGTCTGCGACAACTCGTGTTGGTACATCGGTTCTGACTCGTATCATGAAGATGGCGACGGAAGATCACCAGCCGCCGATGGTTCGTAGCCGTCGTGTGAAACTGAAATACGCGCATGCTGGTGGTTATAACCCACCAATCGTGGTTGTACACGGTAACCTTGTTAAAGAACTACCAGACTCTTACAAGCGTTATCTGATGAACTACTTCCGTAAGTCACTGGATATCATGGGTACACCGATTCGTATTCAGTTCCAGAACAGCGAAAACCCATTTGAAGGTAAAACCAACAAAATGACGTTATCGCAAGAGCGCAAACGTAAGCGCCTAATGACCATGATGAAAGGTCGCAGAAAATAACGCTTTTTAAGAGCCCAAGCATTGCTTGGGCTTTTTTCTGTTATCTGTAAACCTCTGCTTTATGCGGAGGTGATTGCTAATCATAACCGTCCGATAATTTGATATGCCATATTCACCTACTCAAGTCACTTTTACACAATCCATTTATCACCTCTCAAGCGAGGTACAATTTGTTAGAGTTAGCGAAGAAGCACTTTATATTGTGACCTCCCAGACTCCTTTTCATCCTGTGAGCCATATTTGGCCTGACCATCCAGCTGATCGAGGAACACTCGCTATCGGAGAGCATGTCTACACAGTTGAGCACTGCCTTGTAGGGGCTATTAATCAGGCCGAGCATCAGTTGCTGGTCGGTAAAGAGATTCCCGTAAAACGAGATGAACCCGGTTGGGTGTTCGTTGTGGTGCATCAACTCAAGGCAGAAGAAAATGCTGTCAAAGTTCATGATGTAGTGAGTTTAACTGTTGACGATATTTATCAGAACCAGCTTAGCCGTGGTCATAGCGCAGGTCACTTAGCTTACTTAGCGTTAAATAAAGTGTTAGCGGATGGATATTGGCGTAAAGATGCAGACAGGAAAGACCCTCACGGCCACAATGATTTCAATAGTTATGCGCAAGTGACGAGCTTTGTCACAGAAGATCGTTGTGTAGACACGTATCGTCTAGGGAAAACATTGCGTAAGCGTGGTTTGAATAGCGCAGATATGCTAGAAAACTTAGCTAAGATTGAAGAGCAGGTAAATGCTCAGCTTGCGTCTTGGCTAACACTGGGATCAAAAATCGAGATCACCAGACAAGGCGAAAACCTGACGGATTCACGATACTGGCAGTGTGATTTGCAGGAAGGTGAAATAGCGATAATCCCTTGCGGTGGAACGCATTGTGATTCATTGGATAGCTTCAAAGAGATAAAAGTGAAGCTAGTACAACGTGACAGTGAACATATCGAAATGCACACGCATGTAACTCATTAATTGGAAAATGATCCTTTTGTTAAGTTCTGATTTGTTGAGGTTTTAAAGTTACTTGTAGATTATTAGTCTGTTTAAAATCCAAATGCAGAATATGTAACTTATGCTTTCGGTGTGTGGTTATATAAATGTTCTTTTAAGGGTAGATCGCTGAACAAAGCAGATAAAGCGGAAGATCGGATTGAGATCTCTTTAACGATCTTTAATATGTAAGCAGGCGTTTAAACCAAAGATTTAGAATTAGAAGTTGGAGTAGTGTAATGGAAAACTTGTGTCCTCAATGTGACAAAGAGCTTGTGTGGGATGGGCAGTACCACTGCTCATCATGTGAGAGTCATTTTAAAAAGGTTGGATTTTGTCCCGACTGCGAAGCTGAACTCGAGAAATTGCAAGCATGTGGAGCCGCCAACTATTTTTGCAATACCTGTAATGAGCTGAAGTCAAAATCACATATTCGTTTTGAGTTTCAAAAAGTTGACTAATCGGTTTCTTTTAAGTTCTTCTTAATAATAAATCTCACTTATATATCGAGTGAGATTTACCCTACATCCATATCAGTACTTGATATCTATTCTATTCGCTTTTCATCTGTATCATTGGTCGGCTGGGGATCCATACATAGAGTTGGATAAACACTGAAATGAAACAGAAAGAACTCGCGAACATGACCGACAAAGTGTTGCAACGATATTTACTTTGGCTACCAAGCATTCTGATGACGTGTGCCATTGGTACGTCTTTTATCAATCAGCAGCTATTTTCAAATAACTTAATCGCTTCGGTCATTACTAGTGTCGAAGAACAATACATTGCCATGCGAAAAGCTGAAGTTGTCGAACGAGTTGATACAACAATCAAAATGTTGGATGTCATTCGCCAAAGTAACGGTTTCGCGGAAGGTGATATTATTCCGACTGAACTTTTCAATAAGACAATGAATTCTTTTCAGTTGTTAAACGAAAATAATGACGGCTATATTTTTGTCATCGACAAGAACAAAAAGTTCGTAGTACACCGAAATTCAGACAATTTGTTTCGCGATGATATCGACGATAAAGTCGTTCACTATATTTATCAAAGCGCTATAAATGGTCTCTCTTGGGTTGAATACAGCGATAAAGCTTTTAATAACCGTAAAAGTGATGCAGAAGCACAAAAGATCACACACATTCGTTATGTTGATGATTGGGACGTTGTTTTAGGTAGTGGTGAGCTTTTACACGATATTAAAAACTATTCTGAGTCTGAAGCGAAAATGGTAACCGACTTAGTCTTGGAGCAAAAATCCAACCAAAATTTGTTCCATATTCTGGTTTTCATTCTCTTCGCTGGCATCATTTATTACCTAAAAAATATTACAGCCCAAAAGTTGTACGAATATAAATCGGCGATTGAAGAAAAACTTATCCAAATTGAAGAGAAAGACAATGAAATTGCTTTCCGCTCTCTTTATAACGATGTAACTGGTTTACCTAATCGAAAGGCTACTTCCGATTATATTGATAACCTATGTCTGCAAGAAAAAGGTGAAGAGTACCAATTACAATTGATCGACATTGTCGACTTTCAGAAAGTAAATAACCAGTATGGTTTTGCCGTCGGTGACCGAATACTTCGTCAAGTAAGCAGTGCACTTGAAGAGTTAAAGGATGAAACCATGTTCATCGGCCATGTTGGGGCAGACCAATTTGCCGTGATTTGCCAAAAGTCAGTCAGTTTGTGTATTGATATAGAAAAAGAAACAGAAACGTTTGAGAAGTTTGATATCTGCGGTGAAATGATCTCTCTACGTGTCCGTAATGCAGTCGTGAACTTCAAGAACCGAAATATTTTGGGTTCGATCATTGTCCGCAACAGTGAGCTGGCAATGAAGTATGCGAAGGCAAATAATCTATTTCACGTAAACTATTCTTCGTTTATGTCTAAGAGTTCAGAGCGTCATTTTAAAATTTCGAATCTTTTAGATTTAGCTATAGAAAACAAAGAGTTTTATGTTCATTATCAGCCACAAGTCAGTACATTAAACAGTCAGATCATAGGCGTAGAAGCTTTAGTTCGCTGGGATAATGTGGAGCTAGGCCGAGTTGCGCCGTTGGATTTTATTCCTATCGCAGAGAAGAAAGGAATCATTGGCAAGATCAGTGATTTGGTATTGACTCAAGCTTGTAATGACATTCAATCAGTTAGCCCGAATGGTGATGGTGCATTGACTCTTTCAGTCAACATTTCTCCTAATCAGCTTATGGGTAAACGGTTCGTTGAAAATACTATTGAGATCATTGAATCGACAGGTATTGATTCAAATCGTATCGTGTTTGAAATTACTGAAGGTACGTTTTTAAACGATATACCAGGCACTGTTGCAGTGATTGAGCAGCTCAAATCCGTAGGTATTAAGTTCTCAATCGATGATTTTGGCACCGGTTACTCATCTCTAAGCTATCTATCTAAGTTACCCGTTGATGAAGTGAAAATTGATAAAAGCTTTATCAATGATTTAGTCGACGATGAAGATGCTTACAACTTAGTGAAAAGTATCTTGGCGGTTGCGAATATTAAGCAGCTAACCATTGTTGCCGAAGGAGTTGAAACCAAAGAGCAGTCACAAATTCTTGGTGATCTAGCTTGTCACCTACTACAAGGTTATTACTTTTCTCGACCAGTAGATGTAGAGAATCTGACTAAGAAAATAAAAGATAACTTAAAGGTTGAGTAAACCCCGAGTTGTGTTGGAATTCCACTGTGATATTTGCCACTGATAGCCTCAGTGGCATTTTTATTACGGGATAAAACGGGATAAAGAGAAGGGCCTATTTTACGATTGAGCGAATCTCGCCCTCTTTGAGACGAGTGACGATTAGATCACCTTGTCGAACGTCATTGGCATCATGAATAACGTCACCTTGATCGTTTTGAGTGATCGAATAGCCGCGTGACAAAGTCGCTAACGGGCTAACCGCATTCATTTTATCTGTAAGACGTGTAAAGGTATGGCGAGAAGAGACAAGGTATCGCTTCATCGCATCATTCAGTTCTTTTTGCTTACTGGTTAACAGATACTGTTGATTGCGCAATATCTTTTCCGGTGACAATAATTGAAGCTGATGTTTTTGTTTATCGAGATGTTGTTGCGTTTGGTTGATTTGAGCTTGAATTGCACGCTCTAAACGCATGCTGTATTCGTCTAACTGTTGCTGCTGACGTTGTAAACGATTAGCGGGGTGCTGTCTGTCTAAACGATGTTGCAACTGTTTCAACTCCACTTTCTGCTGAGCAAAATAGTGACGCATTGCGCTGGCAATTTTATGGCGATAGTTTTGAAACGCTTGCTTCTTATTGGTGTTGTCTCGGCTAACCAGTTCAGCGGCAGCTGATGGAGTCGGCGCTCGAACATCGGCTACGAAATCGGCAATGGTAACGTCAATTTCGTGCCCAACCGCACTGATAATCGGGATTTGACTGGCAGCAATAGTACGAGCAACAATTTCGTTGTTAAAGCACCATAAATCTTCTAATGAACCACCGCCACGACCTACGATCAACACATCACATTCCGCACGGGAATTCGCACACCCAATCGCTTGAGCAATTTGAATAGCAGCCTCTTCTCCCTGAACAAGAGTAGGGTAGATGATCACAGGCAAGCTTGGATCTCGGCGTTTAAGTACTTGAAGAATATCGTGCAGAGCTGCACCGGTTTTTGATGTGATTACACCCACGCATCTTGGATGTTCAGGAAGGCTTTGCTTTAAGGTATGAGCGAACAAGCCTTCAGAAGCCAACTTCATTTTTAGTTGGTCGAATTCCTGTTGTAAGCGACCATCACCTTCAGGCTGCATACTTTCAATGATGATTTGATAATCACCACGCGGTTCATACAGGGATAATCGTGCTTTCACCAATACTTGCTGGCCATTCTTCGGCTTAAAGTTCACAAAGCGATTATTGCCTTTGAACATGGCGCATTTTACTTGGGCGCGAGAGTCTTTAAGCGTTAGATACCAGTGACCAGAAACAGGAGCAGAGAAATTGGAAATTTCACCAATTAACCAAACGATGCCCATTTCATTTTCTAGTAATAATCGGACTTCAGCATTAAGACGAGAAACGGTGTAGATGTTTGGATTGGTATTGGAAGGCACTAATTTTTCAACCAGACGTGAGTATGGAAATTAGCGGCAATATAATACATAGCAAGGGGCGGAATGCAAATTAAAATGAAAAAAATGTGTAGCCAAGCGATTGCGTCGGGCGTATAATCCGTCCGCAATATCTAATCCAAATGTAAATTTTCGGGATGGTTAAACATTCTATTCGAAAAGGACATTTGGATTGTTTTTATATTTACCCTCTAAATTGTGAGATATTGCAAATGCTTAGAATTGCCAAAGAAGCGCTGACATTCGACGATGTTCTACTCGTACCAGCACACTCCACCGTTCTCCCAAACACTGCCGATCTACATACGCAGCTAACCAAAAATATTACACTAAATATTCCAATGATTTCTGCGTCTATGGACACAGTGACAGAGGCTCGTTTAGCTATCGCTCTTGCACAAGAAGGCGGTATTGGCTTTATTCACAAGAATATGTCAATCGAGCAGCAAGCAGCTGAAGTTCGTAAAGTTAAGAAATTCGAAGCTGGTGTTGTTGTTGACCCTGTCACAGTAAACCCAGAAGCGACGATTGCAGATGTTATTGAACTGACAGAAAAGCACGGTTTTGCTGGTTTCCCAGTGGTAACGGATAACAACGAACTTGTTGGTATCATTACTGGTCGTGATGTTCGTTTTGTTACTGATTTAACAAAAGAAGTTGGCTCAGTGATGACGCCTAAAGAGCGTCTTGCAGCTGTGAAAGAAGGCGCAACCCGCGCTGAAGTTCAAGAAAAAATGCACGAAGCTCGTGTTGAGAAAGTACTGGTTGTGAACGATGAGTTCCAACTAACCGGTATGATCACAGCAAAAGATTTCCACAAAGCAGAACGTAAACCAAACGCATGTAAAGATGCTCGTGGTCGCCTACGTGTAGGTGCTGCAGTAGGTGCCGGCGCTGGTAACGAAGAGCGCGTAGCCGCTCTTGTTGAAGCAGGTGTTGACGTTCTCCTTATCGACTCTTCACACGGTCACTCAGAAGGTGTTCTAAACCGCATCCGTGAAACTCGTGCAGCTTACCCAGACCTAGATATCATTGGTGGTAACGTAGCGACTGGTGCTGGCGCTAAAGCTCTTATTGATGCTGGTGTTAGTGCTGTAAAAGTAGGTATCGGCCCTGGTTCTATCTGTACAACTCGTATTGTAACGGGTGTAGGTGTTCCTCAAATCACAGCAATTTCTGATGCCGCTGAAGTGGCAAATGAATATGGCATTCCAGTCATTGCTGATGGCGGTATCCGTTTCTCTGGCGACATCTGTAAAGCAATCGCAGCTGGCGCATCTTGCGTCATGGTTGGTTCAATGTTCGCAGGTACTGAAGAAGCACCGGGTGAAATCATTCTATACAACGGTCGTTCTTATAAGTCATACCGCGGTATGGGTTCTTTGGGTGCTATGTCTCAAGGTTCTTCAGATCGTTACTTCCAAACTGATAACGCAGCTGACAAGCTCGTTCCAGAAGGTATTGAAGGTCGTATCGCATACAAAGGTCGTCTGAAAGAGATCGTTCATCAACAGATGGGTGGTTTACGTTCAAGCATGGGTCTAACTGGTTCAGCTACTATCGAAGACATGCGTACTAAAGCAGAATTTGTACGTATTTCTGGTGCTGGTATGGCCGAGTCTCACGTACACGACGTTCAAATCACAAAAGAAGCGCCAAACTACCGTTTAGGTTAATTTCGCTAAAGAATATTAATCTAACGTAAACGTTTGCTTTTTACTTGATGACTTATAGAGAGGCGAGTAGACTCGCCTCCGATTCTCCATTTAGCTGATAAGATTGCTCAATATGACAAAGAACATTCATGATCAACGAATTCTGATCCTAGATTTCGGCTCACAATATACTCAACTTGTTGCTCGTCGCGTACGTGAAATCGGTGTTTACTGTGAACTGTGGAGCTGGGACGTAGAAGATGCGGATATTCGCGAATTCAATCCTGATGGCATTATCCTTTCTGGTGGTCCAGAAAGTGTAACTGAACAAAACTCTCCTCGCGCACCTCAATATGTATTTGACTCTGGCGTTCCAGTTCTAGGTGTATGTTACGGCATGCAAACAATGGCAGAACAGCTTGGTGGTCGCGTAGCAAGTTCAGAAGAACGTGAGTTCGGCTACGCACAAGTTAAAGTATCTGGTGAATCTGCGCTGTTCAAAGATCTTGCTGAGATTCAAGATGTTTGGATGAGCCACGGTGATAAAGTTGTTGAAATTCCTGCTGACTTCGTAAAAGTTGGCGAAACAGACACTTGTCCTTACGCGGCAATGGCTAATGAAGAGAAGAAATACTACGGTGTTCAGTTCCACCCAGAAGTAACGCACACGAAACAAGGCCTACAAATGCTAGAGAACTTTGTTCTTGGCGCATGTGGCTGTGAGCGTTTATGGACATCTGAATCTATCATTGAAGACGCAATTGCACGTATCAAAGAACAAGTAGGTGACGATGAAGTTATCCTTGGCTTGTCTGGTGGTGTCGATTCTTCTGTGGTCGCAATGCTTGTTCACCGTGCAATCGGCGACAAACTGACTTGTGTATTCGTAGACAACGGCTTACTTCGCCTTAATGAAGGTGAGCAAGTGATGGAAATGTTTGGCGATAAATTCGGCCTAAACATCATCAAAGTGGATGCTGAAGAGCGTTTCCTAAATGCTCTGGAAGGTAAGTCTGATCCAGAAGAGAAACGTAAGACAATTGGTCACGTGTTTGTTGACGTATTCGATGAAGAGTCGAAGAAGTTGAAAAATGCAAAATGGTTGGCTCAAGGCACCATCTACCCAGATGTGATTGAATCAGCAGCATCTAAGACAGGTAAAGCTCACGTAATCAAATCTCACCATAACGTTGGCGGTTTGCCAGACGATATGGAAATGGGCTTGGTTGAGCCACTACGTGAATTGTTCAAAGATGAAGTACGTAAGATCGGTCTAGAACTTGGTCTTCCATACAATATGCTTTACCGACACCCATTCCCTGGACCAGGTTTAGGTGTTCGCGTTCTTGGTGAAATCAAGAAAGAATACTGTGACTTACTTCGTCGTGCGGATGCTATCTTCATTGAAGAACTACATGCAGCGGATCTATACAACAAAGTATCTCAAGCATTTACGGTATTCCTACCAGTACGCTCAGTAGGCGTAATGGGTGATGGTCGTAAATATGACTGGGTTGTATCGCTACGTGCAGTAGAAACTATCGATTTCATGACTGCGCATTGGGCACACCTACCTTATGATTTCCTAGGTAAAGTGTCTAACCGCATCATCAACGAAGTGAATGGTATTTCACGCGTGGTTTACGACATTTCTGGTAAGCCGCCAGCGACAATCGAGTGGGAATAACATTCGATTAGAGAAAATAGCAAAGCCCCAGAGAACCTCTGGGGCTTTCTTTTTTAAGTTAGAAAATATGTCTGAGTTATTGCAATGCTTAAATATCAAGCAATCGTCCTACGGTGGGTAATTTGCTCGCGTTTTAAATCTATGTTTTTTATAAGGTTATCTTTTCTTTGTACAGTACAAGTAGCTTTTGGTCTTCTGTAACTCAATAACTATAAAAGTGGAATATAAGTTTTTGTAAATGAGGTCTTTATTTTATCTAGCCGTCCATTAAAATCCGCGCGTAAATTTTATCCACTTTTTTTAAGGTACATGAGTAATGTCTACTAAATTAGCTAACCCAGCACCACTTGGTCTAATGGGTTTCGGTATGACTACAATTCTGCTTAACATCCATAACGCAGGTTTCTTTCCACTGGATTCTATGATTCTTGCTATGGGTATTTTCTACGGCGGTTTAGGTCAAGTTATTGTAGGTATTATGTGCTACAACCGTGGTGATACTTTCGGTACAACAGCATTCACTTCTTACGGTCTATTCTGGTTAACACTTGTTGGCTTAATCGTTATGCCAAAAATGGGTCTGCCTGCTAGCCCAGAGCACTTCATGGGTTGGTACTTAGGTCTTTGGGGTATCTTCACTGGTTTCATGTACATTGGTTCTCGCTGCTATCCAATGGCTAAGCAAGTAGTGTTTGCTTCACTTACAATCCTATTCGCTTTACTAGCTCTACGTGATTTCACGGGTAGCGCACTAATCGGTACTATTGCTGGCTTTGAAGGTATCTTCTGCGGCGCAAGCGCAATCTACTTCGCAATGGCTCAAGTTCTTAACGCAGAATACGGTCGTGAAGTGCTACCAGTTGGTAAACCAGCTTTTGTTAAAGAAGAAGTTAAAGTTGAACTAGAAGAAGTTGCAGCTTAATTAACTTTTGAATTCTAGAAAGGTCGACCTATGGTCGGCCTTTTTTTTGTGCGTAAGTTCTAACCCACAGTAAATGTCTGGTTGTTTTATATTCAAAGAGTGGAGTAACGTATTCCTGATACTAGAGCTATGAGTCTAGTTATCCCTTATCGCATGTTGTCATCTAAACGGAAGTGGCAAGTCAGTTGGTAAGGCTTATAAATATAAAATTAAACAGGAATGTATATGTTAAGGATTATCACGCAGCTATTCCCCCTATGGGCAATATTGTTCTCTCTTTGTGCTTACTTTGTACCTAACTTATTCGTTGAGCACAAAGGCCAAATTGTTCCACTTCTCACGATCATTATGCTGGCTATGGGGTTAACCCTAAAACCTAAAGACTTTCTTAATGTTATCCATAATAAGAAGGCAATAGGTGTTGGCTTAATTTTGCAGTTCTCCGTCATGCCTATTGCGGCTTTGTTAATTAGCTTACTGTTGGGGTTCGATCCTATGCTCACTATCGGCATGGTATTGGTTGGCAGCGTGGCAGGTGGTACATCATCAAATGTGATGTGTTATCTGGCAAAAGGGGATGTGGCTTTGTCGATTACTATGACATCAATATCCACCTTGCTAGGTGTGGTACTGACCCCGCTATTGGTTGAGTTATTGGCGGGTAAAGCTGTCGATGTACCTGTCGCTGGTATGCTGATGAGCTTATTGAAGATTGTACTAGTACCCGTTGCTGGTGGCGTTCTGTTGAATGTCTTCTTACGATCAGTCACTGAGAAACTAGAGCCAGTATTACCACTTATTTCAATGGCGGCTATTGTTCTTATTATTGCCATTGTCGTGGCGTTGAATGCTGGAAACCTTGCGACAATCGGTCCAATCGTAGCCCTGGCCGTTATTTTACATAACGGTGTGGGTTTAGCTTCTGGCTATTGGATTTGCCGTGTACTTGGCTTTAATGAAACTGTGTGTCGTACAGTTGCGTTTGAAGTTGGTTTGCAGAATTCAGGCTTAGCAACTGCATTGGCAATGAAATTCTTCACTCCAGCTTCAGCTGTGGCAGGAACTATCTTCTCGATTTGGCATAACTTGTCAGGATCGGTGTTGGCTGGTTACTGGGCAAAACGTCCAAATGCTAATGAAAAAATTATTCAGGAAACAGTGAAAAGCTAAGCTGTCGTTTTCACTGCAAATAAAAAGGGTTAGCTTAGCTAACCCTTTGTCGAACTGTCTAATCTTAGTTAGATGGTTGTTCTGCCGGAGTTCCTGAAACATGTTCTATTCCAGAGTCAGAATCAACAGTTGGCACTTTACCTGTTCTACGTTTGTATTTTTCTTCCCAGTAAGTTGCATTCTTGATGCCAAGTTTTACAGGGTTAAATAGGTAATCTTCTACGCCTTGTTTTTGTTGCTGTTCGTAGTCTTTTAACGCTGCCATTGTTGGTTTAGCCATGAAGAAAATAATCACGATACCAACAATGTTCAACCAAGCCATCATACCTACACCAACGTCACCCATTGCCCACGCAAGGTTTGCTGTTTTCACCGTGCCGTAGAACACAGCAGAAATGATAACCAGTTTTAGGAAGAACATTAGACCGTCAACTTTGAAAGTACGACGAATGTAAGCCACGTTAGTTTCAGCGATGTAGTAGTACGCCAGAATGGTTGTAAATGCGAAGAAGAACAACGCGAATGCAACGAATGGTTTACCAACACCTGGAAGTGCACTTTCAATCGCCATCTGTGTAAATGCAGGGCCGTTTGCCGCTACATCCGCTGCGATGTTCTGCACTAGGAACAGACCTTCAGCACCACCGTGTACGTTGTAAGCACCAGTAATTAGAATCATAAATGCAGTTGCTGAACATACTAACAGTGTATCGATGTAGATAGAAAACGCTTGCACAAGACCTTGTTGAGCAGGGTGATCAACACTTGCTGCCGCTGCAGCGTGAGGACCAGTACCTTGACCCGCTTCGTTAGAGTAAACACCACGTTTCACACCCCAACCAATTGCTGCGCCGATACCAGCCATAGGTGTAAATGCGTCTCCAATAATCATGCCGAAGATTCGTGGTACTTCACCAATGTTTAGCAGAATGATAACGAACGCAGTTACCACATAAGCCAGAGCCATGAATGGCACTACGATTTGTGTGAAGTTAGCTATACGTTTCACACCACCGAAAATAATGAATGCAAGAAGGATTGAAACAATCGTACCAGTGAGAATTTTTGCGAAACTGAATGTACCGATAGCAGTGTCAATCATTGGTCCTGAACCAAATGCAGTCTCAACGGCATTACCAATGCTGTTTGACTGGACACCCGGAAGTAGGACACCACAAGCAAAAATAGTCGCGATAGCAAAAATCCACGCGTACCATTTTTGACCCATTGCTTTTTCGATGTAGTAAGCAGGGCCACCACGGAACTCATGGTTATCTTCTTCTTTATAGATTTGCGCTAGTGTTGATTCTGCATAAGCGGTAGCGGCACCAAAGAATGCTACAACCCACATCCAGAATACCGCACCAGGACCACCAAATCCGATTGCAGCTGCTACGCCTGCAATGTTACCTGTACCTACACGACCTGACAGAGAAACTGCAAGTGCTTGGAACGAAGATATGCCCTTAGAAGAACTTTTACCAGAAAGCAAAAGGCGCCACATTTCGAAGAAATGACGAACCTGAACGAAACGAGTTAGAACTGAATAGAAAACACCTGCGCCAAGACACAGATAAATCAGTGCCGGGCTCCAGATAATTCCATTTAGAAAATCAACAAATGACTGCATTAGTATTTTCCCTGTTGAGTGATAGTTGTGTTTGTTTTGCGCGTTAGATAATAATCTTTTGTAACAGTAATGTTAACCAAATTTTCTCTAAGACTTAATTACTGTGATTTTTCACACGAAATTCTGATTAAAGAGTGAGCGGTAAGTTATAAATTCTAGATTTTGTTAAAAAGTGGTCTTTTATAAATCAGATGTTACTTTTATAAGAATTATACATGCCTATATGAATAAATTTTCATTTTGAGGTTGTTTTGAAATTGCGAGGTTTTGTGGTGGATAATATGTATATACATTAATGAAAAAGGGTCTGAATAGACCCTTTTTCGTGATTGATAGGATTTTTAGCTGTAATAACGAGAAACGCCTAATCCTGTTACATCAATTTTTGCATCACCATGAGTGATGATGTCTGAAAGAATTTGCCCTGATCCGCAGGCCATAGTCCAACCTAAAGTGCCATGGCCAGTGTTGGTGTATAGGTTCTCAATCGGTGTCGAGCCGATGATAGGTGTACCGTCTGGAGTCATAGGGCGGAAGCCAGTCCAGAATTCCGCTTTACTAAAATCGCCACCCTGTGGGAACAAATCACGAGCCACCATCTCAATAGTTTCTTTACGAGCGGTTGGGATGGCAGGATCAAAACCAGCTAATTCAGCGGTGCCTGCAACGCGGATTCTGTCATCAAAACGGGTTAGCGCAACTTTGTAGGTTTCATCCATTACCGTAGAGGTTGGTGCCAATTCCTCATTCACAATCGGTAAGGTTAATGAGTAACCTTTTACTGGGTAGACAGGTACGTCAACGCCCAAAGGCTTCAACATCTGCTTAGAGAAACTGCCTAAAGCAACCACATAAGCGTCTGCTTTCAATAGGCCTTTATCCGTTTGGACACCCATGATCTTTTTGCCTTCAATCTCTAATGATTGAATTTGAGTATCGAATTTAAATTGTACGCCTTGGGATTTCGCCAATTCCGTTAATTGCTGGCAGAAAAGGTAGCAGTCACCCGTTTCATCATCAGGTAAATAGAGACCACCAACCAGCTTGTCTTGCACTGGAGTTAATCCTGGTTCTTGCTTAATACAAGAAGCTACATCCATTAGTTCGAAGCGCACACCGCTTTGCTCTAATAGCTTCATGTCTTTTTCGATAGAAATGAGCTGTTTTTCGGTACGGAATACTTGTAGTGTGCCTTTTTGGCGACCTTGATATTCAACGTTGTGATGCTTCTTAAGTTCTTTCAAACACTCGCGGCTATGATTCGCAATGGCTAGCATGCGAGACTTGTTGATTTGGTAACGAGCAAGTTGGCAGTTCGCCAACATCTGCGTCATCCATTGCAGCATTTGAGGATCAAGCGATGGTTTAACTTTTAAAGGTGCGTGTTTTTCAAATAACCATTTGATCGCTTTTTGAGGAATGCCTGGAGCGGCCCATGGAGATGAATAGCCATATGAGATTTGCCCAGCGTTCGCAAAACTGGTTTCTTCAGCACTACGTGGTTGGCGGTCTACTACCGTCACGCTGTGGCCTGCCTGAGACAAATACCATGCGGATGTTAAACCTACGACACCACTTCCAAGAACGATAACTTCCATTTGAAACTCCTCATTTGTTATAGCGGTAGTTTCTTTGCTTTACCTTTTGTTAACAATCGATAAAAATTATCAGCAGTGTTTAGTAAAACTATAAGCAAAGCTATGTTAAAGAGTTCTCAAGTATCAGCGTTACACACCTTCATGTTAGTTGCTCAATATCCAAGTTTCAGTGCAGCAGCTAAGGAGTTGCACATAACGACAGGTGCAATTAGTCAGCAGTTACTCCAATTAGAATCGAAAATAGGTTTTAGTCTATTTGAACGCCATTCGCGTGGAGTGAAATTAACCGAAGCAGGAGAGGCACTTAGAGCGGTTGTCCAACGCAGCTTTCACGACATCGAAGAGTCGTTACATAACTTGGAGCAACGTGAGAATCGTAAAGAGATCCGCCTTAAACTCACTCCGTCGTTGGCGTTCAAATGGTTGTTACCCAAACTTGAAGATTTCTATCATCAGAATCCAGATATTCAGGTACAGCTTTTTGCGGAAGGGGCGCTGGTGGATAGTGAAAGAAAGGACTTCGATCTCGCAATAGATTACGGCCCTTTTCCTTATAACAGGAAAAACTCTGAGTTACTTATGGCGGAATCTCTGTTACCTGTCATGAGTCCATCTTATTTAAAGGCTCACCCATGGCTTGAAGATATTAGTAACAATAAAAACTACTGGGATGAGGTGAACCTACTTCATGACGCAATGCCATGGGCAAAAGCACCAAGAGATTATGAATGGCTTTATTGGGCGTCCGAAATGGGCGTTGAGATTTCAACTCTCAAAGGTCACTTCTTTAACCGTACCGATATGGCGATGTCCGCTGCTGAAGCAGGGGTAGGGATTGCCATGGCTCGCTCAATGCTACTGCAAAATGAACTGGAAACAGGCAAGCTCATCTCACCATTCAAACCCATACCCGCAAACGCAGGGTACTTTTTGATCACTCATAACCCAAATGAAACCACTGCGGTGTTTACTGAGTGGCTGAAAAGGCAAGTTAGAGACAATGAGGTTGGGTGAGCTGTCTCATGTTTGTTCATACTTTTATCAAACTTTCTCGCGTTAAAAACAGACACGACTTATGATTTAGAAAACTGAATTTTAAGAGCTTGCGATGTCACTACATTCTGATTTCTATAACAAAAATGCTCAAGCTCTGTGCTCTCAGTACGATGCTTTGAGATTTGAAGATGTACATCAGTCGTGGTCACGTTACTGGCCTGCTTCTGGTTCAAAAGTGTTGGATTTAGGCGCAGGCTCGGGGCGAGATGCTAAATGGTTTGAAGAGCAAGGATGTGAGGTGTTTGCTGTAGAACCTAGCGAAGCTATGCGAACACTAGGTCAAAAGAAAACAGGGTTAAACGTTTCATGGTTAGATGATTCTTTGCCAGCTTTAACTAAGACTGAGAACTTGGGTATCCAGTTTGACCTAATTTTGCTTAGTGCTGTTTGGATGCATATTGCTCCTAGCTATCGGGAAAGAGCGTTTCGTAAGCTTTCAAATCTATTAGCACCTCATGGGAAATTGGTGATTTCTTTACGTCATGGTCAATTTGATGATGGTCGCAAAAGCTATGAAGTATCGGTTGAGGAACTCGAAACTTTGTCGAAAAGTAGTGCGCTTCACGTCACTCAGGTTACAAAGAGTGATGATTCTATGAAGCGACGCACCGTATGGTGGGAAACCGCCGTTATGACTCTGCCTGATGATGGGACTGGTGATCTTAAGAAAATTCGACACATCATAGTGAATGACAGTAAATCAGCTACATATAAGTTGGCTCTGCTTCGAACACTATTAAGAATCGCTGATGCCCACTCTGGGGCTGTTATTGATCGTAGTGACGGTAAAGTAGCTATTCCACTTGGACTTGTCGCCTTGTATTGGATTCGACAATTTAAACGGTTGATTGATAAAGAAGACATTCAGCAAAACTCGAATTCATCTATTGGTTTGGGGTTTATTAAGCCAGACGGTTGGGGAAAACTAAAAGAGTTTAAACTGGGGGCTGATGATTTATCTATAGGTGCTATGTTCCTTGGTGAACAAGCTAAAGCGTTTGATAAAACGATTAGAGATTCAATCGCAACGATTAAAGACAATCCAGTTAAGTTTACTTATCAAGGTAGCGCAGAAAACAGAAAAACTTACTTTACTGTTGAAAGAGAAAGGTCTAACCATGGTGATTCGATCGTCATAGATACTTTGTTTCTACAAAGTTACGGGAAGTTTATTCTGGACGAAAGCTTGTGGGATTGCTTTCGCTTATACCACTCATGGATCGAGCCTTTGGTTATCAATCAGTGGATAAAAGAAATGCAGCGATTCAAGAGAAACAAAGATCGAGAGATTTCACTGCAAACTTACTTTGATTGCTTAGTTTGGATTGATAAAGATCACGACACAAGAGATGTCCGAAAACGCGTTGAACAGTTGCGTGAGCAAGATATAGATATTCATAGTGTATGGAGTGGGAATAAACTCAGAAATGAGTTCCATGTCGATCACTGTTTGCCGTTTGCTTATTGGCCAAATAACGATAGATGGAACTTGTTACCAACAACTACTAAAGAGAATTTGAGTAAAAGCGATAAGGTGCCTACTGCACATCGCTTGCATGACTCGAAACAGCGTGTTCTTGATTGGTGGCAATTGGCTTGGGGCGAAAATACGATTTTGAAGTCTCGATTCTTTTCAGAAGCGTCATTGTCTCTTCCAACACTTCCACATCAATGTTCTGAGTTTGAAGAAGTATTTGAAGCTATGGGGTTGCAAGTAAAAGGTGTGAAAAGCCGCTTACTTATCAACGAGTGGTAACAAAAAGGGCGATAACTCTAAGAGTTATCGCCCTTTCCAAACGTTTGGTGGGCTGGCGGGAGTTGAAATGGTTTCTCATTTTTCATTAATTCAGTAACTTATAACGATGTTACCAATTTGGTGTTGCATCAAATGTTACATCAATTTCCTGCTTCAAAAGGAACTGAACCCGCATCCATGTATTGCTAAATCATTTAAAAATGCTAGCTTGTTATAGCAATTTAATCTAAAGCAATAGCGCTGATACTGAGTATTTTACCCAGCCTCACCATCTATTAGTAGCGATTTTAACACATCGGGAGAAGACGGTAGCATTCCGACTTTTAAGCCAAATGGTTTGAATACCTTGTTGAGAATCTCTGTATTGTAGCTGCCCCGATCATTCTCTATATCTGAGAGTGTTTTTCTTGAGACATCTACAAGTCTTGCGAACACATCCTGTTTGAGTCCCAGTATATTAATGCGTAGACTTTTCAGCGCTTGGCCCTGTGTTAGCTCTCCAAGCAATAAGTGTTTGATGATTTTGTTTGCCTCTGTTTTGCGTTCTGCTGCACTTACTGCTTTGGCGTTTTTTGAGGTTTTCGATCTAGTCGGAGTATTAAGTTGCGATCGTTCTTTGGTCGAATGAGTTGCATCCGTCCCAGTCTTGGGCTGATGTTGATTTCGGTTTGCTCTTAGACGAGCAACTGTATCTTGCACGGACTCTTTATTGCTTGGCTTATTCATAGTAGCCCCCATTTAATGAGCTTTTCTGATATATGATTAAGTCCAACGGCTGGCATCTCTAAGATTTGTTCTGGTACTCCTCGTAATGCTAGTCTCAGCTTTAAATCAAGGCATTTACTTGCAGTAACCTCTAGTTCTTGTAATAACACTTCTTTTGGCACGAGATCAGATAAGGTGTCCGCTATTCCTACGAAGTCGTAAGTTCCGCCAACCTCTAGTGGGGCTTTCCATTTTGTTGTTCTTGGAATGCCTTCAGGATCAGCTTTCATTGGTGCGAAGTCGTAAACGGGAGCAAGCTTTATGACTCCATCACCTTTTAAGAATGAAGTGTTTCTGCCATGGTTATCACTATTACCAAACAAGATGTTGAGTAGATCTCTCTTCACCCATTCAATGACGAAAGCTTGGGTATCAAACCTATACCCTTGGTGTTTAACCATATTGCTTTCAGTAATTTTTTCTATGAGAGTTCGGATTGTTGTTTCGTGATCAAGAGTGACCCCAGCGCCTTTGTTCAAAATGGAATACACAGATTCCATGCCAAATCTCTCTATTTGTTGCTCATTAATTTGAACGTCAAATCGAGGAAGCCACAAGGAAGGGTAGTTTAATCCTTCCTCCAAGCGCATACCGTCGGTGGAGATCGTTTCAACTCCCATTTCAGTTAGCTCGTGGTAGAAGTAGAACTCAGCTCTTAGAATATTACAGTCGATGGTGCTTCTTGAGCCTCTAGGGTACTTTACTAAGTAATGTAAGTCGTGGTTACTATTGTCATCTTGGTATGGATCAATCCATATTTTTTCGCTGCCAGATCCATGATCGAAACCACATCGGAGGATCAGCTTTGGCGCCTCACCTCCAGCCCCTGTTGCACCACCTGCGGCTGCCCCTCTTTGCTGTGCATAGTCGAGGAAATCACCTGCTCGATTTTTAACATCATCAACAGAGAAGTAGAGGTTGTCTGCTACTTCGTAGCGCTCAGGAAGAGAGTCTTTTATTCTTAAGTTACCAATAGGCGACATTGTGCCAAACTTGAGCAAAACATAGTCTTGTTCATCAGAACTAAGGTCTTCAATATCTAGGTGTTTGACCCAGTATCGTCTACTAGCGCCACTAGGCATAATATCGTCTAGAAACTTTAACCATCTAGGTTTACCCATGTCATCAAAAAAGAATGAGACAGGGTGGTTTAGTGAAACAGCGTGAAAGTCATCTTTATCGTGATGTTCTAGCGCATAGTCGCTGAGGTAGTTGAGTTCAGTCACTCGGAAATTATGTTGGCTACTTTTAGGGAATGAGATGATACCAATATCTATCCATTCACCTCTTATAAAAGCTTGTACGGTTAGTTCTTCCATCGACAACACCTCTACTTATCAATGAGTAAAACTTTACTCTTAAAGTCATTTTTTTTCAAGTTGTGAGTGAAATATTACACATTAATGTGTGGCGAGACTCTTTATGAGTAAATGATTACGCATAGCTTGTAAGTCAAAATTGTTGATGAGCAGAATGGATTATTTTAGCTATGAAAGCTGCGATAGGGAGTGGGGCGTTAATTATTTGTTCAGTTATGCAGGCTGTTCATAATAAATGAACAGTTGCCTTAAATGAACAAAATGAATGAGGAGATTAAGAATGGCTGCTACATACAAAAATACAGTTAATACACTTTAATGCGCGAAAAAGTGTTTGAGCGTTACTTTTTAATGCGCATAAAGGTGTTGTTTGCTGTGCAGATAGATGATGAACCTGTACATAATTCCTAGGGTCTTATTCACAAGGTGAGCAATGAGCAATGAGCGAAGTGAGAAAGCCCTAGCGGACTTTCAGATGCCGAAGTCTATTGTTGGCTAGCTCTTATAGGTAATAAGCTTTATTAGTAAGTAATCCACTGGTTAAGCGGACAGAACCCTTGGGGTTAGAAATGAATGTGGTACTACCGTCAGCGATCACTTTCTCTACAGCATCATGTTGATGCCCTGCAACCCAATACCTAGCTCTTGAGATCAACTCATTACTCAACCCTGCATGATAATACGGAGCATAATCGCTGCTGGCATTTTGCTCGAAAGCAAAAGCTTCTTTAGAGGGAAGGTGGTGAGATATTGCTAGATCAACTTTCTCTGGAAAGTTGTTAATGAATGCTTTGTGCTGCTCTTCAATCATAGAGCTGCCAATAAACTTAGTGTCGTTCATCAACTCAGAATATGCATTTACAAGCTCGACCGAATAGGTGTGAATGGGAAACCAAAGGGTTCCACCGAAGATAGTGTATCCGTCCAACTCAATCGACTCATTATTCAAAAAGAACAGGTTTTCAGTGGTATCGCTATGAGCCTTAAGCTTTGCTAATACTGAACTCTTAGAAACGTTGAGAGAACCTGAGTTAGTACTAGATTCGCACTCACTTGTATATCGGTAGGATTTACTCGTATTGCTATACCATTCATGGTTTCCTGCAATCATGATGACCGCCTTAAAGTGGCGGCAAAGTACATTCTTTACGTATGCTATGCCTGATAGACCGTTTGCCGTGTCACCAGCAACGACCAACGTGGCTTCTTTATCGAAGTCATGCCAAAAATCGCGGCGTATTCCGTGAATATCCAGGTGTAGGTCAGAAAAAACGTAAAACTTCAAACTATCATGGCCTTAAGATTGATTGACTACTCCATGGTACATTGGTTAGTTGGATTAGAGAAGTGAGCATATACGCTAAGTATTTTAACACCATTAGCTTCAAGTGGAGCTTCTATGCAGGGTAATGACTGGACGCTTTGTTTGATTTATCGGCACTAAGATTTAGACACTAACTTTTAGTGTCTAAATCTTAGTGGTTTATAACCATTTGAAATTAATTATTTTTATTGAAAATTATTGAGGTTCTTTGCTGAGGCAACTTCTCAGAGGCTGGCGAGAGTGTAATTGTGCTACAGCCGTGTGTACGGCAGGCATTTTTATGAGCGAGGCTGATATGAAGAACGAGGCTAAGGCTACAAGAAGTGATAACGAGCAAGCCGAATCAAAGGATAGTGAGGTTACGCTAAATGGACTTCTTGGTTTGCTTGATCACGCTATCTCTACCAATACTGATAAGCTGGTTGAAGTAACTGAAGCCCTCAAAATAGAACTGGAAGAGAGCGTCGGTGACTACCAAGTTGGCCTAGACGGGAAGTATTAAGAACAATCACCATTCGAGTCTGCACAGCATAAAGCTGTGCTACCCAAGCGGCATGCGCCGCAGTAACGAGTGGTGGGTATCATGCAAGATAGCTTTCTTGCAGTGTAATCTCCAATTCTTTGCCCAGAAGGACCTCAAAGTCAGTAAATAGAGCGATAGGTCGGCAAGCATTCCCTTTCTCCTCGAACTGGATAAATCCTTTTGATGATAAGGCGTCGATTTTTCGTGACAGTTCGTGGATATGATGACCGCTAATCTCCGCAAGATCAGCTAGAGTTTCAGGCTTTTCTCTACTGATCAGCAGCATTAGTTCGATATTCTCATTACATAGTAGCTTTGAAGCTTCATTTAGTGACGTGAACCAAAATGTAGGTAGATGCTTATAATGGCTAATGTTGCCTGCGGCCACACTAATCATGTGCCTACGAATGAGATCTTCCGATGCAACCCCAATGCGAGCTTTCATGAGTATCCTTCTCAGAACGAAGTAATAGAACCCTAGTGTATACGACGCTGTTCTGAAAGAAAAAGTGGATAGATATATTCGCTATGCGAATGGATGCCACTTTCATGACAGAAAGGTCAAGAGAAACAACGATATCCTATTCTCATCGATCCCCTTTCGATTCAGCGACCTAAGGTCTACGAGCGATCGTATCCATAAAAGCCCAGGTGCAGGAGCGAGCAGAACGAGATACGTGAGTGGTTAGATGAATAGAAGAATAACGATACCAAAGTACTGTAAATGGTCATTAACTCACTGATAGTAATAGAAATTGTGATATGTTGCGATCACGTAACCTTTGACCGATCATAAACATCGTTGGGTCAGATTCAAAAATCTATCTTAGAGGTCAAGGAAAACAACGATACCAGAGGACGTCACTTTCATGATCGAGAGGTCAAGAGAAACAACGATGTCCAATTCTCATCGAATCCCTTACGATTCAGCGACCTAAGGTCTACGAGCGATCTCTAAAAGCAGATTTATATGGTCTATGAGCGATCCTCACCATAAAAGCCCTGGTGCAGGAGCGAGCAGAACGAGATACGTGAGTGGTTAGATGGAATAGAAGAACAACGATGCCAAAGCACTGAAAATGGTCATTAACTCACTGATAGTAATGGAAATTGTGATATTTTTCAATCACGTAACCTTTGACCGATCATAAACATCGTTGGGTCAGATTCAAAAATCTATCTTAGAGGTCAAGGAAAACAACGATACCAGTGAATGCCACTTTCATGATCGAGAGGTCAAGAGAAACAACGATGTCCTATTCTCATCGACCCCCTTTCGATTCAGCGACCTAAGGTCTACGAGCGATCTCTAAAAGCAAATTTCTATGGTCTAGGAGTGATCCTCTTCTCTATGGATGTGGCTGTAAATTATTGTATTTACTTTATTATTTATTTAAGTGCTCTTGGTCTACGTGCGATCTCAATAAACAGTTTTTTGTGGTCTATGAGGAGCGATCCTCTCCATAAAAGCCCAGGTACAGGAGCGAGCAGAACGAGATACGTTAGCGGTTAGATGGAATAGAAGAACAACGATACCAAAGTATTGCAGATTGTCATTAACTCACTGATAGTAATAGAAATTGTGATATGTTGCGATCACGTAACCTTTGACCGATCATAAACATCGTTGGGTCAGATTCAAAAATCTATCTTAGAGGTCAAGGAAAACAACGATACCAGAGGACGTCACTTTCATGATCGAGAAGTCAAGAGAAACAACGATGTCCAATTCTCATCGAACCCCTTTCGATTCAGCGACCTAAGGTCTACGAGCGATCTCTAAAAGCAGATTTATATGGTCTATGAGCGATCCTCACCATAAAAGCTCTGGTGCAGGAGCGAGCAGAACGAGATACGTGAGTGGTTAGATGGAATAGAAGAACAACGATGCCAAAGCACTGAAAATGGTCATTAACTCACTGATAGTAATGGAAATTGTGATATTTTTCAATCACGTAACCTTTGACCGATCATAAACATCGTTGGGTCAGATTCAAAAATCTATCTTAGAGGTCAAGGAAAACAACGATACCAGTGAATGCCACTTTCATGATCGAGAGGTCAAGAGAAACAACGATGTCCTATGCTCATCGACCCCCTTTCGATTCAGCGACCTAAGGTCTACGAGCGATCTCTAAAAGCAAATTTCTATGGTCTAGGAGTGATCCTCTTCTCTATGGATGTGGCTGTAAATTATTGTATTTACTTTATTATTTATTTAAGTGCTCTTGGTCTACGTGCGATCTCAATAAACAGTTTTTTGTGGTCTATGAGGAGCGATCCTCTCCATAAAAGCCCAGGTACAGGAGCGAGCAGAACGAGATACGTTAGCGGTTAGATGGAATAGAAGAACAACGATACCAAAGTACTGCAGATTGTCATTAACTCACTGATAGTAATAGAAATTGTGATATGTTGCGATCACGTAACCTTTGACCGATCATAAACATCGTTGGGTCAGATTCAAAAATCTATCTTAGAGGTCAAGGAAAACAACGATACCAGAGGACGCCGCTTTCATGATCGAGAAGTCAAGAGAAACAACGATATCTGAATAGCCACCGATTTTATAGACATGCTTCGGTTAGACTCGTTTCTGCCCCTTTCCTGATTAGAATTGTTACTCTTATCATTTCTAAACAATCCCATTTGAACAAATATTACTAATGCCGATATAGTGCAACTAACTACATAAAGGATGGTCACGTACGGATTATGGGTAACAGAAAAATCGCTGTATTAATTGATTCAGAAAACACTCCGCACTCAAAGCTAAACCTGATTATTGAAGAGCTTTCTAGTTTTGGGCAGATCATCGTTAAACGTGCATATGGCGATTTTTCTGCTGAGCAACTAAAAAACTGGAAGCAGCCTTTAAATGAGTTAGCTATTCAAGCCAAACAGCAATTTGCCTACACATCTGGAAAAAACTCCACAGATTCTTTAATGATTATTGATGCAATGGATCTCTTATATAGTCAACGGTTTGATGCTTTTGCTTTGATATCCAGTGATAGTGACTTTACAAGTCTTGCTACGAGGTTAAGAGAGTCAGAGATACACGTTATCGGTGTTGGAAAAGCGATGACACCGACTTCTTTTAAAAACGCTTGTGACGACTTTGTTGCAATAGAGAACTTAAACGCTGATGTGGATCTTGAGGAGGCACAGTCAAGCTCTAATCAAGACGCAGAACGCGAATTATGGCGATTAATGCATCAAGCTTGGCAAAACTATAGAGATGAATCGGGTTGGGCAAAACTAGGTGAAATTGGCAAATATTTAAAAAGATTGAAGCCAGATTTTGACCCTCGAAACTACGGTTTGAAGAAGTTATCTGACTTTTTTGATAAATATCCAACGCGCTATAGAACCCGTAACACTAAACGCTCTGGTATGGAGTTTCAGTTGATAACAAAGGCTAGCAAACAAAAATGATTTGCAGTTTGGCCGACGTTATACGGCAATTGGGTAACTCAAAATTGCCCCAAAACGAGTCAGCGACTGCATGAGCCATTACTCTCCATGCCATCATTTGGAATATTTTTTCTAACCCAAAGTAAGGGACTAATCTGCCTGTGAGAAACATAGATATTTAAAACCTTAGCGCTCCCATAGCTATAGACTTTATGCAATCTGTTTGACTTCAATAACAACCCTTCCAATTTTGTTGTGCTAGCATCGGAAGCATAATTTTAATTTGCTCATAGGAGAAATGCATTGGCCAGACGAGGAAGTGGTTTAAGGACGGCTATAAAGGTTGTTAAAGCTATAGATAGGGCCAACAAACAAGCCGCCCGAGAAGCTCAGCGTAGAGAGAAAGCTCGGCAACGTGCTGAAGCTCAAGCACTTAGAGAACATGAAAGAGGTGTGCGCGAAGCTCAGCGAGAACTAAAGCGGCAAGTAAGACAGCAACAATCCGCAGCAAAGCAAGCATTCAAAAATGCGCTATCAAATGCAAATGAAGAGTACCAAGACCGCTGCGAAGAACGAGCCGCCCTTAGAAAGCAATTCATACAAGAGGTTTTAAGGTAAACAATGGATAATAATTTACTGATATTAGCAGGTATATCTTTGTTAGCAGTTTTGCTGACCTATATAGTGACGAAACGCTCTGCGGATAGAAAAGTTGGACAGTACAAGTCAATTGATGAAGCGTTAACGAAAGCCAAAAAAGAACACGAGACATTAAAGAAAGCAAATGAATCACTACAGCAAACTACTGAGATAGCAAAGCAGGCGCTTTCCAAAATTAACGCTGAAACTGCCGACCTACAAGCTTTGAAAGGACAAGATAACTCTCTTAAAGTTAGTATTCTAGAACAGCAACAGTCTCTTGACGCTGCCCAAAACGCTCTAAATGAACTTAATGACAATATTGAAAAAGGCGAACTGGATCTGAACGAGCTAATGGGTGGGATAGACTTGTATTCACGACTCGATGAATATACTGCTCATGGTCATTTTGAAATGCCACAATATCTCTACGAAACATCAACTCGCTATTCTGAAGAGATCAAAGACATACGGCAGCAACAAAAAGACATGATTAAAGCGAAGACCGCAGTCACCTTCCCAGAAACGACCGTTATTTCTAATGATAAGTCTCTGAATAAAAAAATCCTCAATGGTCAAGTTAAGCTAATGCTAACTGCGTTCAATATTGAATGTGACATGCTTATTGGCAAGGTTTCTCCAAGCTCATTTGGTCGTACGCTGGAACGAATCGAGAAGCTAGCAAACAATCTAGAGAAGTCAGCTGCGACACTGGAGTGTGGCTTTGATATTGACTACATCGAACTAAAATTCGAAGAATGTAAGCTTCAGTATCAATATACCCTGAAGAAACAGGAAGAAATTGCCGAGCAGAAGCTCATCAAAGAGCAAATTCGTGAAGAGCAGAGAGCAATAAAGGAGTTTGAAAAAGCTATTGCTGAAGCTGAGAAAGAAGAAAAAATGTATCGAAACCTTCTTGATAAAGCTCAGCAAGAGCTTGCTCAAGCTAATGAACAAGAACGTAGTGAAATGGAACAAAGAATAGCCATTCTAGAGCAGCAATTGGCCGAAGCTGAAGCCAAAGAAGAGCGTGCTAAGAGTATGGCGGAACAAACTCGTAAGGGCCATGTGTACGTAATAAGTAACATTGGTTCCTTTGGAGAAGATGTTTACAAGATAGGTTTAACGCGCAGGCTAGAGCCTATGGACAGAGTTAAAGAGCTTGGTGATGCCAGTGTACCATTCCCATTTGACGTACATGCTATGATTTATACTGATGATGCACCTGCACTCGAAACAGCTTTGCACCGTGAATTCCATTCTCAACGTGTTAATGCCGTTAACCTTCGCAAGGAGTTCTTCAGTGTCGATCTAGAGGAAATTAAAGATGCGGTTGAAAAGATCGCTGGAGTAGATGCTGAGTTCAAAATGACCGCTCTGGCGGAAGACTATTACGAAAGCCTCCGTCTTAGTGATGCCGCATGATTTAACAGTTTTGTCCGTCTTCGAGTCAGCCAGATCAGCGCTGGCTCACCTTTGACCTATTATCATTTGGAGCTGTGTCTCATAACATTCTGAATATGGGTCTTTTTGAACTAATTCTACCAATGACAAGACTTTAAGTTTAGTAGACGGCATTTTAATGCAATTTATATCAAGTTGTATTCACGCAGACTCTCATAACTTATTCATATGGCTTGTATTGCCCATTTAGCTTAAGCAAGATATACGTCAACAGCGCATTAACCTAACTTAGGGAATTATGAAGTACTTTAGTGATACTGAAAGAGGTGCATTGCCTCGAACAAATAATGAAATTCCATACAATGTTTGGTGTGGAGTAACTGCTTATATTCAAAAGTTAATCGATACAGGGTATTTCGGAGAACAGTTTCCAGAGCTTTGTCCTGATGGGCAAGGGTGCTGTGGCACCGATGAAAAAGGATTCTCGTTAGCTTTAAAAGCTGAAATATTGGGAGTTGAATATCCATTTATTACAGAGAAGGAAGACCCTGATGATTGGATGGCTAAAAAAGCCCCCTTCACCCCTAACTATTTAGACATACTAGACTTAGTTCAGTTTTGTTATGTGAATGTATCTAAGCCTACGTTGGGGCAGTTTCATTCATTCTTTGGACATCACCACATAACTTCATTTGATCGCTCAACTGGGCAAGCTGAATTTTTAGATAAAATTGACACCATATTCCCTAGAAATGGTGTGGCTTATCAATTACAAGCAGATGGACAAATCACAAGAGTGCTCAATTCATCATTAGGTTCGGTTACTGGACAAGTAAACAAGACTCTTGATCAGGAACTTAACGATTTAATTGCAAGAGCAAATACGAAAATATGTAATGCGGACGTCCAAATACGTTATGACGCTCTCAAAGAGCTTTGGGATGCTTTCGAGCGCATAAAAACAGTATTCAACCCTAGTCAAAGTAAAAAACAATCTATGACACAACTGCTCGATGCCTGTACATCAGATAAAGAATTCAGAGTTCAGCTAGAGTCTGAGGCTACAGCCCTGACGACAATTGGTAACTCGTTTTTTATTCGTCACTCAGAGGTTACTCAGGTTAAGTTGAATGATAGTGACCACATTGAATACCTTTTTCATCGTCTAGCAAGTTTCATCTGCTTATTGGCGAAAAAGTTGAGTGGACAAAACATTTAGATAGATTCTCAATGCATAACATCCTTAGTTTAAATAAGGTTTTATATCTAAGTTACAAGGGCTTAGATTTGGTGGTAAGCGTTGTTCATTCTTTAATGCAGTGTCATGTTCTAGAGGAAAATGAATGATCATCAGTAGTAAAACGAGCGAAAAGCTTCGAGAGCTTATCAATGAAGAAACTGAGTATCGCTCAGGCCCCAACTTGGTTAAGTTTTTTAACGCATTAGGATTTAACCATTCTTATGGACAAGGCTTCCCTTCTCGTTGGAAGTATACGGATGATTGTTTAGAGACTATCAATGGTACACCCAACCTCGATACTTGTATCAGAAGCGTATTTAATCCAGTCAACTTTATCGGGCGTATTGGAGAACTAGACGGTTATATTGCTGACTTCAATCAGTATCTTGCTTTCGACAAATGGCGAGTGATCAGAAATGAAGCCGAAATTACCTTTAAAAAGCTCCAAAAAGTAGAATTAAATGAAAATGGAACGCATGCGCCCAGCATGTCTGAATCTGATTTCTTGAGCCGAGAGTTTAGCGGTTTCTCGGTCTCTGACTTAGGTCTGGATCTTAATGTCACTGACGTATTAAACAAACGACTAGTTGAAATTGAAAAAACTTACAATTCTGGGGCATATTTATCGACTATTCTACTAGCGGGTAGCTCGTTAGAGGGGATATTTCTTGGACTTGCATCGAGTAATCCCAGGGCGTTTAATACCGCTAAATCATCGCCGAAAACCCGCGACGGTAAAGTACAGCAGTTTCATGATTGGACATTGGCGACGTTTATTGATGCTGCAAAGGATTTAGAGTTAATTCAACTGGATACCCATAAATTTTCGCACACGTTGAGGGATTTTCGAAACTACATACACCCATATCAACAAATGTCGTCAGGTTTTACACCCAGAGAGCACACAGCTAAAATCTGCCTGCAAGTTCTAAAAGCTGTAATCATGGAAATTTCGCAAAACATCCACAAGCTAGGTACATAAAAAGTGTTTAGTGCTTAAAGATACTTTTTCTCATCAGAGTAAAGAGCGTTAGAGTGATTCGTCTAACGAGCTTTTGTCCAAAAGTGAGTTGTGTGGTTTTTGGGAGTGCCAGCATCTGCCTAATCGTGATCCGTTACAATCAAGTGCGTGTTTCTGCCAACCCTCTTCAAGTCTCGAATGGCAGTCTCTTTACTAGCAATCCGCAGGGGCCGATCTGAAGTTACTGTATTGTTGATAATGTCAATATCATCACGTTTCGTATGTGTGAACTCGATAACGCCGTAAAGGGTCCTAAACTCTCCCTTGCGTCCAGTCGTCATGATCGTAATTCGATCTATCATCACTTGAGAAATGACACTGTATTCTGAAAGCGCCGATTCTAGAGAGATGTAGTTGTACTCTCCTCGTCGCAAGCATTTAGCAATGTATTCAATGGTATAACCTCCCTTATGACGGCTGTATGAGAATACATAAACACCGTTACACGCCCGTTCTAGTACACCAGCTTCTACCAAACGGGGCAAGCTTTGCTGGAATGCAGTAAGTGAATCATCAAAAAATAACCTTCTGAGATCACTCTTCCGATAAACGTGTATACCTTGCCTGTCAAACTTATGCAGTCGTTCTAATGCAGTCTCGATTTTCACTTCAATACTCATAAGTGGTCACAAAAAGTAAGTATGACATATATTTTTGGCCACTTGTGATTGAAGGTAACAATTGGTGATCGCTAATACCTTTCGTGATCCCTGATTGGTTTTTCCGAGTTAGGATCCTAACGTGGAATACGTAGTGATGAATGTGGTTGCTGTGAGGCTAGGGAAACAGAAGCACTAATCGTAGCCAAATTCCGATGTGTATTTTCGGTTAGGATCCTAACTCGGAATTTGTAGTGATGAATGCGGTTGTTATGAGGCTAGGAGAAACAGCAGTACTAATCGCAGCCAGACTCCGATGTCCATTCTCGGTTAGGATCCTAACTTGGAATTTATAGTGATGGGCGTGGTTGCTATGAGGCTAGGGGAAATAGCAGTACTAATCGTAGCTAGAATCCGATGTTCTTTCTCGGTTAGGATCCTAACCGAGAATTCATGGTGATGAATATGTGGTTCTTTGAGGAGAGAAATCGCATCACTAATAGCCCAGAATCTGATCTTTTCATTTTTAGTTTAGGTAGAAGTTTAACTAATTACTATTTTTCTAATTTAATAATTAAAAAAACAAACGGTTTTTATTTAATAATTAAATGTTAATGTGATTTTTAAAATAGTGATTAAAGGTCCTTTACAAAGATAATATTACTTGATAAATATAATAGTCATTGAATTTATCTATATATATCAAAAGGGTTGTCGATATGTCTCAAGTTTTGGTTTATTCTAAACGTAATCGTGAAATGATTTATCTATCTACAAAAGAAGAACGTGAAACTAAGTCGAATAGATTTCAAGTCGTTTATAACGACATTTCCGATGAAGAAGCATTGCGTAGAGCAAATTCTATTAATTTAGATGAAAAGAACAATGTTCCCCAAGTTCGTTTAAAAAGACAACCTATTAAGGAAGAGAAAGAATGCCGAGTGCCTGGTTTATATGGTTGTAACCGTTATAAGTCAAGAAGAAATGAGACATTCAACGTGTTCTAACGTTGTTCTTTTTTTGCACAACGTTAAAGCCTGTGAGCTTGTATAAGGCAAGTGATAAAAGCCTTAAAAATTCCGTCATTAAAGCAGGTGGCAAGAGAACTTGCCAAGATTGGCAATCAATGTGCCATTGCTGGCGTTGAAAGTACCAGTAGTGGCAGAAGAATTTTTGCAATAAATTAAGCTTGTTTCGGATTAACCTTCATTTTTTAAAAGGCCAACCTTATATTAGAATTATAACTTTATAATAGTTATAACAGTTATAATAGTTATATCATGAAAAATTGAATAAATAAAATTTAATTTTTCATGTTGGGTTTTAATGTCAAGGTGTTTTTAAACTGAATTTGTTTTTAATTATATATAAATAACTTTAGAGTAATGATATTTGCCTATGCGTATTAATTTATTTACTCGATTTTTATTAAGGCAAAGGTGGTTTGCCAAAACTATTGACTTAACTAGTCAACTTTAGCGAGATGTAAACATCCCTGTAGTATCAACAAACATCCGTTTTCTGATACTAGAATGGAGTGAGCTGTTTTCAGTGTCATAAAGTGGCGTTTTGATTTTTATGATACCCAACTGATTGATGATACTAGTTGTGATGCCAAAAAGGGGGCTATTGTGGAGAGTATGGGACGGACATTCGCTTATTGTCGTGTATCGACTAGCGAGCAAACAGTGTCAAATCAGATTTTAGCAATTCGGAATGCTGGCTACGATATTCAAGAACACCGAATTGTACATGAAACAGTTTCTGGTAGTGTGCCTGCAACTGAACGACGTGAGTTCAAAATGTTGATTGAGCATAAACTTGAACCAGGGGACAAACTGGTGGTACTAAAGCTTGATCGACTTGGAAGAGATAACATCGATGTTCAGCATACGATCAGTATGCTGTTAGAGAAGGGCGTTACGCCAATATCTCTTGATCTGCCTACCGCTGATCTAAGCTCAGCAGAGGGACGATTGATGCTACAAATGTTCTCAGCATTTGCTGAGTTTGAGCGAAACCGTATTCGAGAGCGGACGCTAGAAGGTCAGGCTAGGGCTAAGTCTGAAGGTAAGCGGATTGGTAGACCAGAAGCACTAACCACTACTCAAAAAGTCCAAGCATGTAGGGCAAGAGGGCTGAGTCAATCCAAAACAGCAAATGCTCTTGGTATCTCCATTCCGACGGTCAAGCGGCATTGGAACAAGCGGCTAACTGAAAGAGTTCAATGAGAACAATGTTCCATGATACTGTTGAGTTGAGTTCTGCCAGAAGTAATTACTCGTTAAGAGGTTAACGATATTGCAAGAACCTTGTTCTTGCTTAGAGCAAGGCTACTAAGATATCACGCTGATATTTGATACAAGAACATTGTTCTGACTGGAAAATCGGATAACCTTCCTGCTAGGAAACGACGCTGATAGAAAGGGATGCTTGTGGGCTTATTCATCAATACTCAAAAACTAACGGTAGCAAAAGAGGATCACTTAACTGAGTTCTTCGCTGCGGCGTTAGGGTCTTCAGAAAGTTTCAGTCGAGCATTTGTTAGGTTGATTTTTGGAGACGAAGATAACAGATTGATCTGCAAGGTCGAAACCCAAGTTATCTATCCTGGATGCCGACCAGACATGCGTCTGATATTAAGTGATGGTTCAATTGTTCTTTGTGAAAATAAACTCGATGCTGCCGAAACGATCGGTAATGTTGAAAGTGGCAATCTCTTACAATTGGAGCGATATCTACAACTGCCTGTGGATCATGTGATTTATATTCGCTCTGAGTTACTGCCGCCTTCATACCAAGTTACGAGCCATCCTAAGTATCTATCGCCGATAGAAAGGCCTCATTATTTGTGGCGTGATATTTACCCTTTGTTATGCGAAGACTCCAATCCAATCGTCAAAGAATTACGAGATGGTTTTAAGAGCATGGGATTTGTTCCTGCTCACCCAGTGATTGGCGATCTGACACGTAATGCGCCAAGAGAACAGAGAGAGAATTTCTCTAAGTTTTGGATGCCGACAACGACTGCGGCCATTCAACAAGGTTGGAAAGTAGCAATTGGAGATGTAGTAGAACGATACTTTTACCATGAAACAGCAGAGCTAGCTCGGGAGGTGTTCGTAAGTCCAATAAACCCTACCCGATTTTTGATTCGTTACACACCGCAAATATCTCAATGTGACGCTCTATTAAGTGCACTAGATACCGTTGAAAGTGAAGCCGAAGCACTAGTAGTGGTAACGAAAAAAACGGTACCACGAGCGAGTGGATTGGCCACTGTTATAGATGTTGAAACTCCTATGAACAATGTTCTACCAGATCAACTAAAAACAGTGGAACAGATAGAGTCTAAGCTCAAAGGGTATGTATTGCCTTATCTAAGGTTAGCTTTTAAGTAACCCCTGTTTTGATATGATGTTAATAACCATCTCGACAGTGAGATGATATTTACTTGGAACAATGTTCTTATCGCAATCTTAAAATAGTAAAGATTGGCTATTTGAATAATCAATAAAAAACTGTGTAGAAGAACAATGTTCCGAATGATAAGTAGGAGGATCTTCCTTTTAATAAGCTAGGCTTCCAGAGTTAATCATTAAAACTAAAGAGATAATCTTCTAAAAATAGAATTGATTTAAAGTTCTGAGAACAGTATTACAATTAATAATAAAAGGCCGAGATAACCTCGACCTTCTATCCAACGCTTAACCGCCAGTTGTCGCGGAAGTGTAACCATCTATTAGTAGATAAAATAGTGATACATTTACTTGTGTTAAACTAATTTTTCTTTAAGCCACCAGTGAGGTGGAAGGAATTACTTTTACTTTTAAAGGTTAAGTAATATTAGTTTAAATATATCTTTAAGCCACTTTCTAGATAGAAGCTCTGCTTCCTGTTACGGGATTTAATATATTAGATTGTTTTTTCTTAATCAAGAGTTTTTTCAACTTGACTAAAAGGTTTTTTATGTATAATGAAAAACATTAAAAACTATATTGAATTAAAATTTTTTAGTTGAGTGGTTTTAATTGGTGTGTATGTATCATTAACCTATATGATCACCTAAGTTTGATACTGCGAGAACATTGTTCTCGCTAGGTTCCTAAAAGATGAAAGTTATTCAATTAAATTAGCGAATAAAAAGTCGTGAGTAGGGGGCGAGTGAAAGATTTAAAGCAATGAGCAGTGCCTCCTGACATTTTCAAAGTGCAGTAGACTCCGCTAGATCCCCATCCCAGAACGCTCTACCTCTTCATGCAGTTCTTTCCAGTCAGGACAATACTTGGCGACTAGTTTCCAAAAGTTTTTGCTATGGCTTTTTTCTACGGTATGACATAGCTCATGAAGGATTATGTAATCCATCACCTTATTGGAAAACTCCATGCAACGAGGGTGGAACTCCAGAACATTGTTCTCGGTACAGTTAGCCCAACGAGCATCAAACTTTTTTATGTGGAAAGTTGTGGCTTGCATGCCCGTTTCCTGTTGCCAATAGCGTAAGCGAGAAGCGATTTTTTCTAAGGCTTTCTGTTTGTAGAAGCGCTCCAACGCTGGTTTGAATCGCTCACGGCTGACGAAGTGGCCTTCGGGAGAAAGAACTTTAAAACGGCTTTGGTTAAACTTCACTTCTACCGTCGATAACTCTGGCGCAGGGATCACTTCACAATAGAAAGAACGACCACGGTAAGGCGCTCGGCTACCTGTGACGATTTCTTCTTTTAACGGTTGATTGACTTCCGCTAAGCGCTCTTTGATCCACCTTGCTCTATACCGAATCAGCTCTCGTTGCTCGTCCTCAGAGGCACTTGGGCCTCTGAGAAGAACAGTCTTCCCTCTTTCTACAGTAACGTAGTGGTGACTGAGTTTTGAGTCGAGCTTAAATTCCCACTCGATTTCAGTTGTACCGTATTGAAAAATTGGCATCTGTTTCTTTCGTCTTTGGTGAAGCAAAGGCTCAGTTGTTCAGCATAATACTGAAAATTTCAGCAGAGTGCTGACGTGCTACCGTCATATCCCAGCCTCCAAGACCACGTAAAATAGTCCTGATTGTTTTTTTGATCTCATTATGAATATCAGTCTGTTTTTTCCATATCGGTGACAACATGACTTCAGCGATATCAGGGTGGCTAAAGATGCCTTTAGTCCATGCCAAAGCTTCTGCTTCCTCTACCTGCTTTTCCAAGTAGTTGAACACGGCTCGCTCTGTTGCTGTTCCCAGGCCCATTTCAGATGGCTTGGCATCTTTATCACGAACACGCTGAGCAAAAAGCTCTAGCTGTTCAAGGAATAGAGCTTGTTCAATACGTCCTTCACGTTCATCTTGGATAAGCTTTTCTAGCTCTTCTTCCAAGTCACCAAAGAAGGCAGGATCTTTACCTTTACCCGTCTTGATGGTGTGCTTGAGTTTGTTCTTCATGACCAATGCTGCACTTCCTGCACTTTTTTGTTTGCGGAGTAGATCCATATCCGCAGCATCCAGAATTGAAACTTCACGACCTAGCAAGCTCTTAACTTCACTTGCTTCTATATGCTCGTCGAGCATGTTTTTAAGCAGCTCAGATTCAGATGCGGTGATGCGAACCGTATCAGCACTCTCAGGCATTTTGTTGCGCAGTTGGAGTTTTATCTCATTCAGCACTTTGAAGTAAGGCTGATATTTAGATGCGCGTTCGTCGGGTAACACGATATCTAAGCGGCTATTGAATCCAGCGAGAGCAACGAGGAAGTCTTCAACAATATCTAGACGAGTATCTGGGTCTAGGTAGAGATCGGCATCCTCTTTGTAAGGTTCTGGTTGCTTCACGGGATTGTGCTTTTTCGGAAGAATGTCTAACACTTTTGTCAAAGCTGATTGAAGACGTGGTAACTCCGCTTCTACGTCCGTCCATACTTGATCGGGTTGTACGTCACCCCCATAAACTTTCAGCGCTTCATCTAGGTACTCAACTACACCGAAATAATCGACAATGTAACCCGCTTTCTTACCTTTTCGAGTTCGGTTTACACGAGCAATAGCCTGAAGCAAAGTATGTTCTTTTAGCGGTTTATCCAAATATAGAGTGCTGACAATAGGAGCATCCCAGCCAGTTAACAGCATGTCAGAAACGATGATTAACCCAATGTTGTTAAACTTGGTTTCTTCTTTGGTATTAGCAGACTCATCACCATAAGGCAGCTTAAATTCATCATTCACGAAGCTTGGGATCTTTTCAGACGGTACGGCTATCGGTGTTTGGCCTTGTTTGAGTTCCCGTTTGATGCGCTCTTCGATAGTTTCAAGTTTTGATGTTGAGCCTGATGCATAGTGAGCTTGTTGTTCACTAATACCTGTGCGCTTATCGGTCATACTACCGAGAGAGATAACCACTCGGCTTTCAAAGGTCGGCAGACCTTTGTTTTGACGCTCCTGCACGATTTGGTTTAGTACGTCTTTATAGCGAACAGCCATATCACGCCCGTCACATACCAGCATGGCTTTAAAGCCGCGAGGCTTCACGCTTGATAGAAAATGTTCGACGAGATGGCGAGCATTCTCGTCAATACGCCCGATAGCACCACGACGTTTTTTGAGTAACTCTTGCTTTAGTTTCTTCTTACGGGCTAAAGGCTCATTACCAAATTCATCCTCAAAAGCTTGTTTTAGCTTTCCGTCGCTACCCCATTGCGCCATACCTTCAAGATATTTAATAGGCAGTGTCGCGCCATCTGCAACCGCCTCGTCGAGGCGGTAAGTATCGATGTATTCTTTACCGCCGAATGTACCCAGGGTTTCTTTATCGTCTTTAAAAAGCGGGGTGCCAGTAAATGCTATGAACTTGGCATTAGGTAAAGAAGCACGCATAAATGCAGCAAGGAATCCATACTGGCTGCGGTGAGCTTCATCAACCATCACGAAGAAGTTTGGCTTGGTACTCAGAACTCGAAAATCAACTTTCTCTTCGCTGATGAGTTCCCATTTGGCTTTTTTAGGGGTGCCATTAGCATCAGTTTGGCCGTGAAGAACATTGTTCTCCTTTAAAATCCAGCACTGTTCTTGCCCCGAATCATCTTTCCTCAAAACGCGTCTGACGCGACTTTTAGAATCTGCAATGGAATCCTCATCTTCAGACTCTTTTGCGGCCTGTATCTGCTTACCATCGCTTTCTTGAAACTTTTGAACGGTCGAAGTGAAAATGGTGCCGTAGTCATTGCTGAGCATGGCTTCTAGCCCTGCGACGGAGTCTGCTTTAATCGATTCAAGACCGACATTAGTAAAAGTATTATGGATCTGACGGTCAAGGTCAGTGCGGTCGGTAAGAATCAAAATACTTGGGTTATTGAAACCAGAAATTTCGGCTCGCATTAAACGGGCAAGTAGTGCCATCGTCAGTGATTTACCACTCCCTTGCGTATGCCAAACCACGCCGCCAAGTTTTTGGCCTAATAGCTGCGGGTCTTTACCCTGTAGACGAAGTAGCGTCTTTTCTACTGCACGCCACTGTTGGTAACGTGGCAACTTCTTGATCATGACGCCTTTCTCGATTTCATACATAGGATAGAAACAGACTAAACGCACGAAGCGGGAAGGCTCGAATAATGCCCACAGTAGCTTGTCTTGCTCTGTAGGTTTCTTTCCTAATTGATTTTCTAATTCGGTAAGAACAATGTTCTCGTCAGGCTTTTTCGGATCAAATTTGTAAGTTAGATAAAACTGTTCAGACGCATATATAGCGCCATATTTGGCTTGGCTGCGGTTAATGGCGGCACAAACCATATTAAAGGCAAAATGCTGTGTAAAGGTGCCTTGGTAGCCATCAATTTGTGCAATGCCTTTGCTGAGCTTAATTGAGCTGTTTTTACACTCAATCAAGCCAAGGGGTAAGCCATTAATAAATAAAAGTAAATCGGGTTTAAAAAGTTCATCGTTAGCATTTTTGCCGACGTACTGATCCACCACATGGAATAAGTTACCCTCGGCACCCGTTTGGTTGATAAAGCGGATGCTACGAGGCTGACCATTTTTGTCTTTTTGTTGCAGATTCGATTGAAACAGAACATGCTTCCAGAACGCATGGTTAGCCAGCATTAAGTCGCTGTTATGCTCAAACCATATGTCTCTGAGCTGTTTAATCGCTTTGTTTGCACCTTTCGGAACCTCGGCCAGCCAAGGGTTAAGGGCGTGTAGTCTGTCAGTTAACACTGACTCCAGAATAACAGGCTCAGTCTTGTGTGTTTGTTCTACATCTCGACCTTTAATGTGCTGATAACCAAGGGTTTTTAACCATTCAATCGCTGGGCGTTCTACCCCAACTAGCTCTGGATTCGATGATTCAGCCTGACCTGACATACCTTATTCCTTTATTTATTGTTATTCATTTTTTATTGTTCATTTAAATTACGTTTTTTGCTTTTCAGATGCCTTCGCTTGAAGGCATCATGAAGCAATCGCTAAGCGGCTTCAGTTTCCTCAACAGGAACTCGCCATTCGCCCGTAAGTAGCTTCTGCATCAAGCCTTTTTTAAGTTGTTGGGTTTCGGCTTTTTGTAGTTCGAGAAAATGCTTTTTTCTATCTACTTCATTCAGAATATCTACTATCATTATTTGTTCATTGATACTTGGCAAGCATACAAGCATAACGTGAAGTCGCTTTCCCTTGACTCCTAACACTGTACTGCCAGTAGCATTTTGGAGTAGCTCTTTTTGAAAATAGGTAGATAGCATAAAGTGTTTCAGGTACCCGCTATCTAGACAAATGTCGTCTTTGGGGCGAAACTTTATAACTCGTTGAGCAATGGCTACATCGGAGCGATCTATTAAGGCAACATTACCTAACGGAGCTTCTGTTGTGAATACAACGTCACCCAGCTTAGGTTTCCCACGACTCATAACGTCATCATATAGCTCTGATGGGATGTACTCTTTCGAGCATTCATAATCTATAAAGCCATTTTTTATATTTTTAGCAGTTACTAAAAATGTACCGCTTTCGACTTTTGGAGGAGTCTTTCCTCGATAATCAACATAATCAGTAACTTGGTTTAGCTTAAACAGTTTCCATGTTTTCGGGATATTGCCATATATGGAATCCTGAAACTCAGTATGCGGTTGCCACTCCCCGTTCTCGTCCTGAACACCGACACCTTCTGAAAACAGTTTTTGCATCAAACCTGTTTTTAGCTTTTCGGTTTCTGCAATTTTCTGGTCGATAAGGTCGATTTTCTTATCAACAGTTGAAAGGATTTCCGCTATTTTTTGTTGTTCTTTTTGGTCGCTTGGAGCTTTTAACATTTGAGCATAAATGTTATTTCGGCTCAGACTGGGAACACCTGTAGCTTCGTTCAGCTTCTCTATGTTTAAACTACTGAATACGTAATATAACCATTTAGTATCGCAATTTTTGGCTTCGACATAAAAAGTAGTATCGATTGTCCAGAACGGTTTATTTACATAGTGAATATTACCGATAGACCCTTTTCGTCCAAGAATGATACTCGGCTTATCGTATAAATAATCGTTGGTACTTCCAACTATGCCACCAGTGCCATAAATCGGGTAAATGCCATCATCTGAATCTATGCCTTTAGGAGATTTGCCGTAGTGTAAGGTGCAAAGCTCTTCTATTTTTGAGTCTCTCCAGTTATCCATAGTTTATACCTCAATAGATACTGAGTTGATGAGGTCTTTGAGCTTTGAGTCTACTTCACAAATCTTTTCGTCAATTTGAGCTAAGTTTCTAAGAGTGGTTGTAATACAAACTTTTTCTTCTTCATCTGAAGAATCGATATAGCGGCTGATATTGAGGTTAAAGTCATTCTGCTTGATTTCAACGATATCGACTACGCGTAGATATTTATCAACAGTGACAGCATCCAGTAGCTCCGAAAGTTTATCTTCCGTCTGATCTCCTGCATCAATTAGTGTTTGTTTCGCTTTGCTGTACTCGGTTGTGATGCGTTTGATATCACCTTCGCGAAGATAGTTCATCGCCTTGCCTTCACCAAACTCAGCAGATGCATCAACGAAAATCACTTTGTTCTTCAGTGCAGCAGGTTTGTCTTTATTGATGATTAAAACCGCAGCCGCAATGCCTGTGTTGAAGAAAAGTGCTGGCGGCAAACCAACGACACCTTCGATCAAGTCACCCTTAAATTCATCGTTGCCGATAAGCATACCTTTACGAATTTTACCCTCATCACCTTCACGGAAAAGTACACCGTGAGGGACGACAACGCCGATACGACCGTCATCTTTCGTTGAGGCAACCATATGCTGAACAAAGGCTAGATCTGCTTTAGTCCTCGGTGCAACGCCAAGGCCAAATCGACCATAAGGATCTTTAAGGTCAGTGCTGTATTTAACATTTCTCTCTTTGCCGTTATCGCCAACTATCTTGCCGCCATTCAATTCCAATGGTTCCCACCAGTCTTTGATTGAAAATGGAGGGTTGGCAATGACACGGTCGAACGTTTGAAGACCTTCGCCGTCTTTATGTAATGGGTTTACGAGAGTATCGCCGCGCTTAATGTCACCATCTAGGTTGTGCAGGAACATGTTGAGTTTGGCAATTGCCCATGTTCCTAGGTTCTTCTCCTGACCGTAAAGTTTACAGTTAGGTTTACCCATGATGGTGCCATTCTCGTAGTTTTCTTTAATGTGACGAGCGGATTCAACCAACATGCCGCCACACCCACAGGTCAAATCGTAAATCTCATGGCCTGGTTGTGGGTCAATCAGCTTAACAATAAGCTCTACCACTTCATGAGGGGTGTAGAACTCGCCACCTTTCTTACCAGCATCATCAGCAAATTTGCCAATCAAATACTCGTATGCATCTCCAAGTAGGTCGGCTTTGTAGAGGTTTTTATTGCCCAGCTTGTGTTGGTTAAAGTGGCGGAGCAGGCGAGTCAGTAGCTCATTGCTGAGCTTCTCTTTATCACCGAACTGAATGGCGGTAAGCACTTTTTCTAGTGATGGGTTTTGATGTTCGATTTCAGCAAAGGCTTCATCGATGTACTCACCAATATTTTCCGTTCTTTCGATCAGCTTGTTCCAACGTGCATACACAGGAACGAATTGCTCTGGGTTATCTTCCTGAATGAGCGCCATTGCTTCTTCAGCGTTGCAACCTTCCTCTTCCATCACGGCTTCTACACGCTCGTCAAATACGTCTGAAAGACGTTTTAAGAACAGGAGACCAAAGATATAGTTTTTGAAGTCTGAGCTATCTACAGTGCCACGCATGATGTTTGCGCTGCCCCAAAGCCATGTTTTTAGCTCTTCAAGGCTGATTTTTTCTACTGCGGTATTGTTTGTCATAAGAATCTCTTAAACGTTCACGGCTCGCTCAGAACCTTGGTTTGAGCGAAGAACAAAATTGTGGGCATTATAACGCAACAAGCTTCGATTGAGAGGCTTTAGATCCAGGAATTGAGCGCTGTAGTAAGATTATGATTTGATGTGGGATATTCCCTGCTACCTTCTGAGTGTCGTGGTAGCAGGGCAGTGTTGGTTGTTAAGCTGCGGACTTGGTAGTTTCAGATGGGGCTGTATAGTAAGCATAATTACGAGCGTTTTTATGCATTTCTACTTTTGCTTTCTTGCTACTGCTGCGGAATGTCCCAACTTCGAAGCCCAATGAGTTTAAGAGTCTTTTAAGGTATGACGTCGCCTTGTTTGGGTTTGCCTCCTGATGAAGAGGTTTGGTAATGTGTAAGCTATCTTTAAAAGCCCAGTTCAATAGCTTTCGGTTAACATAACAGGTTTTTACAATCTGGCGAACCTCATCTTTATGAATCCAAAAGGCGTCACCATCGACAGAAAATCCATACTTTTTCAAAATTCGGTCATAGATGAGATGAGCGATACGATGGTGCTTAGTTTCGATTTCCACTTTGTCACTAGAGCGATTCACGAACGGGAATGAATCAAACACACTTCGGTTGGCTAAGAACTTGAAGTGGAAGTGAACGTCATCTTCTGTAACCTTCTTCACTCCGTAATCCCGTTTGATCTGAAACTTAGTTAAAGAAGCGTTATCAGAAGACGTCCTTCTGTCTTTAGCCCATAACCAGGAAGCTTGTTCTTGAGTTAAATCAGGTGAGGATACAATCGCTTGCACTTCTAACTCTTTGTACGCTTTGGCTGCCAGAGTAACACTCTTTTGAGCAAACAGTTGTGCTGTAAAAGAGGATGGGGCCGATGTAGTCATGAAACCGAGTTCTTCCAACGTTAAATGTAAATGCAAGGCTAAAGGAGCGAAGAAGCGCTTTTTAACGTTGTTGAATGCAATGTTTAACTTGTCGGTTGGTTGAACATGGACTGTTGGTTTGTACGTCGTCTCTTTGGTATGTGGCGTAATGAAATCTTTGTATGCATCAACGGCAAACCAAATTTGTTTTGCTGTACGAAATCGACGTGCGAAATTAATCAGCTCTAAAGGTGTCAATGTCTTATCGCAGAAAACCACAACCTTGTTAGTAAAGTGCGTAGTAATTGAGAATCCTGAACTTAAGCAAGGAGATGCCATGATTGCTTTATACTTCTTAATCTCTTCGTTTGGATTCTCCAAAAAGGCTTTTTGAGCAGGCATGTCTTTATTGTGAGCGTGGATAATTAAGACACCGTCTTTTAGTGCTTCATCTTCACTATCTAGCTTATTAGTATCTTTATAGCCTAGTGATTGGGTAACCTGACGAAGTGTGACGAGAGAATCAAACAGGAACACTTTATCTTTCTTAGTAAGCCGCTCTTTAAGATAAACGTCAGAGAGGTACTGGTTTTTATCTGTGATCACCGCTTTGATTGAAGAATACGGGTTCTCAGTGCAATCCAATAGCGTCACTTCGCTTCTTAACTCTTTGATATAACCCAAGCTGATATCTGAAAGATCAGCATCACCCACAATCAATTGTGGGACATTACGAATGGCTTCTGACAAGCTTTCAAAAACTTGTTGCTTTGGCAACTGTTTACTTGGTTCAGAACATACGACAGTCGTCAGTACTTTTTCGAACTCATCAATGATAAGGATATCCGCCTGATTAAGCACAGAGCGAATATGAGATTTCCAAATGCTGTTTACAACAACCCCCATCGCATCCGCCTGTTCTAGCTCGCATAAATCTTGGTTGTAGCTGACTGCGAGATTGTCATTGCAGTATTGTTCGACCAGTGCAGTCAGGTAAGACAGGTAAACGATCTTCTTGTTTTTGCTTCGAGCCGCTTTCGCTAATGGACCAAATAGATGCTTGGTCTTCCCTGTGCCTGTTGCCGCTCTTACTGCAAGAGTTTTGCTGTCGTTGATAAGCTGTGAGCACAGCGGAGAGCGCAATGAATCAACGGTGATGGTCTTAGTTTGAAGAGTTGGAGACATGAATTTTCTCACTCTATTGCGATTCTGTTCGAGTTGCTCATCAAGTGCAGCTCTCAATAACTTAATACTCTGAACGCCCTGTAAATCTGACAGAAAGGTGTTAACACATGCCTCGGTTGTGCTGTTTGTCAGAGGAACAGTACGAATCAATTGTCTGGAAAGCCACTGCGATGTCTCTTTGCACGGTGATAGAGAGTTGCAAAGGGTTAGATAAGTCACAGTGCTTCTAAAGTTCTCTAGGCTGTAGTAAATCCCTGTCGCGCTATCTAACATTGGAACACGACTTCCACAGTAGTTGCTTTTCATTAATCTAGCCGTTTGAGTCGGGAACAGCTTTGAATCGGCGACTAATGTAATCGTATAGCCAGCATCTAGATAATATCTGACGACATCCATCGCATTGCTTCTGTCGTTGCGTAGAGCAACGACTCGATGATCATTCGAGCGATGCTGAAGGAACGGGTCGAGCATAATGAAAACCGACTTAGCTTTTGAGGTTTGAAGTAGAGTGTGTTCTGTAGCTTGAGATTGCGCGATGACGTTCATTTATTCTAATTCCTGCTTGAACGTAAAAGTGCAAAATTTCTAGATAATATATATAACTAAAAAATTCTGCACTTCTACCAGCATGCTAAAGCATGCAGTAAACAATTGATTTATTTGTGCTTAGTGAGAATTTTTAGTTATGCGGCTAGTGCATAGAGACTGTTGTCGAAAAGAGACTGTCTTTGCTCAACAAGATGAGAAACAGTTTGCTGTAGATCTTTGCCTAGTGCCATGGCTGCGATAATTGCATCGACCTCATGAGACAAGAAACCAACAGAGTTTGCGCCTAAAGGAATTGACGGTGGGAAAGTTCCATCATTGATTTTGCGATGGAGAGTCGCTCTTGAGAAGGGTACGCGTTGTAGAACGTCAGATTTACGTACGATTTTGATTTGTTGTTCAGTCATAACTAACACCTTTGTTATTTTTTAATTTTTCGTTTGTGTTAAAGACCGCTGGCCAGCGACGGAATTGAAGTTATGACAAGTGATTGGTCAAAAACAGAGGGGGGTTCTTGACCAATCGTTAATTTAGAGAGTTTTTCTTCTTATTTATTTGATTTTAAAGGTTTTGTTAATGAAAAGAAGTTGGAAAACACAGCTTCAGCTTCAAGATCATCAGAATATGACAAGCTAGGCAGTTTGTTTATGGACTGAGATGAGTAGTACTTCCGTAGGTTATCTCTGTAACGTTTGAACTCATTATGTCTTTCAGAAAAACCGATCTCTGATAATCTAATCATCCATGGGTAATCAGATTTTTTGTATAATTTCAGATGGTTATCAAAATTCATCAAAGACTGTATCGAACTTGGTGTTTCTTTTGATGGGAAACCTGAGTAATGAAGATGGGAATGTTCAACTACCTCATCAAAGCACGAAACCATGTCAAGGAAAAATTCCTTGTAAGATGATAAAAATGTAATGTCAAACTCGAAAATTCTTATCATGTTTTGATGGACCTCCCTTTTTGATTTGTTTCGCGCTTTGTAAAGAGTTAGCTCTGTTTGTTCTTTGTTCAGTTGGATAAAAGAGTAGTATTTTTTCTTGACTTGGCTTTTAGAAAGCTTAGTGATCTTTGTCACATTTGCGATTTTTTCATAGATCTTTTCTAAAGATTTTTCAGGAAAAATTTCTTTACCTAGCAAAACCATTCGATAAATATCCTCATCATCAATCTTTTTAGGCTTTTTGCTCTTTGTTAAGCCTAACTGATCTGAGTAGTCTCGCATTATTTGGTTAATTTCTTCGGCGTTTTCTGAACATAAAATATCTAGGGCAGCTGCAAATGTGTCATCGATTAAATACTGCAATTCTGTATAAACTCTTTCACTAGGCGCAGATTCGATTAGGCTAAATCCAAGATAGAGAAGAAAGAGAGCTGTATTTTCAGGAGTTTTTGTCCTGTCTTTAAGAATTCGTTCCCTGTGTTTATGTACAAATTTGTAGAGTGCAGAATCTTTATACGAAAGATCATCATATATTCTACTCATTGCCTTATCCCTTGTTCTTAGCAATTGTGTTGGCATTTTTAGAAGCATCAAGTATGAAATTACTCCACCATTCCATGATCTTGCGTCGTTCTTCCAAGTATTCAGCATTGTTGTAGATGTCACGAATCGTGTTCTTGTCTACGTGTGCTAAACACAGCTCAATAGCATCTTTGTTAAAGCCCTGTTCGTTGAGTGCTGTACTGCCAATGGAACGCATACCGTGACTTACTAGCTTTCCTTTCATTCCAGCACGTTTTAGTGCCGCGTTGACGCTCTGGCTGTTCATGTGCTGATCAACTGATGTTGAGCTAGGGAATACATAGCGTTGTCCGTAGGAAATAGGCTTCATAAAGTTTAAAAGTTGAATCGAAGCGTCTGAAAGAGGGATTTTGTGATCGCGCTTCATTTTCATTTTATCCTTGCTAATGACCCAAAGTTTGTTTTCGAAATCAATTTCACTCCATTCTGCAGCGGCACATTCAACAGGACGGGTCAGAGTGTGGAGTTGGAATTCAAAAGCGCAGCGGGTGGCAAGCTTGATATTGGCTAACGACATCGCTTGCATAAGAAGATGAAGTTCGTCTGGGCTGATAGTACTCATGTGATCAGCTTTCGACTTTTTAAAAGCATGCTTTATCCCGAATAGTGGGTTGGACTGAATCTTTCCGCAATTCACCGCGTAGTTCATCACTTCATTTATTCGCTGACATACTCGTTTAACTGTCTCTAATGCGCCCTTTGCTTCCACAGGCCGTAAGACTTGAATCACTATCGGGGCAGTTAATTCACTTATCGGCATGTTACCGAGGTTAGGAAAGATATGTAGCTCCAGAGAGCGCCAGATATCGCTGGCATAGTCTTCGGAAACGTCATGCTTTTTTACTTCAAACCATTCTTCGGCAACGGATTTAAGAGTTGATGACTGAGCTATCTGTGCGGTAATGAGTTGGTTATCTCTGTGGGTTTTTGGATCAATGCCTTCAGCGACTTGCTGGCGCATCTCTCTTGTTTTCTCTCTCGCAGATGCGAGAGTAATATCAGGAAATGCGCCGAGGCTGATGTTCTTACGTTTTTTAGTAGTTGGATGGATGTAGTTGAAAATCCAAAGTTTTGCGCCATTCGGCTTTATACGTAAGTACAGACCATTGCCATCTGCAAGCGAATACTCTTTCTCTAAGGGCTTAGCTTTGGTTACTTGAGTTGGTGATAAAGGCTTGATTTGCTTAGCCATTTTAATAGTTCCTTTCTGATGTAACACCAATTTGTGTTGTTATTGGTTAGTGTTACGCAGAATGTTACTAAATGACTGAGATTAAGTGAATCTCGATGAGACGCCCTGAACCACTTAAAGCTAGATAGGACAAGGGTTTAGAAAAGAAAACGGGACGTCCTGAGACGTCCCGTTACTAGTGATTGGTGGAGCTGGCGGGATTTGAACCCGCGTCCGAAAATCATTCATCATTGGTACTACATGCTTAGTCGATCTTTAATTTCGCCACCCACCTGCGAACCGACACGCTAATGAATGACTATCCTGAATTATAATTCGCTGTTCATCTCTCAGGCTGGAGAATCCGAGCTAGCTTGTTTGGGTTTGACTCTTTGTTATTCCCCGTCTTACGAGCGGAAGCTAGGGCAAAGAGGCTCTTAGCAGGGTATTAAGCTGCTAGTGCGTAGTTTTCGTCGTTTGCGACTATTTTTTTGCGGTTTGTTAACGAGGCCTACCGCACCTCGGCATGCACCTCAGACTTCAAAATTCCCGTCGAATCCAGAATCAGCCCCAAGGTTGTTGATGCATAGTACCAGAAAAGCATTGCCTGTCTAGCGCTGTGCGTCTGTTTGGTCAAGATTAACGCAATGAGCTCTTCATTACGCGTGCTTTCTCTCTCGCCCAATCTTTTTCTTTTAAATCATCACGTTTATCGTGAAGCTTTTTACCTTTCGAAACGCCAACTTTGAGTTTTACCCAAGAGCGAGACCAGTAAAGAGACAACGCTGTTAAAGTCATACCTTCACGGTTAATTCGACCGAATAGGTTGTCGAGTTCACGACGGCTTAATAACAGTTTACGTACACGAGTAGGGTTAGCAACAACATGCGTTGAGGCTTGTTGTAGCGGAGTAATAGTCATTCCAGAAATAAAAGCTTCTCCGTCTCGCATGAAAACATAGCTTTCAGCGATATTCGCTTTGCCTTGACGAAGAGATTTAACTTCCCAGCCTTGTAGCTCAAGCCCTGCTTCTACTTCATCTTCAATAAAGTATTCATGGCGAGCTTTTTTATTAAGCGCGATAGTGTTGCTACCCGCTTTTGTCTTTGAATTTTTCTTTACCATAGTGGGCGCATTATACGGATTTGGTGAATAGATAGGAAATGCTTTTCTTTGCGTAGCATAAGGTTAACTGCGTTGTCTAACAAGTAGCAATGTGCGTTTACTTGAGGTGACATAAGTATGACAGTACAATCAGCGCTAACCGATATGTCCGGGCAAAGATGAGGAGTAAAGATGAAACAAATTAGTCGTTCTGCGTTGGTGTCGTTTAGTGCAGAGCAGATGTTTCATTTAGTTAATGATGTCGCTCGCTACCCTGAATTTTTGCCGGGTTGCTCAGGTTCTCGTGTATTGGAATCATCGCCAGAGGCTATGGTCGCGTCTGTTGATGTGTCTAAAGCCGGTATTAGCAAAACATTTACTACATCAAACGAGTTGCGTCATGGTGAGTCGATTATGATGAATTTGGTTGATGGCCCATTTAAAACCTTACGTGGTGGGTGGCATTTTACGCCACTGGACGAGCAGGCTTGTAAGGTCGAACTGAAGTTAGAGTTTGAGTTTTCGAGCAAAATGATTGAACTGGCGTTTGGTAAAATTTTTAATGAGCTGACCAGTAACATGGTTAATGCTTTCACAAAACGAGCAAAGCAGGTGTACGCATAATGAGTATTGAATCGGATATTATTCATGTTGATGTGGTTTATGCCTTGCCGCATGAGCAACGAGTTCTGAATCTTGTCGTAAACAAAGACATGACGGTAGAAGAGATCATTCAGACGTCTGGTATTTTGTCCATGTATCCAGAGATTGACTTGAAAGCAAACAAAGTGGGCGTGTTTAGCCGCAATGTGAAGCTTGACTCGACAGTTCGTGACAGAGACAGAATTGAGATTTACCGCCCGTTATTGGCTGACCCGAAAGAAATTCGCCGTAAGCGAGTAGAGCAGCAAAGAGCTCAAGCAGCCAGTTCGAAATAATGTATGTGTATAAAAAAGAGCTTGTATGAAACAAGCTCTTTTTTGTATTTAGGACCTGAAATTCTTTAGAGAAACCTTATATGGGAATTACTCTAGTTGATGCCTTCGAAAAACGAATCACCAGCTGGAAAATCCCCAGAAACGTTGGTCAATGTACCCGCAGGGTTGAAACTGACGATAAGGTTTTTTTGTTCAGAATCTTTGTGCCCTTCAGTATGGTGATAGATGTAGTACCAAGTATCAGGGTAACCATTTTCTACCAACATTGGTGATCCAAGAACGAAACGTACCTGCTCTTTGCTCATACCAAATTTCAATTTATTTACGGATTCTTGTTCAACATAGTTGCCTTGGTTGATGTCGATTCGATAAACCAATTTTTCTAGTAATGAGCAGCCAGACAAGGTAGTCACTGCTAGGGGAATGGCAATAAGCCATTTGGTAAACTGCATATTCAAACTTCTATAAACCGTAAAATAAAACTCGCAAGATAATAAACAAGCTCACAGCGAATGTAAAAACATCAAATCACTATGAGCTAATTGAGACTACGAATTTTGAATTTGGTTGCAAAGCGTAGACAAAAAATCGCGACTTTTGTGTGCTATGCAGCAATTAACAGCTCTTTTGCGTTGGCTAGCGTCGATTCAGTAATCTGACTACCACCGAGCAGACGTGCTAGTTCAGAGACTCGTTGTTCGTTATCGAGTTTCACCATCTGCGTTTCGGTTTTACCGCCTTTGGTTTGTTTTGCAACAAACATTTGGTTATGACCGCAACCCGCAACTTGAGGTAAGTGAGTTACACAAAGAACCTGAGTAGATTCGCCCAGTTTTCTCAACATTTTACCAACGACTGCCGCAGTTGGACCTGAAATCCCCACATCTACTTCATCAAAGATCAAGCTAGGTGTATCCACTTTCTGTGCAGTGATCACTTGGATAGCGAGTGATATACGTGAAAGCTCACCACCCGATGCCACTTTCGCAATAGGTTGAAGCGGTTGACCTGCGTTGGTTGACACCAAGAAGGTCACAGAGTCGATACCTAATGGAGTTGGGTGACCTAATTGGCTACTAATATCAATCTTGAATTGGGCTTTCTCCATGCTCAATTCATGCATACTTTGACTAATGAGTTTATCCAGATCTTTAGCGTAGCGTATGCGAGATTTATTTAACTTCTCAGCTTGAGTAAGAAACGCTTGATACTGTTTCGCAACATCAGCTTCCAGTTCAGAGAGCTTTTCATCAGAGCTATCAAGTTGCTCAATTTGTTTGAGTAGGTCTTGATGATGCTGATACAACTCTTCAGGGAGAACGTGATGCTTACGTGAAAGAGACATAATCTTTGAGTAGCGTTCTTCTACATAAGCCATGCGCTCAGGGTCTACATCAATATGATCGAGGTATGAGCGAAGTTCATTATTTGCTTCTTCCAACTGAATAATCGCTTCGGCAATCATATTTGGTAGCGCTGAAAGCGAGCTGTCCATTTCTGCTAGTTCAATTAAGGTATGACTGGTGGACTGTAATAAGCTTAGAGCGTTAACTTCTTCGCCTTCATCAATCAAAGTGATCGCTTTTTGGCAATTCAAAGCAAGATCACCGCTGTTAGATAAGCGCTTATGCTCTTGTTCTATTTCGTTGTACTCTTCTTCACCAATTGAAAGTTCATTCAGTTCTTTAATTTGGTATTCCAAAAGTTGTAATTGTGCTTGGTTTTGTAAGCGGTTTTCTTTGAGCTGCTTCAGTTGGCTATTCGACTGTCGCCAGTTTTGGTAACTGATACGAGTACTTTCCAACAGGCTTGTGTGGTTAGCATATTGATCCAACATTGCCAATTGTTGCTCTGGCTTCATCAGTTGCTGATGCGCATGTTGACCATGGATATTAATCAGTAACTGACCTAGCGCTTTTAGTTGTGATCCCGGAACAGGACTACCGTTGATAAATGCACGTGAACGACCATCTTTAGTAATGGTTCTACGCAGTATGCAGTCTTTGCCGTCCAGCAGGTCATTATCTTCCAACCAGCGGGTGGCGTTAATATTGTTGTCTAGGATGAATGAAGCGCTGACTTCGGTTTTGTCTTCACCTTGTCGAACCATACTCGCTTCTGAACGGCCACCAAGACATAAGCTTAGAGCGTCAATAGCAATAGATTTACCAGCGCCTGTTTCGCCAGTAATGGTCGTCATTCCTTGTGAAAGCTCAAGCTGCAAAGATTTCACGATTGCAAAGTTGTTTACGCTTAAATGAGCCAGCATTTTTCGTCACCTGTACAATTAAATAATACTGTATTTTTGAACAGTATATACTGTTTCTTTATACAGTAAAGATGGCTGTGTGAAAATTTTTAGTGTTGGAAATGGTGCTGTGTTTAATGCGTTAAATGGGATTCAAGTAGAGTTGCTTGATAGCACTAGCTTTCTAGCAATATGCCCTTTGAACAATGTGAGAATCAATTTTGAATTGATTACTAAATGTTCATTAAATAATTTGACGAGGTTCACAAAAAAGATAGAATACGCAACCTGTATACAATGTGACAAGGTGTAGAAAATCATGAACTCAGCACTTCTTTCGCTATTAGAAAAGAAAAGCACTTCGGGAAAAAGTAAATCGCAATCGACATTGGCTGACAAACTATCAAGTGTCATGATGTTTGGCGCGACACTTGCTGTAGTTGGTGTATTAGGGCTAACGTACATTGCATAAATTCAAAAAAAAAAGACGCTTCAAGCGTCTTTTTTATTATCTAGCGAATAGCGCTTACTTGGTCGCTATCACTTCAATTTCCACTTTTGCATCCATTGGCAGGCGAGCGACTTCTACGCATGAACGCGCTGGAAAAGAGGCTTTGTGGCTTTCAAAGAATTCGCCATAGACTTTGTTTACTAATGGGAAATCATTTAAGTCTTTAACGAAAACCGTAGTCTTAACAATGTTGCTTGCACTTAAACCTGCCTCTTCAATGATAGCCAAAGCATTGTTTAGTGATTGTAAGGTTTGCTCTGCAACATCTTCAGGCATCTGTTTCGTTTCCGGATTAATTGGTAACTGCCCGGAAGTAATGACCATTCCACCCAGATTAACGCCTTGAACATAGGGTCCAATCGCCAGGGGGGCTTTTGTTGTATTGAGTATTTCTGCCATTGTAATTCTCGTAATTAGTGGGTTGTCATTGGGTTAGTAAAACTGACTTAACCGCTGAATGTAGGTAATAGGTTCATCATTGACATAAAGTGGAACACAGCGGTCGCGATACCAAATAAGATCAGCATGCCGATCATGGCGTTACCACCCGGAGCCATAAATCCTTCTTGTCCACCTTCTAAAGTGCGTGATTTGCGAGCTAATAAAGCTGGAATTAAACAAGCCCAAATTGTTGCTGCTGCACCTGCATAGCCAATCGCCAGAACAAAGCCGAAAGGGAACAATAAAGAAAGGAGGAGTGGTGGAATAAATGTCACTACCCATGTTTTAGTGCGACCTTGTTTGTTGTCTTCAAATTTGAACAGGTCTGCCAGAAAATCAAAAACACCTAAGCCCACACCGATGAACGACGAAAGAATGGCCGCCATTGAGAAGGTGTTGATTGCGTGGGATACCTTGTCTGAATCGATCACAGAACCTAATGCCGACAACAGAACTTCAACGTTACCGCCTTGCTCAATCACTGGGCCGAAATTGCTACGTGGTAGGTTACCGTAAATACTGACCATCCATAGGAAGTACAGACACAGCGCGATAACAGTACCACCGAGAATGGCGTATTTTGCGCGATGCTCACATCCGTAGTAAGAACGCATACTGGCTACTGAGTGATGATAGCCAAACGAAGTTAACGCCACAGGCAGCATAGCCATAGCGTATGGAGCGTAATTGGATTCTTCGCTGATGCGGTCGAACAGTACGCTCGCATCGATGTTGACGGCTAAACCCGAAACACCAAAAATAAAACTCAGTACCATAAAGGCAATAAGAACAATTGAGATCCTGTCGACTGCTCGAGTAGAGTGCCAAACGAAAAGAGAGAAAACAGCAACAAACAGGACTGACGCGATTTTATTATTAATGCCTAAAACACCTTCCAGAATTAAACCTGAAGAAGTGATGTACGCATAAAGTAAGATACCGCCAACAAAATACACAGCTAAATTATTAATTCGATTGACGTTATCGCCGAGAATATCTTTGGTTACAGTGTTAAAAGACACTTTAAGATCATAGCGTTTGAATGCTTCCAATAGCATCCAACCCGAGAGTGTCATCATGATCATGGTGAAGGTAATTGCGATAAGAGACCAAGTTGTCCAAGCGCCAGCTCCCGCGCTTGGCAAACCTAACATTCCAGCCCCTACACAGACACTTGCTATGATACAAGCTCCGCCTACTAAAGATGGATTATTGTTCATAATCGTTACTCTTGTTTAAGTTTCATGTTGAGGAAAAAAGCCCGCTAAATTTATAGATTTTGTTTTGCTAGATTTAGAGGGAAATAGCGCGCCAATTAGGCGCGCTTGATTTAGTTATTATTCAACTTCTTTTAGACGAGCGGTGAAGTGGCGTAGCACTGGTGGCTCGTAAGTAAAATCCAGACCTTTTACGTTGTGAGCATTCTCTTTTACTTTCCCAAATGCTTCGATAACGAAGTCCATGTGTGTTTGAGTGTAAGTAGCGCGAGGAATGGTTAGACGTAACAACTCAGCAGGACAAGGGTGTTGTTTACCGGTTGCAGGGTCACGTCCTAATAGTAACGAACCGATTTCCACTGCGCGGATACCTGCTACTTTGTAAAGTTCACAAGCCAAAGCATGAGCTGGGAACTGATGTGAAGGGATATGAGGTAATAGTTTGCCTGCATCAACAAATGCAGCGTGGCCGCCTGCTTGCTGGCAAACAACCCCAATGGCTTCTAGCCCATCAACAAGGTACTGAACCTGACCGATTCGGTACTCTAGCCAGTCTTGGCGCATACCATCATAAAGACCGACAGCAAGGCGTTCCATTGCACCGCCTTCAAGACCACCATAGGTAGGGAAACCTTCCTGAACCACACAAAGCGTACGACACTCAGTGTAAACGTCCATCATCGATTCATCTTTGAAACATAGAAGGCCGCCCATTTGAACCATCGCATCTTTCTTAGCAGACATCGCTAAGCCGTCTGCGTATTTATAAGTTTCACGAGTGATTTCTTCGATAGTCCAATCTTGGTAACCCGGCTCACGTTGTTGGATAAAGTAAGCATTCTCGGCAAAACGTGCAGAGTCCATAATGACTGGAATATCGTAGCGTTGAGCAATTTCGTATACCGCTTTTAAGTTAGCGATAGAGACAGGTTGACCACCTGCAGAGTTACAAGTAATCGTGCTAACAATGTAAGGTACGTTCGCAGGTCCTGCTTCTTCAATCGCCATTTCCAGTTTCGCGATGTCAAAGTTGCCTTTGAAATCTGCATTAACAGACGTATTGAAAGCATCTTCGGTATAGACGTTTTTCGCTACACAGCAGTTAACTTGAGTGTGACCTTGCGTGGTGTCGAAGAAGTAGTTAGACAGCGCCACCATTTTCGAACGGTCTAGGCCTTTCTCTAGCTCGCGCTTTTTAATCAGAACTGGAATATAAATTTGTTCTGCACCACGACCTTGGTGTGTTGGAATAGTTAACTCATAACCGAAGATATCTTTCACTGCATTCGAAAGCGCATAGTAGCTGCGGCTGCCACTGTAAGCTTCGTCACCCATGAGCATTGCTGCTTGCATTCTTTGTGTAATAGAACCGGTGCCACTATCTGTTAAAAGGTCGATAAACACATCATCACTGTCTAGCAGGAATGGGTTCATACCCGCTTTAAGAATGGCTTCTTCACGATATTCACGAGTTGTACGTTTTACTGGCTCAACAACACGAATGCGGAATGGTTCTGGTAGGTGTTTAAAGTTTTCCATGATAATACCTTTGAATATTTTAATTTTCGTCAGGCGATATTATTCGACACCAGTTATATATTTAGGGTGCAAAATATCGCGCTAAATAATTAGCGATAAAATTCGAGTTAAATAAATCTATTTAAGAATAACCAAGCAACAACTTTAAATTAATAAAGAAGAATGCAAGTATCGAAAAACGATATAAATAGATTTAGTGGTGATGTTGATTGTTTAATAGATTCGAAAGAATGAAGAAACAACCAAGCAGACTAGGCGTGTGCAAAAGAAGGTAAGATTGAAATTTGATAGTCGTGTGTATACCAAGCTAGGGAGCTTGACCATAACTTATCTTGAATTTTTAGATTTTTACTCATATCTAAATCCGCTGTGAGTTATAGCTGGTTGACTGATGGATGGATTCTTAACCAAGTTTGTGGGTAAGTAAATTGATATAAATAATAATTGTGACCGAAGTCCTTAACCTGAATATGGAATAAATCATAGCTCACAAATAACTGGGTGTAGGATAAATGAATGCATGATGGAAAATAAATGGAAATTAAAAAATATTTTAAATATTAATAATTCCCTATAAAAAGACCTCGATATTATTAATCGAGGTCGATAGTCAATAGAAGGTGGAGTGGTTGGTTTAAAACAATTTACTCGACCAACCCAACTTGCTTCTCAACACACTGTAGTAACTATAGTCCTTCGGATGGATTAACTTGAGCACATTTGGGCTTTGATAAATGATCACTTCATCACCAGGAGATACTGGTAGTGATATTTGACCATCGCAACTGACTTCCTGAGTACCTCGGTTGTCTGGTGACACCACCAATTTAATACGGCGCTTACCATCAACCACTAATGGACGACAAGAAAGTGTGTGCGGGAACATAGGTACCAGTGTAATCGCATTGAGGCTAGGGGAGACAATAGGTCCGCCACCAGAAAGAGAATAGGCTGTGGAGCCTGTTGGCGTTGAGATGATCAAACCGTCTGAGCGCTGAGAGAAAGCGAACTTGTCATCAATGTACACTTCGAATTCGATCATATGAGCAATTTTGCCTGGGTGAAGCACCGCTTCGTTCAAAGCTGCATTGTGACTTTTGATTTGCCCATGGCGGTGAACTTCCGCTTCCAGCAAGAAGCGTTCTTCTTCCATATATTCACCTTGCAAGACCGCTTGCAGGCGTGTTTGGAAATCCTCAGGGTTTAGATCGGTCAGAAAGCCTAAATTGCCGCGATTAACACCGATAACAGAGATATCAAAGCGAGAGAGTACGCGAGCGGCACCCAACATATTGCCGTCACCCCCGACAACAATTGCGAGATCGGCCTGCCTGCCAAGTTCGATTAAACTTGAGAAGTGGTCTTGAGGAATATCCGTTAAGATTTCTTTGAGCCTGTCGTCAATAAATACAGAATAACCTAGAGTTGTAAGCCACTGATACAATTCTTTGTGAGTCTGAATTGCTTGTTGATCTCTAGGCTTGCCAATGATGGCGATGACTTCAAATGGTTTTTTCATAAGTTTCCAACTGAATTAGGCTTGAATCAAAATTCTTCATCCCCATAATAAAGGCAAGTTACGCTTTTATGCGAATTTTTGTGTCAAGAACGTAAAAGAGAATTCAGTTCCTTAGCGGTTATTAACGTAAAAGAGATAACTGAAGGAATGCAGGAGATATCATGAGCAACGAAGAAAACAAAGTTAAAGATGAAGAGCTGAAGCCAGAAGCGGTTGAAGTTGAAGCTGAAGCTGTCGGCACTGATGCTGATATCGATTGGAATCAAGATGACGCGCAAGAAGGCGAAGTACTTGATGAGCAAGAAGCAAAAATTGCTCAACTAGAAGCGGCATTGCTTTCGACTGAACAGCGTTTGAAAGATCAGCAAGACAGCGTATTACGTGCGAAAGCTGAAGTTGAGAACATGCGTCGTCGTTCTGAGCAAGAAGTTGATAAAGCACGTAAATTTGCTTTGAACCGTTTTGCTGAAGAACTGTTGCCGGTTATCGATAACCTAGAGCGCGCGATTCAAGCGGCTGACATGGACAACGAAGCGATTAAACCTGTGATCGAAGGTGTTGAACTAACACACAAAACTTTCATTGGTGTGATTGAGAAGTTCGGTTTGAAAGAGATTAATCCAGAGGGTGAAGCTTTCAATCCTGAATTCCATCAAGCGATGTCAATCCAAGAAAGCCCAGAGCACGAATCAAACACCGTTATGTTTGTAATGCAAAAAGGTTACGAGTTAAACGGTCGTGTCGTTCGACCTGCAATGGTAATGGTTGCTAAGTAATCTTACTGAAAAAGAACGAAAACGGGAGGCAAGAGCCTCCCGTTTACTTTGCCTTAAGATAATTTTTATCGGGTTATATCCGGTGGTAGAGCGCTGAGTTTTTATCCAGCATCAAAAAAAACACTCGAAAAGCCGATAATTTTTATTTTTTTTCATTTTTCCCCTTGAAATGCTTTTTGGCGCCCTTATCTATGGGGCATACAAGAAGCAAACATACATGTTTAGCTTTGTAGCCCGATAAGGGCATAACAAACGAACAGAGAATTTATTTCGGAGATAGCCTGATGGGTAGAATCATTGGTATTGACTTAGGTACGACTAACTCATGTGTTGCTGTACTAGACGGCGACAAACCTCGCGTAATTGAAAACGCAGAAGGTGAGCGTACCACCCCTTCTATTATTGCATATACAGACGGCGAAACATTGGTCGGTCAACCTGCAAAACGTCAAGCTGTAACGAACCCAGAAAACACGCTATTTGCTATTAAGCGTCTTATCGGTCGTCGTTTCGAAGACGAAGAAGTTCAGCGCGATATCGAAATCATGCCATACAAAATTGTACGTGCTGATAACGGTGACGCATGGGTTGAAGCGAAAGGCCAAAAAATGGCTGCACCTCAAGTTTCAGCAGAAGTTCTTAAGAAAATGAAGAAAACTGCAGAAGACTTCCTAGGTGAAGAAGTAACTGGTGCTGTAATCACAGTTCCTGCTTACTTTAACGATGCTCAACGTCAAGCAACGAAAGATGCTGGTCGTATTGCTGGTCTAGAAGTTAAACGTATCATCAACGAACCAACAGCAGCTGCTCTAGCTTACGGTTTGGACAAGAAGGGCGGTGACCGCGTTATCGCTGTATACGACCTTGGTGGTGGTACATTCGATATTTCAATCATCGAAATCGATGAAGTTGAAGGCGAGAAGACTTTCGAAGTTCTATCTACCAACGGTGACACTCACCTAGGTGGTGAAGACTTTGATAACCGTCTAATCAACTACTTGGTTGACGAGTTCAACAAAGAACAAGGTATCAACCTGAAGAACGATCCGCTTGCAATGCAACGTCTAAAAGAATCGGCAGAAAAAGCGAAAATCGAACTGTCTTCAGCACAGTCAACTGATGTGAACCTACCATATATCACTGCAGATGCGACTGGTCCTAAGCACATGAACATCAAAGTTTCACGTGCGAAACTAGAATCTCTAGTTGAAGACTTGGTTCAACGTTCACTAGACCCACTAAAAGTTGCTCTAGCGGATGCTGATCTGTCTGTAGGCGACATCACTGACGTTATCCTAGTTGGTGGTCAAACTCGTATGCCTATGGTTCAGAAGAAAGTTACTGAGTTCTTCGGTAAAGAACCACGTAAAGACGTGAACCCTGATGAAGCAGTAGCCGTTGGTGCTGCAGTTCAAGGTGGTGTACTTGCTGGTGACGTTAAAGACGTACTTCTTCTAGACGTAACACCACTGTCTCTAGGTATTGAGACTATGGGTGGCGTTATGACTAAGCTAATTGAGAAAAACACGACGATTCCTACTAAAGCGAATCAAGTGTTCTCAACTGCTGAAGATAACCAAAATGCAGTTACGATTCACGTACTACAAGGTGAGCGTAAGCAAGCGACTTACAACAAGTCTCTAGGTCAATTCAACCTAGAAGGTATTCAACCTGCACCACGTGGCATGCCTCAAATCGAAGTTATCTTCGACCTAGATGCGGACGGTATCCTGCACGTATCTGCGAAAGATAAACAAACTGGTAAAGAACAGAAGATCACTATCCAAGCTTCTGGCGGTTTGAGCGACGAAGAAATCGAGAAAATGGTACAAGAAGCAGAAGCTAACAAAGAAGCGGACAAGAAGTTCGAAGAGTTAGCAACTGCACGTAACCAAGCTGACCAAATGATTCACGCAACTCAAAAACAAGTTGCTGAAGCAGGTGAAGCTCTTCCAGCAGAAGATAAAGAGAAAATCGAAGCCGCTGTAGCAGCCCTAGAAACTGCGAAGAAAGGCGACGACAAAGCAGAAATCGACGTAAAAGTTCAAGCGTTGATGGAAGCTTCTCAAAAGCTAATGGAAATTGCTCAACAGCAAGCACAAGCACAACAAGGTGCAGGCGATGAGCAACAATCCGCTTCTAAAGAAGACGATGTTGTTGACGCTGAATTTGAAGAAGTGAAAGACGACAAAAAATAATTTGTTGTAAAGCAGATGACTTGTTAAACAACAAGTCATCTGTGTTCACAATTCATTCTATTTACTTGCGGGCGTCAGAGTTTCTCTCTCGCCCGCATGTTTCTAGTTGTAGAGTCTATCTAGATAATACTATTTGCTCGTCAACTTATAGCGTCAACATATTGATTACTAAGTAAAACCTAAAATTGTTGTCAGTAATATTATCTAGATTGATTGATAAAAGACGGAGAGGCATTGCGCTTCTCGCTGAAAGTAATTGGTAGTTTAAAACATGTCAAAACGTGATTTTTACGAAGTATTAGGCGTTAGCCGTGATGCCTCAGAGCGCGATATTAAAAAGGCGTATAAGCGCCTAGCAATGAAATTTCACCCAGACCGCAATCCGGGTGATGCGACTGCGGCGGATAAGTTTAAAGAAGTAAAAGAAGCGTACGAAATTCTGACGGATGATCAGAAAAAAGCCGCTTATGACCAATATGGTCATGCAGCCTTCGAACAAGGTGGCATGGGCGGTGGCGGCTTTGGTGGCGGCGGTGCTGATTTTGGTGACATCTTCGGTGATGTGTTTGGTGACATCTTCGGTGGTGCTCGTCGTGGCGGTGGTCCTCGTGCACAGCGTGGTGCAGACCTACGTTACAACATGGAACTGACTTTAGAAGAAGCGGTTCGCGGTTGCAGCAAAGAAATCGAAGTACCAACACTGGTGCACTGTGATACCTGTAACGGCTCTGGTGCTAAGAAAGGTACATCGGCACAAACCTGTGGAACCTGTCATGGCCACGGTCAAGTGCAAATGCGTCAAGGTTTCTTCGCTGTGCAACAGACCTGTCCTACCTGTAATGGTAAAGGCAAGATCATTAAAGACCCATGTAATGACTGTCATGGTCAAGGTCGCAAGCAAAAAACCAAAACCCTTAACGTTAAGATCCCTGCAGGTGTGGATACTGGCGATCGCATTCGCTTATCTGGCGAAGGTGAAGCGGGAGAAATGGGTGCACCAGCAGGTGATTTGTACGTACAAGTACACGTGAAAGAGCACCATATTTTTGAACGTGACGGCAATAATCTTTATTGTGAAGTGCCTGTAAGCTTTGCTATGGCAGCACTTGGTGGTGAAGTTGAAGTACCAACACTTGATGGTCGTGTAAACCTTAAAGTGCCAGAAGAGACGCAAACAGGTCGTATGTTCCGTATGCGTGGCAAAGGCGTGAAGAGTGTTCGCGGTGGTGCGATGGGTGACTTGCTAGTGAAGCTGGTAGTAGAAACGCCGGTGAAACTCAGCTCACGTCAAAAAGAACTGCTACGTGAACTGGAAGATTCTTTTGGCGGTGAAGCGGGTCAAAAGCACAAACCTAAATCAGAAGGTTTCTTCAACGGTGTTAAGAAGTTCTTCGATGATCTAACCAGCTAATCTCTGGTGACTAGATATAAAGATAAGGCCAGCATTGCTGGCCTTATTTGTATTTGAAATATGTCATCACTTTGGATGTATTTGCGGATAAACCGAATTACGTTCAATCAGTTCTACCGCCATATAAGCGCGGATTCCGCTAATGGTACTGTGAGCTTGCTTACTGATAAGCATCGCTAATCCTTGCTTGGCTAAATCATAGTAGTTAGAGCGAATTGTCGTGAGCTGTGGAGTAACAAGGGAGGATATGGGTAAATCATCAAAGCCGATAATCGAGATGTTTGCCATTTTCTTATTCTTTAGTGCTTGCATTAGTGAGATCGCCATTAAGTCACAGATACAGAATACCCCATCGATGTTATTTAGCAGACCGTCATCAATGATTCTCGGTAGCAGATATTTTGCACCAAAGTCCCCGCCAGCCGTGCCATGAATGATTTTGTCATGCAACATAGGATCATGCTTCTTCGCATACTCGACTAAATCAATGATCTTACAACTTCGCTCAGGATGAATGTCTGTTTGTCTGTGTGCTCGCTGAAAGCCTAATTGTCTGTCTACTAAAGATTGACGTAAATTGACCGTAATAATGCAATTGTTTCTGTTGCCTGCTTCCAACAGGTATTGACCTGCTAAGTAACCACCGTATTCATAATCGGGTGAGATACTTGAAAACTGCATTGAAGGGTCACTACCGTTGATAATTTGCACCGGTTTACCGAGTGATTTTAGGACATTCAATAAGTTTGGATTTTCCATACCAACAAGAATGACCGCATCAGCCCCCTCAAATTGCTCTTTCAATGCCTCTTTGTTTTCCCCCAGGCTATCAATCAGTACAACCTCAATATCAATTTCAAGTCGCTCAGCTTCGAATTTTAACCCAGACAAAACTGCATAATAGAAACTATTTGGATTCGAAAAATCATCGTTAGTAATAACAACGATCTTACTTAATGTAGAAAGTGGTAGGGATTTATAAACCTTTCTTTTATAGCCTAATTGTTTGACGGCTTGTTCCACTTTTAATTTCAGATCATCACTCACGTAACCACTGTCATTTAGCGCTCGTGATACGGTCGCAATTGAGGTGTTCGCTAGTTTAGCAACATTTTCTAGAGTAGGTTTCATAGCAAAACTTATTTGATCTGTAATTTCTTTTTATCTGAACATAGTTATTTTTTAGTGAGAAGTAATTTTTACATTGAGGGTGGTAATTCGTATATATGATCACAAATTAATTTAATTTTAGCCTGAAAAATAAATAATAAATATTTTATCATTAAAAGATATTTTGAAATAAAATTCATTAAAATCAATGTGTTAAGTGAGTTTTGAGGTCTAATGGATTTATAAAAAAAGATGAGGTAATGTGTAAATTTTACATTTACTTATTTTTCCATGTTTAAGGTGATCTTAATCTCGTTTTTATCACTAGTGATACCGAATAATAGTTTTGATTATGGAGATAATCGAAATAAGCCGTTTATTTATTAGATTGAATAAACATAAGTTCATTTAAGCAGATTGAGTTTATCTATGTCTGATCAAGCACTGGCCGTGAAAATGGATCCTACAAAAGCAAAATCAAGAAAGAATAGGAAAATGAGAGATATGCTTACCGCATATTCTTTTATTGCGCCTAATTTCTTGGGCTTTGCAATATTTACGCTAGGTCCCATTGGATTCGCCTTCTTATTAGCTTTTATGAATTGGGATGGTTCTAATCCTATGGAGTTCGTTGGGCTTGATAATTTCTTTGCCCTATTGGAAGACCGTATTTTTAAAATTTCGCTATGGAATACGATTGTCTATACGTTGTTTTCCGTTCCTCTCACTTTAATTTCAGCACTCGCTATTGCGGTACTTCTCAATCAGAAAATTAAAGGACGAGGCTTGTTCAGAACTGCAATGTTCTTCCCTTATGTGGCGTCATTGGTGGCAGTAGCAGTGGTATGGAACATGGTATTCAACCCAGATATGGGGCCGGTCAATATGCTTCTGTACAACTCAGGTGTTGATCCGCAAAACCTACCTGGCTGGTCAGCAGATAAAGACTGGGCAATGCCAACGATTATCCTATTCGGTGTTTGGAAAAACATGGGTTACTACATGGTGATCTATTTGGCTGGTTTACAGGGCATCAACTCTGAGCTGTATGAAGCAGCCGATATCGATGGTGCGAACAGCTGGCAGAAATTCATCAGAATCACAGTACCGCAACTCACACCCACCACGTTTTTCGTTTCAGTAATGCTAATGATTCAATCCTTTAAAGTGTTTGATCATGTATTACTTCTTACTCAGGGCGGTCCGGGCAGTTCAACCATGGTATTGGGTTACCACTTGTACAACGAAGCATTTGTAAGCTGGCGTTTAGGTTATTCATCGGCGATTGCAATTGTTCTGTTCTTACTGGTGCTTATCGTGACCATTATTCAATTCAAATATGCCAAGAAGTACGAAGAGTAATTAGATGAAAATGCAATCTAAAACTAAACAGGAAACAATTAAGAAATTTGTTCTCTATGCCGTCATCATTGCTATTACGCTTGTAATGATCATTCCATTTATCTGGATGTTGTCTGCTTCTCTGAAGCTCAGTAGAGACGTATTTGTATTTCCCATTGAGTGGATTCCTTCTGTACCGAGATGGCAAAACTTTGTCGATATTTGGGAACAGATTCCGTTAGCGTTGTTTATCTACAATACAGCTAAATTAACCGTAATTGTCACTGTGCTCCAGTTGCTGACTTCTAGCTTCGCAGCTTACGCCTTTGCTAAGTTACGCTTTCCGTATCGAGATGCCTTGTTCCTAGGTTATGTTGCGACTATCAGCGTTCCTTGGATCTCTTACATGGTTCCTCAGTTCATCATGATGAGAGAGATAGGGCTCAACAACACTCACGCTGCGATCATCTGTTTACAAGCATTTACCGCTTTTGGCGTGTTTCTAATGCGTCAGTTCTACATGAGTATTCCGGATGAGCTATGCGAAGCGGCGAGAATTGATGGCATGAACGAATATCAGATTTGGTACAAGATTATGCTACCACTTTCTAAACCAGCTTTATCTACCCTAACTATCTTCACGTTTGTAACGACGTGGAACGACTTCTTAGGGCCAATGATTTATTTGACTGAAACTAAGCTCAAAACCATTCAGATAGGTTTGCGCATGTTTATCTCTCAATACTCAGCGGAATACGGCCTGATCATGGCAGCATCGGTTGTGAGCTTAATTCCCGTACTGATTGTTTTCTTAACTCTACAGCGTTTCTTCGTAGAGGGTATCGCTTCATCAGGCTTAAAAGGTTAACTAAATGAATATCAAAACACTTTCAGAGCAGAGTCTGAACAACGCGATCATGCAGGCTGTTTCTATCGTCAAAGGAAATCTCAAGCAGTTCACCTATGACAGCCAGTTCCATTCGAGTGAGAACAACTTCTACAAACCATGTGACAACAACCTTTGGACGACGGGCTTTTGGCCGGGGGCTGTCTGGTTAAGCTATGAATTGACGCATGATCCTATCTTCAAATATGCCGCGCAGATTCAGGTTCAGAGTTTCAAACATCGTATTGAAAATTTGATTGAAGTTGAGCATCACGATATGGGTTTTTTGTATACGCCATCTTGTGTTTCTGCGTGGATGTTAACCAAAGATGAAGACGCAAAAAAAGCTGCGATTTTGGCGGCTGATCAGCTCTGTACACGTTATCAACCTGTCGGTGAATTCATTCAAGCATGGGGTGAGAAAAGCGCACCAGACAACTATCGATATATCATCGACTGCTTGATGAATGTGCCTTTGCTTTACTGGGCTTACGATCAAACCGGTGACAAAAACTACCTCGATATTGCGCTTAAACACACCGAGACCACGTATCAAAATTCCGTACGTGAAGACGGTTCAACTTACCATACCTTCTTTATGGATATGGAAACGGGGGCTCCTTCTTATGGTTCAGCATGCCAAGGTTATAAAGACGATTCAACCTGGGCGCGTGGTCAAGCATGGGGCATTTACGGATTTGCTTTGGCCTACCGCTATACCAAAGATGCGAAGTATCTCGATGTGTTTGAGAGAGTATTGAAGGTTTACCTAGAGTTTCTGCCGGAAGACCAAATCCCTTACTGGGATTTGACCTTTACCGATGGTAGCAGCGAACCAAGAGACTCTTCTTCAGCAGCTATTACTGCGTGTGGTTTGTTGGAAATGGCAGACCTTGTTGAAGAAAGTAAAGCGAAAGAGTATCGAGCGATAGCTCGCTCTATGATTCAAAGCCTGATAGACAACTACGCCGTAGCGGATGCTTCTCAGTCGAATGGCTTGTTGTTACACGGAACCTACTCGAAGAAAAGTCCTTACAACACCTGCACTGAAGAGGGTGTTGATGAGTGTGTGTCTTGGGGAGATTACTTCTACCTTGAAGCATTGACACGTTTGACCACCAACTGGAACCCGTATTGGTAAAAGGAACAGAGACATGGCTGCTATATCACTACATAAAATTAATAAGACTTATGACGACAAAAATGTTGTTGTTCCTAGCATTGATTTAGAAATCAAAGATAAAGAGTTCATTATCCTTGTTGGTCCTTCTGGTTGTGGAAAATCGACCACACTGCGCATGATTGCGGGCTTGGAAGATATCTCAAGCGGTGAGTTATTCATTGGTGGAAAACTGGTGAATGACGTGCCATCAAAAGATCGCGATATTGCGATGGTGTTTCAAAACTACGCGCTTTATCCGCATATGACGGTATACCAAAACATGGCTTTTGGTTTAGAGCTACGTAAAGTTGATAGAGATATCATTGAGCAGAAAGTGCAAGAAGCGGCAGAGATACTGGATATTTCTCATCTGCTTAATCGTAAACCGAAAGCTTTGTCTGGCGGTCAACGTCAACGTGTGGCTTTAGGGCGAGCAATGGTACGTGATCCAGAAGTGTTCTTGTTGGATGAGCCTTTGTCAAACCTTGATGCCAAACTGCGGGGCACGATGCGCTCTGAAATCAGTAAGTTACATAAACGACTCAATTCAACTTTTATCTACGTAACCCATGATCAGGTTGAAGCTATGACTATGGCTGATCGAATTGTGGTTATGAAAGATGGCATTATTCAACAGGTAGACACGCCACAAGAGCTTTACGATAACCCAGCCAATATCTTTGTCGCGGGCTTTATTGGTGCACCACAAATGAATTTCATTCCTGCAAAATTGACGCTAGATGGCAGTGATTTTCAATTATTTGCTCTGGGAAAAACGTTGACTTTGCCAAGTCGTTTTTCATCTCAAATCCTAGATGCTCAACTCAATGAAGAGTTAGTGTTGGGCATTCGCCCTGAAGATATTTACGTTAAAGCACCGAAGGACGTGGATGAGAACTTAATTACGCCAATGGAGTTTGAAGTAGATCTGGCGGAGCCTATGGGTTCTGAAGTGCATTTGAGCCTGACCTGTAAAGGACACAAAATGGTGGCAAAAATCACCTCTCGCTTGGATGCCAAAGTAGGCGATAAGTTAACTTTGTATATCGACATGACTCACGCTCATTTATTTAACGAAAAAACAACCCAGTCGTTAATGCATTTATAAGCTAAGGAATACCATGCTACGTATATTTAAAGACAACAATTCTATTCTGGCGGTTATTTTTCGCGAACTGTGGAATTTATTAGTTCTAAATATACTAATGCTCGCTTCAATGATGCTGATTGTAACTATTCCAGCCAGTTTTATTGCTGCCTATAAAATATGCGAGCGAATGGTTCAGGATAAAAGCGTTTCTGTATACGCTGACTTTAAATGGCATTTCAAAAAAGTCAGCATCAGAGATTGCGCTTTCCTATGGGCGATGACGATTACTAGCGGCATTCCTGCCTACAGCAGCTACATATACTTTCAACTTACACAGCATGCCACGATTTACAGTCTGCCTTTGACTGTCTCTGTGATCGTGTTTGCTATGTGGGTATCCACCATATTTATATACCTGAGTAAGAAACCGGAGGAGGGGAATTTACAGACACTAAAAAAATCCTTATTGAAACAAATGGGTAAACCATCGCTAATTATAAAAATAAACATAACTGTTGGCTTATTTGTATTAATTGCCGTTGCGATGTTTCCCTTATCTTTCTTATTTATTATTTCAATCATGCCTCCTTTGTGTTTGCTGTTTATAGCGAACACGATGAATAAATCCAAAAAGCGAGAAATAGAAGGAACTTGTCATGTTAAATAAAAAACTTACAACACTCTGCCTGACCTCTCTGTTATCTGTCGGTGGTGTTGTTCAAGCTGCAGATGATCCAATTACTCTAAACTGGGCTCGTTGGGATGTGTCTAGCGGCGTAGAATTAAACGCAATTGCGGATGCTTACATGAAAGCGCACCCAAATGTAACAGTAAATTCTGTAGACTTAGGCAGTGCGGATTACAACTCAATGCTGATGACTCAGCTTTCTGGTGGCGCAAAAAATATTGATATCGTAACTGTGAAAGATGTACCAGGGTATACAGATTTAATTCGTTCCAACAACGTGGTAGACATGACTAGTGCTCCAACAGACGAATTGAAAAGTAATGCTACTTATCAAGGCTTGATTGATGAATTTTCCGTTGACGGCAAACTTTATGCGTTGCCAGTCCGTCTTGATTTCTGGGTGCTTTACTACAACAAAGCGTTATTTGATAAAGCGAATACACCTTACCCAAGCAATGATATGACGCTGGAAGAGTTTGATGCATTAGCAGAGAAAGTCACCAGTGGTTTTGGTGCGAACAAAAACTACGGTGCTTACTACCATACGTGGCGTTCAACCGTTCAACTACCTTCTCTGTTTGATGGTAAACAAACGTTGATCAGTAAAGACTACTCATTCCTAAAGCCTTATTACGAACGTGTTCTGAAACTGCAACAAGAGGGTACAGTTCCTCGTTATGCTTCATTAAAAGCAACCAGCACGCACTACTCTGGACCTTGGTTTAACTCAACAGTTGCAATGCTCCCTATGGGATCTTGGTTTATCTCAACTCAAATTGCCAAGCTCAAAACTGGCGAAAGTAAAGCCAGTGATTGGGGGATTGTGAAAATGCCACACCCTAAAGGTGTAAAAGCTGGGACAACAGCAGCAACAGTCACGAGCCTAGCGATCAATGTGAACTCTGATAAACAAGAAGCAGCGTTGGATTTCATCAAGTTCGCTGCGAGCCATCAAGGTGCTCTTGCTGTGGCTAAAGCTGGTGGCTTCCCTGCTAACCAAAACGAAGAAATCTTGAAGATCGCAGCAAATCGTGACGGTTTTCCTAAAGATGCGAAAAGCTTAGCAGCACTCGAAATTGGCAAAACTTACCTAGAAATGCCAGTTGACTCTTTAACGCCACGTATTGAAGTGATTCTAAACCGTACTCACGATGCAATCATGACGGAAAGTGAAAGCATTGATGATGCGTTGAATATGCTTAACAAAGACGTAGCAAAAGTACTGAATTAGTCTTAAATGAGCCACGTTCTGCGTGGCTCTATTTTTAGGAATGACAATGGAACTGGTACAGGCATTTACTGACGAGCGCTCTCTTTCTTCACTAACTCCTTTTCCAGCTTGCGACGACAGAAATGCGTGGCAAGCGTTACCATCTTGGGTTCAGTCGATTATTCAAATTAATCTGGATAAAGCGCAAGAATCAGAGTGGTCACAGCTATTTGCCTCAGATTATGTGGCTTTTTCTCAGTCTGGAAATCGAGTGAATTTTGAAGCCAAGTATTTTCAGCGTAGAGAAAAACTCATCGATTTAACGCTTGGTTATTGTTTATCCCCTAACGATAGGGTATTGGCTCAGATTGTGGATGGCATCATTTTAATATGCGAAGAGTCAGGCTGGCAGTTACCTGCCCATAACGGATATGTGCGTGACTCAACCTTGTACCCATTCCCAGATACTACCCGCCCTGTTATTGATTTATTTGCCGCAGAAACTGGCGCATTGCTGTCACTGGTACATTATTTACTTCAAGCCGATCTACAACATCAATATCCCTATGTGTTAGAGAGACTTCATTTTGAAGTGACTAAACGGATTGTTGATCCTTTCCTTGATTCTCATTTTTGGTGGATGGGAAATGGCGATGAATCTATGTGTAACTGGACGCCGTGGTGCACGCAGAATGTCTTGCTGGCTTTCTTTGTTCTTCCTCAATCACAAGCGTTGAAACAAAAAGCGATTAAGAAAGCCATTTATGCCCTGAACTGTTTTTTGAAGGATTATGGAGATGATGGTGCATGCAACGAAGGCGTGGTCTATTACCGTCATGCTGGATTATGCTTTTTTAACTGTGTCGATATTTTAAATCAGATTACGGATGGCTTTTATCTCAATGTTTTTAATGAAACGAAAATTAAAAACATGGCGAATTTCATCACCAATAACCATATTAACGAGCAGTGGTATTTTAACTTTGCGGACAGTGCTCCGCGCATAGACTCTTGTGATGTCAGAGAGTATTTATTTGGTGTTGCAACAGATTCTCCTGTATTGATTCAGCACGCATTGGAAGACTGGCAAAGAAGTGTGAATAACGGCGGAAAGAGCCGTTTGGCAAACGAATACAGCCTCTATTATCAGCTACAAGGTGCATTCTTTGCGCAGGTGATGAGTGACCGAATCCAGCAGTCACTATCTGAGCGAGAGAGTGTTAAACCGGATGTATATTATCCAAGCATTGGTCAGTTTATCTCTCGGGATAATAGCTTTGCTTTGAGTGTCAAAGCAGGGCATAACGCAGATAGCCACAATCACAATGATGTCGGCAACATCATTGTTTATAAGATTGGTAAACCAATCTTGATTGATATTGGTGTTGGCACATATACCAAAAATACTTTTTCTGAGCTGCGCTACGAGATATGGACCATGCAGAGTGCTTGGCACAACCTACCAACGTTTTCAGCAGTGATGCAAAACAACGGTAAAAATTTCGCCGCAACGGATGTCAAAGTCGAGTTTTCACCTCTGATGAGCTCTATTGCTATGGAACTGTCCAACGCTTATCCACCAGAGGCAAATCTCAAATCTTATCGACGTAAAGTCACTCATGTTAAAGGACTGTACATTCAGGTTGAAGAGCAGGTTGAAGGTGATAGTGAAATGGTTCTTTCACTGATTTTTTCTTCTTTCCCTCAAGTCTTTGACAAGCACATTTTAGTTGGAAGCTCTCAAATTCAGTTTGATCAATCTATCCGTGTCGACATTGATACCGTGGATATTGATGACGCCAGATTGAGGCAGTGTTGGCCTGAGAATTTATATCGAGCAAGAGTAAAAACAGAAAATCCTAAGTTCAGTTGGCGTATTTTTTAAGAGAAAAATCATGAGCAAAACTCAACAATTTCTGAGCAATAATCCATTAGCAACTCGCAACGATTTAGCCGCTTGCTGCCAAGAACTTCTTAAAGCTGTGGATCCTTTTTTTACTGCCGAATGCAGCGGGTTAGCTTTAGGTGAAACCACCACACATTACGGAAAGAAAATTGCCGAGATGGAGGCTTTCTCACGCCTACTATGGGGTGTGTTTCCTTTACTTTCTGGCGACTTCAATAGCTCTAGTGTTGATCATTATTTTGATGCAATTCGTGTTGGTACAGATCCAAATCACCCTCAATACTGGGGAGAAATAGACGATTTTGATCAGCGCGCAGTTGAAATGGCGGTTTATGGCTACGGAATGGCTCTGCTGGGGGAAGGTTTTTGGAACTACTTTAGCGAATCAGAAGCAAACAATGTCCAGACTTGGTTAGAGCAATCGGCTTGGGCGGCTATTCCTGATAATAACTGGCATTTCTTTCCAATTATGGTGCAGATAGGTTTTCAGCTATCGGGTAAGCCTTACGAACAGAAGAGCCTAGATTTTCACTTTGCCAAAATTGAAGAGTATTACCTCGCAGATGGTTGGTATTGTGATGGTATTGGTCGACCAAGAGATTATTACATTTCTATGGGATTCCACTTCTATAGTCTGTTTTACGCCAAACTCATGAAGTTTCATGACCCTCAGCGCTCAGCTCTGTTTGTTGAGCGAGCAAAGCTGTTTGCTAACGATTTTATATGGATGTTTGCAAAAGACGGGGATGCCATCGCTTTTGGGCGTAGCTTAACGTATCGATTTGCTGAAGCCGCATTTTGGAGTGCTGTCGCTTTTGTTGATGAAGGTATCTATGATCTTGGGGTAGTAAAAGGGTTACTGCTGCGCCATTTACGTTTCTGGTTTAAACAGCCAATTTTTGATCATCAAGGCTTGCTGACGATTGGTTACCATTATCCCAATTTAATTATGGCTGAAGACTATAATGCGCCCGGCTCAACCTATTGGGCGGCCAAAGTCTTTCTGGTCGTTGTTCTCGGTGAAGAACATCCATTTTGGCAAGCGGAAGAGAAACCTTTACCTGTGATGAGGGGCATACATATCATTCCTCACGCCAATCAGATCATTACCCATAGTGAAGAATCAAAACATGTTTGGATGCTGACGTCTGGTCAGCTAGAACTGAATAACTATGTCAATACTGAGTCGAAGTACACCAAGTTCGCTTATTCGAATCAGTTTGGTTTTACGCTTGAGCGAGGTCGTTATCAGCTTAAACACAATGCTTGCGACTCGATGTTGTTACTGAGTGAAGGTGATGGTTATTACCGAGGTCGTCGAGAATGTGAGTCAGTTGAAGTGACGGACCAATACATAGTTTCAACATGGCGACCATGGAAAAACGTTGCAATAAAGACGTGGTTAATTCCTTGTGCTGACTGGCACATCCGTCTGCATTGTATTGATAGTGAACGAGAATTGGAGGCTGTAGAAGGAGGCTTTTCTATCAAAAAGCGGCCTCAATCAGTGATTGAATCGTCGCAGACTCAATGCCGTGTGGTAACGGAAGAGTTAGAGTCACAAGTGGTCGATTTACTAAACTGCGCTACGGACGCCCAGTGTGTTACAACACCACCCAATTCCAATATCCTTTATCCTGAGCAGGCATATATCCCAATCTCAACGCACGATATTCATGTTGGTCGTCAGTGGATTGCTTCGGCGATATTTGCTGGTAAACGTTGTGAACACCAAACTGCGCCAATGCTGAGTTTAAATGGAGAGGAAATCGAGATTGTTCATTTGAATGAAAGCAAAACTATCAAAATGTAGTTCAAAATAGGCCAAGAAGGTTTAGCCTTCTTGGCTCTCTGTGATTAAAGCCAGCAAACACTAGGTAAACTTTCTCCTGTGTGTGATAGCGTCAACTTGGTATAGGTATCCCCTAAACAGGTGTCGTTGTTCTGTCCTTTTGTTGTCTTGGGTGTCGCTGTAATCAAATAACTTGTTTTACTGACAGCGGCTGAAATCTCATATCTGTCACTATCCACTTCGCAAAAGCTATTGCAAATACCGTTCGTCATTATGCTATCGGCCGAATAACCGTTGTCGTAGTGCTCTTCCAAGTAGAGTTGCAATTTAGTAATATCGGCCATTGCCTGCTTTCTATGTGCTTTCCTAATGTGGTCACTGTAGTTTGGGTAGGCGATAGAACCTAAAATTCCAATGATGGCGACAACTAAGATTAATTCGATGAGTGTCAAACCTTGATGCTTACGTGACGCTATCTTGCAGTAAAATGTACGAATCATTTCTATTACTTCTCCATATCAACCTACGCCATTTTTAGTACCTGTTAGTATCGTTGCAAGTTGATTCATATTAATTGCAAGACTTACAGAGGAATTTGGGAAATGCTTCGCGGGTTCACTTTACTGGAGATGCTGATAACGATTTCTGTTATGTCGGTGTTGTTCGCTTTTGCTGCACCGAATCTTTATCTCTACCAACAGAAACACAAAATCAAGAATTTAGCTTCTGAACTGCATGGTTTTCTTGTTCAGGCTAAATCAGAAGCTGTCTTTCGCAATAAAGATCTCTGGGCTCATATTGAAATGGATAGTAATCCTACGGTAACTGGGAAGTGGTCTATCCGTCTGACTGATTCTGAAACTTTAGGTGCAGGGGAGACGATACAAGTTATGACAGGAGACAAGTATCGAAACATATTTTTCCAATCCAATCACCCATCGAATCAAATTAAGTTCAATGGCATCAGGGGCAAGATAACCAATGGCACCTTGCGCTTTGCACTGGCTAATGTGCTTGAGAAACCGTTGAATTTAAGAAGTTCGTTTGGTGCTAGTCGAATCATTGTTTGCGGAGAAGGGGGGGAGTTCTATGGTTACTCGCAATGCAGTTCGCAAATTTAGTGGTTTCTCTATTGTTGAATTCATGGTTGCAGCTTTATTAGGCGTAATAGCATTAACGACCATGGGGAGTGTGCTCCTTTCAACTCAAAAGTCTGCTAGTGAAAAAAGTAAACAAATTATGCTGTTGCAGAACATATCAAGCACATTGCATCAACTGAAAGAGGACATATTGAGAGCAGGGTTCGATGATGGATTTGATACGTCAGCGCGATTTTTGGGTGAGTCAAAGATCACCTATGTACATAGCCAACCTAACGCGTTGGGGTATGTGTATAAGGTTCGCTCAAGCACTCCTCCTGAATATAGACACGTGTTGTATTGGTTAAATAGTAAAACTTCTAATCTGATGTTCTGCGAAAAAAGCCGGCCAACGTTGATCTCTGTATATTCTGCTGCGACTCAATTTGGCAATTGTTATTCAGTGTTTGATCCGAACCAAATATCAGTAAACCAATTTTCCGTTACTAGTCATCAGATTGATAGTGATGATGTAGAAAGTGCATTTGTTATTGTTCGCATGGCAGCTCATCTAACGAAATACCCTGAAATTAATCAATATCTAGAGCTCAAAGTGACGCAGAGGAACTGGCAATGAGTAGGTACTTACAAAAAGGTGTTACCACTTTAGCGGTCACTTCTATTTTATTGATGGTAGCGTTAACGGTGACGTTGGGCTCTCAGAAATCACTTTTCTACCAAATTAAACGCTCCCAAAATGAAATTAAATCCCGGCAAAACCATTGGTTAGCGGAAGGTGCTATCGAGTGTGGTTATGCGCAGTTTCGAGCTGAAAATAAGGTTCCACAAAATATTAATGATTGTGGATCTGGGCATGGGGTGATTGCTTCTTTTGTGCCTTCAATTTATGGACAGCGAGTGGTGGCACAAAGTGGATACAGTACTGTAGAAAAAGAAATCCAAATTAAGAATAGATTGAGCTCAGGAGCAATACAGTCAAACGCAGATCTGTATTTTCATTCTAGCTTGTCATTTGCGACACCCGATCCCGGCAAGTTAACAGAAAGAGGTTGGGAGTGTGTCGCCCTTCGTTATGGAAGCCGCTTTTATTCACCATCGTTGGTTAATCAGGGGGTGGTTCACGGCAGAAAACCCTATGAAGATTTTAGTAACCCCGGTTACAAAGACTGTGTTAGTTCTCATCGCTCTTTCGGTCAATCGTGGGGGCATTTAGGAAAAGATTTCGTACAAGATGCCCATTTATCTCTATTCGAACAGTTCTTTAATGTCCCTGCTCACGAACATGACAAGGTGAAAATGAGTGACAAACTAACTGTGATGGAGGGCGTTGGGTATCCTAAGCAAGTGTATAACTGCGGCAGCGCATTGGCATCGAAAATTCGCTCTGGCAAACATTTTCTTTGGGTTGAAGGGGGGTGTGAGATCAAAATGTCTGAATACAATAATTTGGTCAATGCTGCTTCTGCTACGGATGGGGTTTTGATACTTGTCCACGAAGGCGTTTTCTCTGTAATGGGCAAGCCTCCCGGAGCTACTTCAGAACCGTTCAAAGGGGTTTTATTCCATTTTAATCGAGATTTTGTGGCATCTCCTTACCAATGGGGAGGTTTTGTTGCAAATAGGATTTTGAATCATCCTTCTTCTGTTGTTGAGCGGTCTTTTCGAAATATAGCTTCCTATTATCAATATGGTGCCTTCAGTTTGTCTGGTGGGCAATACTTCGATACACCCGGGCAGGCCGCAGTGTTCAATGATTCATTAGAAGTCAATTTTAATGGTGATGTCATCAATAACGTTCAGGCAAATGTTAATCCACCAAGGTGGAGAGAAGGATCTTGGTATGCAGAATAACAACAAACAGTCAGGTTTTAGTTTGATTGAAGTGATGATCACTTTTGCTTTGATTGGGGTTAGTGCTTTAGGGCTTATCAAACTTCAAGCTTATATTGAGCAGCGTGCCGATTATGCTTTACACAGTATTAAAGCGTTGAATGTTGCAGAGCAGAGGTTGGAGTGGTTTAGAACCCGAGGCTCTAGAGCTGCTCATCTGCGCGTTAAAACGCCTGACTATGATAATAGTATTGCTTCATATGTGTGTAATGAAGACCCTGTGTACACTGTGAGTTGGGATGTTCATGAGCCCAATCCAACGTTGGCTGTAAAAACGATCACTATGGAGGTTTCTTGGTTTGACCGAAACGGAAGTAAGCAAACTGTCTCTCTGCAAACCATGTTGTCCAAATACAGTGAGTTCAATACCTAATAGCCTGAACGAGATATAAGCAGTATTAGATACAAAAGCCCGCAAGTCGCGGGCTTTTGTATTGAGGTAAACATTACTCTATTTTCAGATGCTTAGCGTGAAATTCCAGATGTTCATCGATAAATGTCTGAATGAAGTAGTAACTGTGATCATACCCTGGCTGAATACGCAGAGTTAAGTTTGCTTTTGCTTCAATGGCTGCTGATTGCAGTGTCTCTGGTTTGAGCTGCTCAGTTAAGAAGTTATCTGCGTTTCCTTGGTCAATCAATATTGGCGCTGTCACTAGATGAGTTTTCATTAGCTCGACTGCGTCATACTGTAGCCATTTGCTCTTGTCTTCGCCTAAGTAGTTGCGAAACGCTTTTTGTCCCCATGGCACGGCCATAGGATGACAAATCGGGCTAAATGCAGATATCGACGAGTAAGCCGTTGGATTTTTAATACCAATCGTTAACGCGCCGTGACCACCCATACTATGACCTGATATAGCTTTGCGCTTACTAACAGGAAAATTTGCTTCTATCAGTTGTGGCAGTTCATCAACGATATAGCTGTACATCTGATAATGCTCCTGCCAAGGCTCTTGAGTTGCATTAAGATAAAAACCTGCACCGAGGCCGAAATCGTATGCACCTTCCGGATCATCCGGAACACCTTCACCTCTAGGGCTGGTATCTGGAGCGACAATCGCAATTCCTAACTCGGCGGCTTTTTTAAACGCGCCCGCTTTCTGCATGAAATTTTCGTCAGTACAGGTGAGACCTGATAACCAATACAATACAGGCACTGGTTTATCTTCGGTCGCTTCTAACGGAAGATAAATGGCAAAGCGCATTTCACAATTGAGTGTGCTGGATTGATGAATGTATTGCTTGTGCCAGCCATCGAAAACTTTCGCTTGGCTATGATTAATTAAACTCATTCTTCCTCCTATATCCAGTTTTTCGTAGTGGCTGTTCAGATTCTCAGCCACTCGAAGTTATAGGGTATACGCTGTTTCTAGATATCGGTCTGCACTACTTATCGAAGTGAACGACAGAGCGAATACTTTCGCCAGCATGCATCAAATCAAATGCATCGTTGATTTCATCTAAGGCCATTGTGTGAGTGATGAACTCTTGCAAGCCAAACTCACCAGCAAGGTATTGCTCAACAATGCCCGGAAGTTGTGAACGACCTTTAACGCCGCCAAATGCACTACCACGCCATACACGACCAGTGACTAATTGGAATGGGCGAGTTGAGATCTCCTGACCTGCGCCAGCGACACCGATAATGACGGATTCGCCCCAGCCTTTATGACAGCATTCAAGAGCTTGGCGCATTACATTCACGTTGCCGATACATTCAAACGAGAAGTCCACGCCGCCGTCAGTCATCTCAACAATCACTTCCTGAATCGGCTTGTCGAAGTGTTGTGGATTGATACAGTCTGTCGCACCAAGCTGTTTCGCTAATTCGAATTTCTTCTCGTTGATATCGATACCAATGATGCGGCTTGCTCCAACCATACGAGCACCGATAATGGCCGAAAGACCAATACCGCCTAGACCGAAAATAGCGACAGTGTCGCCTTTCTTCACTTTAGCAGTATTAATTACCGCGCCCATACCGGTTGTGACACCGCAACCCAACAAACAAATTTCTTCCAATGGTGCTTCTTTATTCACTTTCGCAAGAGAAATTTCAGGCAGCACTGTGTATTCGGAGAAGGTTGAACAACCCATGTAGTGATAAATAGGCTGACCATCTTTGTAGAAACGCGTCGTGCCGTCTGGCATCAAACCTTTACCTTGAGTTTCCCGCACTGCCTGACATAAGTTGGTTTTACCTGATTTACAGAATTTACATTCGCCACATTCAGCTGTATATAGAGGGATTACGTGGTCACCGACCTCAACAGAAGTAACACCTTCACCGACCATCTCAACAATACCGCCACCTTCGTGACCAAGAATCGATGGGAACACGCCTTCTGGGTCTTCGCCGGATAACGTGAATGCATCAGTATGACAAACACCTGATGCCACAATTCGTACTAACACTTCACCTTTACGAGGAAGCATGACATCAACTTCTTCGATTTTAAGAGGTTGGTTTGGACCCCACGCAACCGCAGCGCGTGATTTTATGAATTTGTCTTGTGACATGTGGTCATCCTTTTAATCAATAACGAGGAGTGTTTGGTGTACTCCCAACACCATCAGTAGTCTTTTAGTATAGAAGCTTCTCTTTGGTTAATAATTGGGTGAAAATGAGAATAACTTTTACACTATTGTAATAATCCAAAAGAGTTGTTTATGGCTGGTTGGGAAGGGATTAACGAGTTTATTGCGGTTGCTGAGAGTGGAAGCTTCACTCAGGCCTCTCTGCGCTTAAACACTTCGGTGGCAAATATTAGTCGCCGTGTCGCAACGCTTGAAGAGCGATTGAAAGTGAAACTGTTGGTAAGAACGACGCGTAAAGTTTCTCTCACTGAAGCTGGACTGGTCTACTTTCAACAATGTCGAGTACTGGTTGAAGGTTTAGAGCAAGCAGAGCAAACCGTTACTCAAATGCAGCAAACGCCACAAGGCAAACTCAAAGTGACGGCTCCGGTGACTTATGGAGAGCAAAAAATTGCGCCGCTACTCCATCAGTTTCTTCAGCAACATGAACAGCTAAATTTAGAGTTAGTGCTCACTAACCAAAAGTTAGACTTAATTGAGCAAGGCGTCGATCTGGCAATCCGTTTGGGGCAGTTAGACGATTCCAGTTTTAGGGCAAAGAAGCTGAGTAATCGACAGCTATATGTTTGTGCAACTCCAGAGTACCTTGCTCGCTTTGGCGTACCTCATACATTGTCTGAGCTTAATAAGCATCAATGCTTGATTGGAACTTATGATCACTGGCGTTTCAAGGAGCACGGTCAATCACGCTCTATTCGGGTGAAAGGTAAGATTAACTGCAATAGCGGTATCGTTTTGTTGGATGCAGCGCTTCGCGGAATGGGTATGGTTCAGTTGCCGGATTACTATGTAAGTGAGCATTTAGCTTCAGGAGCCTTAGTCGAAGTGCTCCCTTCGTATCGTGATGATAGAGAAGGGGTTTGGGCGCTTTATCCTCACAATCGGCATCTATCGGCCAAAGTTCGTCTGTTGGTGGATTACCTTGCGCAAAGCTTATCAGCCGAAGCTGTTGTATAATTTCGTCCAATAAAGGGCAAACAAACCCAAGTCCAACAAGAGAGAGAATAATGACTGAATCCCAAGCGGAATTTAGCCCACAAGACGAAGACTTTATGCGCCAAGCGATGGCTTTAGCCGCTAAGGCTGAAGAGCAAGGAGAAGTTCCGGTAGGCGCGGTTTTGGTCAAAGATGGCGAAATCATTGCTCAAGGCTGGAACCGTTCAATTGGCAATCATGATGCAACCGCTCACGCTGAAATTCAGGTGTTACGTCTGGCAGGTGAGAAGTTAGAAAACTATCGCCTGTTAGATACAACGTTGTATGTCACGCTGGAACCTTGCCCTATGTGTGCTGGCGCTTTGCTGCATAGTCGAGTAAAGCGAATAGTGTATGGCGCTCCTGATCTCAAAGCTGGTGCAGCAGGTACGGTATTGAATATTTTTGATAGTCCCGCTGCTTATCACTACGCCACGATAGAAAAAGGCTTATTAGAGGATGAGTGTCGCCAACAGTTACAAGCCTTCTTCAAACGTCGCCGCAAGGAAATCAAAGCATTAAAAGATGAGCAGAAACGAGATCAAACAGTTGAGAAATAAAAGTAACAAGTGGGAAGTAGCGGGATAGAACAAAATAAGACGAGTGGATAAAACGATTAGTAGTGGGTCTTTGGCAAACATCTACATTCGTAGATGTTTGCGTCCCTAAAATATCAGCTGATTACAAGTACGGTTCTTCCAAATGTACATACGCTCGATGACGTGCTAGCACTTTCTTTTTTGTATTGGCTAGCATACGACGACGGCGGTTAGCTGATACTGCTTTGTTAAGGAGTTTAGGCCTACGTTTAAGCATAAAACGTCCCCCTTTCAGTACTAACTATCACAACAAACCCCAATTATTCGTCCAATCAGGGCGCCAAACTATCAAACTTATTTGACGTTTTTATGTATCCGACTCTTACTTGTTTTTATTTGTAGAGTAAGAGCGGATGCACATATCTATTTATGGGTTCCGAAGAAAAAAATCAAGTATTTATTTTTGAATTGATGCAGGGTTATCGCTTGCCGATTCTACTTGCTCAGAATCTAAGCTCTCTTCATCGTTTTGCGAATCATCAATAGATTCATCAAGCGTACTTTCATCACTGTCATCCTCTTCCGGCAAATGAATAACCGTGATGTCATCGGTGCCAGACTCGACGCTAACTACTTTCTGTTGCTCTAAATGGCCGATGATACTTTGATAGTAACGACGTATGTTCTCAACATAGTTTCTCGCTTCATCACCACGGGCATAACCATAGATGGTCTTCGAGAAATATTTCTTCTGACGTAACAAAGGTAGTCTGTCTTTTACTTCTGCCCAAGTATCTGGGTCACTGCCCTGAAGTTTGGTGAGTCGACGAGCATCCATCATGTGACCGTAACCGACGTTATACGAAGCAAGGGCAAACCAGATTTTTTCGTGATCAGAAATGGAATCGGGAACTCGCGCCACCATTCTTCGTAAATACTCGACCCCACCTCTAACCGACTGTTCTGGGTCAAGACGGTTGGACACATCAACACTTTTTGCCGTCGGCAGCGTCAGCATCATCATGCCACGTACACCGGTAGGCGATTTAGCTCTAGGGTTCCAGTGAGATTCCTGATAAGCCAGCGCCGCAATCAAGCGCCAGTCAAATTCATCCGAATATTTCTGGAACAATGGAGCCCATTTCGGCAGCCTGTTATCAAGTGCTCGAATAAATGCACGGGTGTCTACATAGTCGAAAGTACCAATGTGACCAATGTATTTTTCTTCTAATGATGCGAGCGATCCTGATTGTTTCAGTTCACCAAAAAACTCGATCATCATGGCATATAGGCTTTCGTCTTGTGAACGACGCATAAACCAAGAGATAGGTTGGTCTTCAGTCACTTCAAAAGCTGACGCGAGATCAGGGTAAATGCGTTGAGAAAGTGAAACTTCTACCGAATCTGCCATCGTAAACAGCAATGAACCTTCGGAAACTCTTTTGAGCAGATCGTTAACATCTGAATTGGTATCAATATGGAAATCAAAATCAGGGTAATCTTTTTTTAATCCGTTGAGCGTTGTTTCAAAGTGAGAATCATCCACGACACTAAAAATAGGTTGACCTTCGTTTTTATTTTCAAGCTCTTGTTGCTTATTGACTAGCTGTTGAATATTACGCGGACGCCATTGGCCTTTTTTATACACCACTTGCTGAGACACATAGTAGTAAGCTGGGCCGGCGCGGTAGTCTTTCAGGCGTTCTTCCGATTGGCTAAGACCTGCAGCGATGATATCGATCTCGCCGTTTTTGAGAGCTGGAAACAGACTGGAGAGGCGATAAGCGGGCTTCATCTCAAGTCTTACATTTAGCTGTGCTGCAAATTCTCGAGCTAATTCATAATCCAACCCAGAAGGACCATCTGGACCGATGTAGTAGGAGAGTTGGTTGTTTAATGTACCAACACGCAAGACGCCGCGTTCACGGATCTGGTCAAGTTCACTCTTTGGTTCGGAATCAATTTGACAGCCACTCACTAAAAGCGTCAATAAAAATAGAGTGAAGCCACGGCTGACTGAATGATAAAAAAGCTTTGTCATTAATTTAAGATCTCTTACATCAATTAGTGCCTTTATATCAAAGGCTGCTCGTATGGCAAAGTGATAGCTTGTTACTAAGCTTGTTGTGTCTGAAAATTGTTCAAACAGGGTGAAATTCAAAATTAATGAAAAAAATGACGCAAACGGTTGCTTTTGATGTTACGTCACAAAAAAAAATCCTCTATAATGCGCTCGCATCAAAGAGAAGAAATCGGCATAAGTTCCAGTTTATTAGTTTAACATACTGATAATTAGATGAATTTATGCCAATTACACCTCAATCAATGGATATAGAGACCTTTGCACATGAGAATTTTGCGTGGTTCCCCAGCTCTTTCTGAGTTTCGTGTTAATAAACTACTCGAGACGTGTCGTGAACAAAACTTACCTGTGACGGGTATCTATGCTGAGTTCATGCACTTCGCTGATCTTAAGGCAGATTTAGACGACAGTGAAATCGAAAAACTTGAAAAGTTACTGACTTACGGTCCAACCATTCAAGAACACGAGCCACAAGGTTTGCTACTTCTTGTTACTCCTCGTCCGGGTACTATTTCTCCTTGGTCTTCTAAAGCATCAGATATCGCTCACAATTGTGGTTTGGCAAATGTTAAGCGATTAGAGCGCGGTACGGCTTACTATATTGAGTCTGAAGGTGAACTTTCAGCTGACCAAATCGCTAGCATCAACGCTTTAATTCATGACCGCATGATGGAAGTGGTGTTCACGGAACAAGAGCAAGCTGCTGCACTATTCAAATCTGCAGAACCAGCGCCAGTTGCTTACGTTGATCTACTTTCAGGTGGTCGTAAAGCGCTTGAAGAAGCAAACGTTACCCTTGGTCTTGCTCTTGCTGAAGACGAGATCGACTACTTACTTGAAAGCTTTGTGACTAAGCTTGAGCGTAACCCAACTGACATCGAATTAATGATGTTTGCACAAGCAAACTCAGAGCACTGTCGCCATAAGATATTCAATGCTGATTGGACAATCGACGGCGTAAAACAAGACAAATCTCTGTTCAAAATGATCAAGAACACCATGGAATTGACTCCTGATTACGTTCTGTCTGCTTATAAAGATAACGCAGCGGTAATGGAAGGCTCTGAAGTTGGTCGTTTCTTCCCGAATCCAGATACTCGTCAGTACGGCTATAGCCACGAAAAAGCACATATTTTGATGAAGGTGGAAACACACAACCACCCAACCGCAATTTCTCCATGGCCAGGTGCCTCAACGGGTTCAGGCGGTGAAATTCGTGATGAAGGCGCAACAGGTATCGGTGGTAAACCGAAAGCTGGCTTAGTTGGTTTTACTACCTCTAACCTTCGTATTCCAAACTTTGTACAGCCTTGGGAAACGGACTTCGGTAAGCCGGGCCGTATCGTTAACGCTTTGGATATCATGCTTGAAGGTCCTTTAGGCGGTGCAGCATTTAACAACGAATTTGGTCGTCCTAACTTATTAGGCTACTTCCGTACCTACGAAGAGAAAGTGACTTCTCACGCGGGTGAAGAGATCCGTGGTTACCACAAGCCAATCATGATTGCTGGTGGTTTAGGTAACATCCGTGATGAACACGTACAGAAGAAAGAAATTCCAGTAGGTGCAAGCTTGATCGTTCTTGGCGGCCCTGCAATGAACATCGGCCTTGGTGGCGGTGCTGCCTCTTCTATGGCATCTGGCCAGTCTGCAGAAGACTTAGATTTCGCATCTGTACAACGTGAAAACCCAGAGATGGAGCGTCGTTGTCAGGAAGTGATTGACCGTTGTTGGCAGCTTGGTGAAGCAAACCCAATCGCATTTATCCACGATGTGGGCGCGGGCGGTATTTCTAACGCATTGCCAGAGTTAGTAGACGACGGCGAGCGTGGCGGTATTTTCCAACTACGTGACGTGCCAAATGATGAGCCTGGAATGAGCCCGCTGGAAATTTGGTGTAACGAATCTCAAGAACGTTATGTACTGGCAGTTGCGCCAGAAAACATGGCGGCATTCGATGCTATCTGTAAGCGTGAACGTGCTCCATACGCAGTTGTAGGTATCGCGACTGAAGAGCGTGACCTGAAGTTGGAAGATACACACTTCGACAACACGCCTATCGATATGCCAATGGATATCCTGCTAGGTAAAACACCTAAAATGCACCGTGATGCGAAAACAGCGAAGGTGAGCAGCCCAGCTATTGATCGTTCAGGTATTGAGTTGGGTGATGCCATTGAACGTGTTCTTCGTCTTCCTGCTGTTGCAGAGAAAACATTCCTTATCACCATTGGTGACCGCACGGTAACTGGTCTTGTGGCTCGTGATCAAATGGTTGGCCCATGGCAGGTTCCTGTTGCGAACTGCGCGGTAACAGCGGCAAGTTACGACACTTACCACGGTGAAGTTATGGCGATGGGTGAACGTACGCCTGTAGCACTACTCGATTTCGGTGCGTCTGCTCGTCTAGCGGTTGGTGAAGCAATCACTAACATCGCTGCAACTGAAATCGGCGATATCAAACGTATCAAACTATCTGCTAACTGGATGTCTCCAGCGGGTCACCCAGGTGAAGATGCTGGTCTATACGAAGCAGTGAAAGCGGTTGGTGAAGAGCTGTGTCCGGCACTAGGACTTACTATCCCAGTGGGTAAAGACTCAATGTCGATGAAGACTAAGTGGAACGAAAATGGCGAAGACAAAGAAGTGACTTCTCCACTTTCACTGATCATCACTGCGTTTTCTCGCGTAGAAGATGTTCGTAAGACAGTGACTCCACAACTTCGCACAGATTTAGGTGAATCAAGCCTAGTGCTTATTGACCTAGGTAACGGTAAGAACCGTCTAGGTGCGACAGCACTGGCTCAGGTTTACAAGCAGTTGGGTGACAAGCCTGCTGACGTAGATAACGCAGAGCAACTAAAAGGTTTCTTCAATGCGATTCAAAGCCTAGTCAGCAACGACAAGTTGATTGCTTACCACGATAAAGGCGACGGCGGTCTATTTGTTACTCTAGCTGAGATGACATTCGCTGGTCACTGTGGTGTGAAAGCAAACATTGAAGCTTTAGGTGAAGATGTTCTAGCTACGCTGTTCAACGAAGAACTAGGTGCAGTTGTTCAGGTTAAGAATGATGAACTTGAATCTGTACTGGCAACGCTAGCAGACAACGGTTTAGCAGAATGTTCACAGGTTATTGGTGCAGTAGAAGCTTCAGATAAGCTGGTTATTACTTCTGGTGAAACAGTACTGGTCGACCGTTCAAGAACAGAACTTCGTACCATCTGGGCTGAAATGACGCACAAAATGCAAGCGCTGCGTGACAACCCTGCGTGTGCAAACCAAGAGTTTGAAGCGAAGAAAGACAATTCAGACCCAGGTCTGAACGTGAAACTCAGCTTCGATACTAACGAAGATGTAGCAGCGCCTTACATTGTGAAAGGTGCTAAGCCTAAGATGGCAATTCTGCGTGAGCAGGGTGTTAACTCGCATGTTGAAATGGCAGCAGCGTTTGACCGTGCAGGCTTTGAAGCTACCGATATCCATATGAGCGATATCTTGACAGGTCAAGCTGTGCTAGAAGAGTACCAAGGTCTGGTAGCTTGTGGTGGCTTCTCTTACGGTGACGTACTGGGTGCTGGTGAAGGTTGGGCGAAGTCAGTGCTATTTAACGCACAGGCTCGTGACCAGTTTGAAACCTTCTTCAACCGTGAAGATACCTTCTCTCTAGGTGTTTGTAATGGTTGTCAGATGCTTTCTAACCTGAAAGAACTGATCCCAGGTGCAGACTTATGGCCTCGTTTCGTACGTAACGAATCTGAGCGTTTTGAAGCTCGCTTTAGCTTGGTAGAAGTACAGAAATCGGATTCTGTATTCTTCGACGGTATGGCCGGTTCTCGTATGCCTATCGCAGTATCTCACGGTGAAGGTCGTGTAGAAGTTCGCGATGAAGCGCACCTAGCTGCCATCGAAAACTCAGGTACAGTAGCGGTTCGTTTTGTTGATAACTTGGGTAACCCAACTCAACAATATCCAAACAACCCGAATGGTTCGCCAAACGCAATTACCGGTCTAACTACCTCTGATGGTCGTGTAACTATCATGATGCCTCACCCTGAGCGAGTATTCCGTACAGTGGCGAACTCATGGCATCCAGATAGCTGGGGCGAGAACGGTGCTTGGATGCGTATGTTCCAAAACGCTCGTAAGAACCTAGGTTAATAACAGACCTGTGAATTAAAGCTACTAAATTTCAGATAATTAAAAACGCAAACCCTTGGGTTTGCGTTTTTTTACATTCTACATCATCAATTTCGAAGATTAACGAAACTGACCCGCCTCTGGCAGAAACTCAAAGCCTGCTGTGGCCAGCTTTGCTTCAAGTTTGGTTCGGTCAATATCGAAGTAAGCAACCAGTTTATCTAAATCACCGTTAAAGTCGTCACGCAGCTTCATGTTCACAATGCTCATTAGCATGACTGTGTCCATCGAGGCGAAGTTCGCGAGATTCATTATTTGTCCTCGAAATCAGAAATCAGTAAGTTTGCCGCAGCAAAGGCTGCTTTTTCTCTTACTTCTTTTGGTAAAGACGTATCCGCGGCCACATCGTTCAGAGCACGAACGGCGCAACTAATGGCTTGAGGAATATAGGCTTGATCGCCACTACCAATTTGAGCGTATAACTCACGAACTAAATCACAACAACCGTAAACTTGCATAACTCTATCCCACTTTTACAAAACGAATAGTACAGAACGAAACATCTGCCTTATAAATGATAACTGCTCTCAATATACACAGAGAGCAGAATGAAGACAAAAGTTACCTTTGAGCTGGCTCAATGTTGAGTTTCAGCCGGTGAATTATTCACCGTTTATCTGCTGATGAATGTCATTTACCAACCCTTCACTCAAGCCGAGTTGCTTCGCCAGTTCTTGCAGATACGCTTTTTCCATAAAGTTTTGCTCGTCGGCAACTAATGCTGAAGCAAGATAAATCTCCGACGCTTGAGCTGGAGTTTGCGCCAGCGCAGCGATTTCATTTGGGTCTAAAGGCTTTTTCAACTCTTGTTGGAACAGGGTTTGAACGTCGTTATCGGCACCAATCTCATTAACCACTTGGTTTATCTTAGCCATTTCTTGCTCATCTATGTGTCCATCCGCTTTGGCAGAAGCGATCATCGCTTTGAGAATGAGTATTTCATGGCGAGGATTCGATTGGTCAAAGTTCGCTGGCTGAGTTGGTTCATTTTGATTGGCTTGCCAGTCATTATACATTTTATAGGCGAGAGCCCCCAAGGCTGCAGAACCACCAATGGTGAGCGCTTTCTTGCCCAGCTTCTTCGTTTTCTTTGAACCCATTAAAAGGCCAATGATACCTCCGCCGAGTGCGCCAGCACCAAGTGTGGCAAGCTGGCTTTTATCTTGAGCTAAAGACTGAGCTTGCTGTTTACCAGATTGAACCAAATTGGAGTTGAGTGCTTGATTGAGTAGAGCTTTGAGATCCATATCTTTCTCCTTCTTGTTTTTATGCAGTGTAGAAGAGAAATGATGAATCCAGCATTAATAAAAAAGGCTGCCATTAGGCAGCCTTCAAAGATAGACGTTCGAGATTAAGCCATTTGCGACTTGATGTGCTCGACGATATCAGTCATTGCCACTGGAGTTTTATCACCAGTGCGACGGTTTTTATATTCGAAATTACCTTCGTCCATACTACGATCACCGATAACGATCGTATGAGGAACACCAAGTAGCTCCATATCAGAGAACATAACACCTGGGCGTTCTTTACGGTCATCGAATAGAACTTCGATACCAGCAGCTGTCAGATCAGCATATAGCTTCTCTGCTGCTTCTTGAACGCGCTCAGATTTATGCATGTTCATTGGAACGATAGCCACTTGGAACGGTGCAATAGCGTCTGGCCAGACGATACCGTATTTATCGTGGTTCTGTTCAATCGCAGCAGCCACTACACGAGTAACACCGATACCGTAACAACCCATTTCTAGAATAACGTTTTTACCGTCAGCGCCTAGAACACCACAGTTCATTTTCTCAGAGTAGTTAGTACCAAGCTGGAAGATGTGACCAACTTCGATACCACGCTTAAGCATGATAGTGCCTTTACCACATGGGCTTGGGTCACCTTCAACAACGTTACGTAGGTCTTCAACTTGACCTAGTTGAACGTCACGGCCCCAGTTAATACCGAAGTAGTGTTTACCATCAACGTTTGCACCAGCACTGAAGTCACTGGTTACTGCAACTGTGCGGTCAACGATGAATGGCAGTTTTAGACCTACTGGGCCTAAAGAGCCTGGACCTGCACCGACTAGAGCACGAATCTCTTCTTCAGAAGCCATCTCTAATGGAGACGCGACTTCTTTCAAGTTTTCTGCTTTTACTTCGTTTAGCTCGTGATCACCACGGATGATCAGGGCAATGATGTCTGCGTCAACTTCATCTGATGCTTTAACGAAAAGCGTTTTAACAGTTTTCTCGATAGGCAGTTCAAATTGCTCAACTAGTTCTGCAATGGTTTTCGCATTTGGCGTATCAACCAGAGTCATCTCTTGAGTTGGCGCAGCTAGCTCAGTTGCAAGTGCAACCGCTTCTGCTTTTTCAATGTTCGCTGCGAAATCAGATTCAGTAGAGAATGCAATTAAGTCTTCGCCGCTTTCTGCCAATACGTGGAATTCTTGAGAGCCGCTGCCACCGATAGCGCCGCTATCCGCCAATACTGGGCGGTAATCCAGACCCATGCGATCGAATGCTTTACAGTAAGCATCGTGCATCGCGTCGTAAGATTTTTGCAGACCTTCTTTATCGATGTCGAAGCTGTATGCATCCATCATTGAGAATTCACGAGAGCGCATCACACCAAAACGAGGGCGGCGTTCATCTCGGAATTTAGTCTGGATCTGGTACAGATTTAGAGGTAGTTGTTTGTATGAGCTAACCTCGTTACGCACAAGAGCTGTAATCACTTCTTCTGCTGTTGGGCTTAGTACAAACGGACGAGTGTGGCGGTCAGTAAAGCGAAGCAGTTCTGGGCCCATCTTTTCAGAGCGACCAGTCTCTTCCCATAGTTCAAACGGCTGTACAACGGGCATTAGTGTTTCGATAGCCCCTGCATTGTCGATTTCTTGGCGAATGATGGTTTCGACTTTACGCAGTACGCGAAGACCGGTAGGTAGCCAAGTATAAAGACCTGAAGCTAGCTTACGGATCATACCCGCACGTAGCATGAGCTGGTGGCTCACTACTTCTGCGTCGTTTGGAGTCTCCTTCAGAGTAGAAAGAAGATATTTACTGGTACGCATTTATGGTATCCGTTTATCAAAGGTGGTAATAAATTTAGCCGCTAATAATATCAGCCAAATGCGAATGTCAAAAGTGTTCAATAGTAGTAACTGTCACTAAGTTACCAGATATGGTGAATTTTACGTTCAAATTGTACAAATGTACTGCGTATTGCTTGTCGTCAGGCTTATTTTTCTTGTAAGCAGGACGTGGATCTTGTGCTAGAACTTCACTAATTACCGCTTGTTTGACGGTTGAATCGGGTAGAGACTGCAAAATAGCCAGAGCTGCAGGGCTGAATTCAACCTCAACTGTTGGAGGCTCCGCATCTGCGTAGCCACCTTTTGCTTCTGGTACGGAGTCAGAATAGGGGATATAAGGTTTGATATCGATGATGGGAGTACCATCAACCAGATCAACACTGCCCACTTCTATATAGATTTGATCGCCTTCTTTATCTATACCTCTAAATTCCACCGCAGACATACCAATTCCATTCGGACGAAATGTCGAACGAGAAGCCAATACACCCACTCTTTCATTGCCACCAAGACGCGGTGGGCGAACCGTTGGTTTCCAACCAGCTTCAAGATTTTGATCAAACAAGAACAATAACCACAGATGACTGAATTGATCTAACTCACGCACTGCTTCCATACAGTTCAGCTCGCCTAATAGTTTGATGCGTGCTGTTGCGCTGGGCACTAAACGTGGCTGACGGGGAACGGCAAACTTCTCTTTATATGGAGTTTCGATAGTAGCAATCGGCGTGATTGTATGCATTGGCGTGTATTGAGTTTGGCTAAAGAAATAAAAGTGAAAGTATCACACCTAACAGAGAACAGTAGTAATTATTGTTGACAGTAACTCTCTTTTGTTATGTTATATTATAACAATTGTAATTTGCGAGGTTTCATCCATGAAAGTATTAAGTTCTCTGAAAAGTGCAAAAAACCGCCACCCAGATTGTCAGATTGTAAAACGTCGTGGGCGTCTTTACGTTATTTGTAAGGCTAACCCAAGGTTTAAGGCAGTGCAGAGATAAATGTTGCTACAATGTTGATATCGCTATTAACTTATAATTCCTATCTAACTCATTTATTTAGTTTATAACACTGCGTATTGTGCTGATTTGGTTTATTTTATGCTCAGTTTGAAATAATCTGTAACATCTTTGATTTTGTAATGTTCACTCCCTAAAGTACTCTTCGCCGCGCTTTTGACATTTTTGTCACAAATGCATAGATAAAACTACAAGGAGGAAACAGATGAGTTCGTCTGCTTCAATAAACAAACCAGCACCTAAAAAGTCACTTTTTACCCGCTTCTTAGATGGTGTTGAGTATTTAGGGAATCTATTACCCCATCCGATTACTTTATTCGCTATTTTCTGTTTAGCGATTCTTATTTCATCAGGTATTGCAGGCTACTTTGAAGTCTCAGTTATGGACCCACGTCCAGAAGGCGCTAAAGGCCGTGCCGCTGATGGTATGATCCACGTTGTGAGCCTGCTTAATGCTGAAGGCCTGCAGCTGATCGTAACTAACCTAGTGAAAAACTTTGTTGGTTTCGCACCTTTAGGCACAGTGCTTGTTGCTATGCTTGGTGTGGCAATTGCTGAATATTCTGGTCTTTTATCTGCTGCAATGCGTGGCCTTGTTATGGGCGCTTCTGCTCGCATGGTGACAGTTACAGTTGTATTTGCAGGTATCATTTCTAATACAGCATCTGAACTTGGCTACGTGGTATTGATTCCACTTGCGGCTATGTTGTTCCACTCTTTAGGTCGTCACCCTCTGGCGGGTCTGGCTGCCGCATTTGCAGGTGTATCTGGTGGTTACTCTGCAAACCTTCTGATTGGTACTGTTGATCCACTGCTTTCAGGTATCACTGAAACAGCAGCACAAATGATCGACCCAACTTACACGGTTGGCCCAGAAGTGAACTGGTACTTCATGTTTGTCTCTACCTTCTTTATTGCTGGTATGGGTGCTTACGTGACAGAGAAGATCGTTGAACCTAAATTAGGTAAATACAATCCTGAAGAAGCAGCAGAAGATCTGTCTAAAGACAAGATGGGTACTCTAACAGCTGTGGAAAAACGTGGTTTGAAAATGGCCGGTATTGCAGTACTTGTAGTAAGTGCTCTTCTGGCTTGGACTATCGTTCCAGCTGATGGTGTTCTGCGTTCTGCTCAAGGTACTATTGCGGGTTCACCGTTCCTGAAAAGTATCGTTGCTTTCATCTTTGTATTCTTCGCAATCCCTGGTTTCGTCTATGGTCGTGTTGTGGGTACAATGAAAACTGACCGTGATGTTATCGATGCGATGGCGAAATCAATGTCTTCTATGGGCATGTACATCGTACTGGTATTTTTTGCTGCTCAGTTTGTTGCGTTCTTCAAATGGACTAACTTCGGTCAGGTATTCGCAGTTGCGGGTGCAGGCTTCCTACAAGAGATTGGTCTAACAGGTCCAATGTTGTTCTTCGCATTTATCCTAATGTGTGGCTTCATCAACCTTATGATCGGTTCAGCATCGGCGCAGTGGGCAGTAACGGCACCAATTTTCGTACCAATGTTAATGCTAGTAGGTTATGCGCCTGAAACTATTCAAGCGGCTTACCGTATCGGTGACTCAACCACTAACATCATCACACCAATGATGAGCTACTTTGGTCTGATCCTAGCGGTTGCAACTCGCTACATGAAGAATCTAGGTATTGGTACGCTAATCGCAACCATGCTGCCTTACTCAATCTGCTTTATCGTAGGTTGGAGTTTGTTGTTCTACGTATGGGTATTCTTGCTAGGTCTACCTGTAGGCCCTGGTGCAGCAACCTACTACACGCCATAAGTCATGTTCGCTTTGAGCGACATACCTTAATAGGTTATATAGCTTGATTAGTTATATATAATAAAAAAACCTGCGAAATTCGCAGGTTTTTTTGTATTTACAATCGAACTATTTTTTGAACTTAGCCAGATATCTGTCTAGATGGTTAGCGAACTCTCGTCGGTCAGTCTGAGACAGCGCACTAGGGCCTCCAGTCTGAATGCCACTTGAGCGCATTGTTTCCATAAAGTCGCGAATATTCAGACGTGCTTTTATCGTTTCTTTCGTATAAAGCTCACCGCGTGAATTCAGTGCCAATGCCCCTTTGGTAATAACTTCGTCGGCAAGTGGAATGTCCGAAGTGATGACTAAGTCATTCGCTTCTACTCGTCTTACAATTTCATTATCCGCAATATCAAAACCCGCAGGAACTTGAATGGAATGAATATTGACGCGTTTAGGTACTGGAATGATGTGGTTAGCTACGAAGGTACATTCTATCCCTGTGCGTTCAGCTGCACGTACAATCGTTTCTCTTATCACTTTCGGGCAAGCGTCTGCGTCAACCCATATCTTCATTGAGCTTTACCGTTTATTTGTTGTTCTAACTGTTCAATACGCTTAGTGAGCTGAACTATGGTTTGTTCTAGCTGAGTAATACGATCCATATCTGAATTGGTTTTTGCCGCAATTTCCACTTTTGGCACGCGATTAGCATTCTTCCAGCTTTTAATAGCGGCAATAAGAGCAGCTATAGGAACTGAGGTACTCATACGTGCCTTTACCAGTGCAACGGTTGGTTCTTTTCCTTGTTGCTGCAGAGTTGTTAGCACGCTTTCGAGCTCTTTAGTGACATCTTGTGTGAGCATTGGTTATCCCTCTATCTGTTGGCGTGATTTTATATCAGATTGATGGATTATTCCCGCTTAAAAGTCTTAGCGTGATTTCCTTCTTTTTCCTTCAGATGACGAGTGCGAGTGAAAGTAACAAGTTCATGTGCGAGATCTCTTACAAATGGTGTGAGATATCAGAGTTTTGTGAAGCAGAAAATGCGATGTTTTGTTTTTAAGTTATTGAAAATAATTTAAATTGTTTGATTGTTTGCTTTGTGTGCAGAAATATTTTCATTCAGGTAATTGCACAAAAAATCCAAAGGCGTAGATTTAACCTTGTCGGAAGGGAACTGACACGGAATTGGATACACCATTGGACGGTGGTTTCAGGACGAAAAAAGTGATTAACGGATAATCACTACATGGAAACGGATAAGAACGGATTCAACAGCTAACAGGAAGTTAGTTGGCAAGGAAAGCAAAAGGATAAACCCTAGGAAAGGGAAGGACACCATCAGGATGATGGGAAGGACACCGCTCAAGGAACAAGTGATGAGCGCTAACAGGATAGTTAGCATAAAGGATGAAAAAGGACACCGCTAGGAAGGCGATGCAAGGATTTGACTGAAGGATTCGGTTTTTTAGGGATGATGCAGGAAGCATGCATTTGTAGCCGGATAGCTGCGCACAAGACTTAAACCCCAGCACTTAGGTGTTGGGGTTTTTCTTAATTTGAAGTTTTCAATTCAAATTCTGTTATCTCTGCGACAATTTCTACCGTCCACATAGTGACCTTTTGAACGTTATCTATGCGAAAATCAGTAAAATCAGTAAAATAATAAAATAATCAGTGGCTTAATTTTTTTTGTTTTTGTTAGTAATAGCAAAAACGCTATTCAATTGATGTTGTAACAAGGACTGTTTGTGACAATAGTGACACGACGAACGCTGTTAATTCCCTATACAGAATCGTTCGAGTTGGACTTTTTGATGTTGAACTGCTGTGCGAAAAACAGGGCATATATGAACGGCCCTAAAACAGTTTCGGCATCAAGAGAGTTATTCAAGCGCGTACTCAATGACTCCTCCATTCATGCAATGGCGGTTCTGGATAACTATAATCGTGAGTTTATGGGGCATGTGTTTATCGAGCGCGATGACATTAAAGCTGAACTGGGCTTTATTTTCGATAAGTTGTACTGGAAGCAAGGTATAGCGTCTGAAGCGCTAAAAGCGTTTTTCCCCAAAGCCTGTGAGCGTTTAGGACTGATGAGAGTCGTTGCGAGTGCTGAAATTGAAAACCTCTCCGCGATTAAGATACTGCAAGCTTTGGGCTTTCAAAACAAAGGCGAAAATGAAGAACATTTCGCCCCGAGTTACGACTTTGAATGGATTAGAGCATCCGATGTGGTGGCAAGTTAAAGCGCATAGGAATGAAACCTCGCATTTCCAGCTTTCCTTGGTAACAGTCGTCGCCTAAAGCCGAAAATTCAAACAAGTAAACCGTATGCCAAAACCAGCGACCATCGCTGGTTTTCCATTTGTGGCCGCCGAATGAGATGCTTAGCAATTGGAGTTCAAGCTGATCGCACTTTCTCAATACATGTGACTTTGCGATTTCAGACTGACGCCTTTGTTGCCAAAAGAGAAAACAGACAAAGCACAGCGCCAATATTGCCAATAAGTCTCCAATCATCTTCTATCCTAAGACTTTGTATCTTGTTGAAGTTTAATCAGCGCTTGAGCGAGCTCTTCAGATGGTGTGCCATGCAAAAGCGGCAACAACACCATTCTTAGCTCTGGCAACATGACTAAGTCGGCAAATAGCTGATTAAACAGAGTCTGGTTGCCCGTTTGCGCCAGCCTTAGTAAGAACTGCTCTGCTCGCGAATTTAGGTTCAAAACGTGCCACGCACGACCAGCAATCGCAATCAGAACTTCAGGATGGCTTAAACGCGGGCTCGCTAAGATAGCATCGACAATCTTGCTCAGCTGCTTTTCATCAGAACCTGAAAGCGCACGAGTTAATGCCGACAGTAGGAACAGATCGGGCTCTTGGCTTGTTATCTCTGCCTGCGCAAATTCTTCAAGACGCTCGGCCAGCTTAGCGGGCAGTTTAGTATGCTCAAGTGCTCCAAGCAGCGCATAAAGAGGCTGCGTGGGTAAGTGAGAAAGGGCTTTACGCACCATAGGTCCGTTTTGTTCTTGGCTTAAGCGTGCACAGATATCGGTAATACCTTGCAGACCGACGGTTTGCCAGTTGTTCCAGCCAAGGCCGCCTGAGAAATAGTGCTGTGCGTGCTCATAATACTGACTGCAAGGCATATCTAGCTCTGCGCGAATTTGGCTGTGGAAGACCGCCATTTTGTCTTCAGATGGCTTAAAGGTGTAAGGATTGTTTGCCAGTTTTTCCTGCTGCTCTTCGGTAAGTTCTTTAGTCAGACGAGTACCCATAGCTTCAACTACGTACTTAATAAATTGTCCGACATCCGCTTGTTGCAACAATCCTCGTTCATCTAACGAAAATTTCAGAAACCAAATCCAAGGTTGTTTGGTTTCATTCCAGTACGCAATAGCAAGGTGAGCGGTACGCTTTACAGGATATGGATAAGCTTGATGTCCTTGTTCTACGTGCGAAAACTGATCGTTGTCGATCGGTTGCATACGTCGGCCAAGGTCGAAAATTTGGTGTTGGCAGCCACTGTTTTTTAGCAGCGCTGTCAGAGTTTGAATATTGTCCATGGGAGCAAAATGTTCCTACTTTTCTTTGGGGCAAGTAACCCTTCTTTCCCCAATAAATGGTACTCTATGGCCCTTTTTCAAGGTGTACGACCAATAAACTTGGTGAATCATGACAATTAACACAAAACTGGCCCAAGCTTTGGAGCAGTTAGAAGCTGAAATGCGCCAATGTGAAGTATGGCAGTCAACGCCTCCAAGCTTGGAAGCGATGCAAAGTGTTGAGCCATTTTCTATCGATACGCTCGACCCGCATGAGTGGCTTCAATGGGTTTTTATCCCGACAATGCAGAAGTTACGTGATGAAGGACAAACGATTCCAAGAGGGTTTGAGTTGTCGCCTTATTTTGAGGAAGTCTGGAAGCATCAAGATCAGTTTCAGGCTGTTTTGCTGGTGGTAAATCATATCGATAGGGTATGTCAGTAATGTTGGAAATTATCTACCAAGATGAGTATTTGGTGGCGGTAAACAAACCTGCTGGAATGTTGGTGCATCGTTCATGGCTGGACAAGCATGAGACTCAGTTTGTGATGCAGACATTGCGCGACCAAATCGGTCAGCATGTTTTTCCATTGCATCGCTTAGACCGACCGACATCCGGTGTGCTGGTTTTTGCGTTATCGAGCGAAATTGCTTCCAACGTTATGCCGATGTTTGCCAATCATGAAATGGTGAAAACGTATCATGCAATTGTCCGTGGCTGGATTGAAGAGGGCGATGTACTGGATTATCCGCTCAAAGAAGAGCTGGATAAAATTGCCGATAAGTTTGCTAAGCAAGATAAAGAAGCACAGTCCGCAGTGACCGAATATCAACCACTCGCCAAAGTGGAAGTGCCGTTTTCAACCGGAAAATTCCCAACTACTCGCTACTGTTTAGTTGAGATGAAGCCTAAGACTGGGCGTAAGCATCAGTTGCGTCGTCATATGGCACATCTTCGTCATCCAATTGTTGGTGATACCACACACGGTGATGGTAAACATAACCGCTTGTATCGCGAAGAGTACGATTGCCATCGCTTAATGCTGCACGCCAGCGAACTGCGTTTTGTCCATCCGTACACTAAGCAAGAATTGGTATTAAAGGCTTCATTTGATGAAAGCTGGCAAAAGTTGTTTGCTGAGTTTGAGTGGAACAATCCACAACCTTAAAATGCGGGTCTAACACAAAACGAAAAGCCTTCTCTCTGAGAAGGCTTTTCGTAGCAATAATCTTATTGGATTACTTATTCAAGTAGGATTCTACGGCAGCTTTGATGCCAGCACCGTCTAAACCAAGTTCAGCATGCATCTCTTCCTGAGTTCCTTGAGCAATGAACTGATCAGGAAGACCAAGGTTTAGCACCGGCTTGATGATTTTTTCTTTCATCATAAACTCAACAACGCCTGCACCTGCACCACCTGCAATCACGTTCTCTTCCAGTGTCACAATGATATCGTGGTTCGCTGAAAGTTCTTTGATTAGTGCTTCATCTAATGGTTTAACGAATCGCATGTCAGCCACGGTTGCATTCAATTCTTCAGCCGCTTCCAGTGCATAAGGAAGTAGGGAGCCGAAGCTTAGAATCGCCACTTTTTCACCTTGACGCATCATGCGACCTTTACCGATTTCAAGCGCAGTAAACTCTTGCTTGATTTCAACACCCATACCGTTGCCGCGTGGGTAACGAACAGCACTCGGGCCTTGATGTTGATGACCGGTATACAGCATTTGACGACATTCGTTTTCATCTGCCGGAGCCATGATCGTCATGTTCGGGATGCAACGCATAAAGCTTAAATCGAAAGCACCTTGGTGAGTTTGACCATCAGCACCGACAAGTCCAGCACGGTCGATAGCAAACATCACTGGCAGATTCATAATAGCGATGTCGTGAATCAATTGATCGTAACCACGTTGCAGGAAGGTCGAGTAAATCGCCACAATCGGGTTGTATTTAGCGATTGCCATACCTGTTGCTAATGTCACGGCATGTTGCTCAGCAATCGCCACGTCGAAGTATTGAGATGGGTACTCTTTCGAGAAACGAACCATGCCAGAGCCTTCACGCATAGCAGGTGTGATTGCCATCAGTTTTGGATCTTGCGCTGCCATATCACACAGGAAATCACCGAAGATCTTCGAGTAGGTCGGTTTGGTACTTGAGCTCTTAGGCAAGCTGCTATGACTTGGGTCGAACTTAGGCACGCCGTGGTAACCAATAGGATCTTTCTCCGCTGGTTCATAGCCTTTGCCTTTCTTCGTCATAATATGAAGGAACTGCGGGCCTTTAAGCTCACGCATGTTCTTCAGTGTTTTGACCAGTTCAATTACATCATGACCGTCAACAGGGCCGATATAGTTAAAGCCTAACTCTTCGAAAAGCGTTCCCGGCACGACCATTCCTTTCAGATGTTCTTCCGTACGGCGAACTAATTCTTTGATTGGCGGAACACCAGAGAGAACTTTTTTACCGCCTTCGCGAATCGAAGTGTACAAACTGCCTGACAGTACCTGAGCAAGATGGTTGTTCAGTGCGCCTACGTTCTCTGAAATCGACATTTCATTGTCGTTGAGAATGACCAGCATATCTGGGTGAACGTCACCAGCGTGGTTCATGGCTTCAAATGCCATACCTGCAGTAATCGCACCGTCACCAATCACGCTGACAACTTTACGATCAGCGCCTTCTTTGTCAGCACAAATAGCCATGCCCAAAGCAGCACTGATAGATGTTGAGGAGTGACCGACAGACAAGGTGTCGTATTCACTCTCTTCACGCCACGGGAAAGGGTGAAGGCCATCTTTTTGGCGAATCGTAGGCATTTGCTCACGACGACCGGTCAGGATTTTATGTGGGTAAGCTTGATGACCCACATCCCAAATCAATTGATCAAATGGCGTGTTGTAGACGTAGTGAATTGCCACTGTCAGTTCAACAGTGCCTAAGCCAGAAGCTAGGTGTCCACTTGATTGACTAACAGAGTTAAGCAGATACGTTCTGAGTTCTTCACAAAGCTTTGGCAGAATATTTTTAGGCAGACTGCGTAATTCGTCCGGCGTATTCGCCAGAGCCAGTGTTGGATATTTTGAAATATCAAGAGTCATAATTATGCGCGCTTATAGTGTTAATTTTTGCGCTCGATGACGTATCGGGCGAACTCTTCAAGACATTCTGTATTGTAGGGAATGGCTTCAAGTGCTTGAAGTGCTTCCTGTAACAGAGTTTGGGCTTTATTTATCGCTCCGTCCAATCCTAATAGAGCTGGGTACGTACTTTTATTGAGCTGTTGATCTGAACCTTGAGGTTTACCCAAAGTTTCGGTATCGCCGATGACATCCAAAATGTCGTCTTGTACTTGAAATGCGAGGCCAACGGCATCGGCGTATTTATCAAGCTGTGGCAGAACTTGTAAGCCCTTTTGGCCAGCGGCTAAAGCCCCTAAACGAATCGCACAGCGCATTAATGCGCCGGTTTTATTACGATGAATTGTTTCGAGCTCTTGCAACGAAATAAGACGGTTCTCTGCGCCAAGATCGAGAGCTTGTCCTAAACACATACCTTGTGCGCCGGAAGCCTCAGCAAGTACCTGAACCATTTTGATACGATTGACTTCGCCTTCTGCGGACAGAGTACCCTCGGCTAAAATAGTAAATGCTAAGGTTTGCAGAGCGTCACCGGTTAGGATTGCTGTCGCTTCATCGAACTTAATATGGCACGTTGGTTTACCACGGCGTAATTCATCATCGTCCATGGCTGGTAAATCGTCATGAATCAGTGAATACGCGTGGATACACTCCACTGCTGATGCTGGGGTGTCGATATCTTCAATAGAGCAACCTAGCATTTGGCCTGTTATATAGACCAAATAGGGGCGAGCTCGTTTACCACCCAGCAGCAGGCCATAACGCATTGCTTCAATCAGCGCTAAGTCTTGGTTGGGCAGACGGTTTAACCAGTGGTCAAGCTGCTCATTATTTCGTTGTTGATAAGAGGTTAGAGCCTCAATCATAGGACACTCTTAAACGTTTCGTTCAGCCGCGAGTCGCATTATCAATGAGAGACAAAAACGACAAGAGACAATAAATAGTTAAGAACAATAAATATCAGTTATTCAGGTAATTCGTTAAATTCACTGAGTGGCGCATCATCTGTATTGCTTAGCAGAATGCTAACACGTTGCTCCGCTTCATCCAGTTTACTTTGACCTGAGCGAGCAAGAGCGATACCACGTTCGAATTTTTTCAGTGCATCGTCTAATGTTAAATCACCATTTTCTAGCTGCTCGACCACTTGATCTAGCTCTTCAATGGTCGCCTCGAAAGACATGTTTTCTGGTTTTTTACTCGCCATAATATTGTTGCCTTGAGAAAGATGCACGAAAGTTACCTTAGCCTGTGTTGATGGTCAAATTTAACCAACCAATTTTGTCAGAATTACTGAGCTTTTTAGTCGATACCGATAACGAATATGAAAATTCACAGTGGTGCGTTATTCGTAATTAATGAGCATTTTGTTCAATCTATGAATACCGAAGGTGCATATTGGCACGCTTTAAGTATAAACTTGTTGTTGGCGTAATTGAGGCACAAGTGTCCTTTCGTCAATTTTCTATTTAAGAATTTGATTCTCTTGTCGATAAGAGAATAACTAAGAGTCGTTCGGCTCTATACATGCGAACATATTGTCTGAGGAGTGCTTCGTGGATTTAGCAACGCTGATAGGTCTGATTGGTGGCTTAGCTTTCGTAGTTATGGCGATGGTTTTAGGTGGAAGCCTATCGATGTTCGTTGATGTTACCTCAATTCTTATTGTTGTTGGTGGTTCAACGTTCGTTGTTTTGATGAAGTTTACCATGGGACAATTCTTCGGAGCCGCTAAAATTGCTGGTAAGGCGTTTATGTTTAAAGCGGACGAGCCAGAAGATTTGATCGCGAAAATCGTAGAGATGGCTGACGCAGCACGTAAAGGTGGTTTCCTTGCTTTGGAAGAGATGGAAATCAGCAACAGCTTTATGCAAAAGGGCATTGATTTATTGGTTGATGGTCATGATGCGGATGTGGTTCGCGCAACACTACAAAAAGACATCGCCTTAACAGATGAGCGACACGAATTTGGTTCGGGAGTGTTCCGAGCATTTGGTGATGTAGCACCAGCAATGGGGATGATTGGTACGCTTGTTGGTCTGGTGGCGATGTTGTCGAACATGGATGACCCGAAAGCTATCGGCCCGGCAATGGCGGTTGCACTTTTAACCACGTTATACGGTGCGGTTCTTGCGAACATGGTGTTCTTCCCAATTGCAGACAAATTATCGCTTCGTCGTGAACAAGAAACATTAAACCGCCGTCTGATTATGGATGGTGTGCTGGCAATCCAAGATGGTCAAAACCCACGAGTGATTGACAGCTACTTGAAGAACTACCTCAACGAGGGCAAACGAGCTCTTGATATTGATAGCGAATAACCGGAGCAAATGATGGATGACCAAAAGTGTAAATGTCCACCTCCGGGGCTTCCCGCTTGGTTGGGGACATTTGCAGACCTAATGTCCCTGTTAATGTGCTTCTTCGTACTGCTGCTTTCGTTTTCGGAAATGGACGTATTGAAGTTCAAGCAGATTGCCGGCTCGATGAAATTTGCTTTTGGTGTGCAAAACCGTCTGGAAGTGAAAGACATTCCCAAAGGTACCAGCATCATTGCTCAGGAGTTCCGCCCGGGGCGTCCTGAGCCTACGCCTATCGATGTGATTATGCAGCAAACCATAGACATCACTCAGCAGACGTTAGAGTTCCACGAAGGGGACGAAGACCGTGCTGGTGGTACTATGCGTGATGCTGGTGATATGACTGGTGGTCAGTCACCGGAAACATCGACTGAAGACAATCAAAATACCGAGTCAGAATCTCAACAACAGCAATCTCAGGCAACCTCTGAATCAACAGAGACCTTAATGGAAACCATTAAGAACGCGTTGCAGCGTGAAATTGAGCAAGGTGCTATCGAAGTGGATAACCTTGGTCAACAGATTGTTATCCGTATTCGTGAGAAAGGCGCATTCCCTGAAGGTTCTGCTTTCTTGCAACCTAAGTTCCGTCCTCTGGTTCGTCAGATAGCGGATCTGGTTAAAGATGTTCCGGGTATCGTTCGGGTTTCTGGTCACACTGATAACCAAAGAATTGATTCGGAATTGTATCGTTCAAACTGGGATCTTTCCTCTCAGCGTGCCGTGTCTGTGGCTCAAGAGATGGAATCTGTGCGCGGATTTTCACATCAGCGCTTGCGGGTAAGAGGAATGGCCGATACCGAGCCTTTGGGACCCAATGATACCGCTGCTCAACGTTCTCGTAACCGCCGTGTGGAAATCAGCATCATGCAGGGTGAGCCGATGTACAGTGATGAAATACCATCAGCACAAGCTGGCTCAATTCAATAGTTAAGCGACGAAATACAGTTCAAAGGCAAGCATCAGGCTTGCCTTTTTCTTTGGCGTGCTTTTATCGTTGCGTCATTATCGTGTATAATCTCGCCCCCTTAGTGATACCCACTCTGGTCGTCGATGAAATTAGCGTTATTGCTGAGTTCAAAGATGTAGCTAAGTACAAGCTACTATTACGTTAATACTTTAATTGCGAAGACACTTATGAAATTTATTGTTAAGCCCCATCCAGAAATCTTTGTTAAAAGTGAGTCGGTGCGTAAGCGCTTCACGAAAATTCTTGAGTCTAATATTCGCAATATCGTAAAGAGCCGTACGACAGGCGTTGCTGTATTCAACCGCCGTGATCACATTGAAGTGACCTCTGAAAGTGACCGCTTCTTTAACGAAACTCTGGAAATTTTGACCAGAACACCGGGTATCCAACAAGTTCTAGAAGTTAAGCAATCAGAGTTCAAAGATCTTCACGATATTTACGAGCAAGTTCTTGAAACTAGCCGTCATCTGATTGAAAACAAAACCTTCGTGGTTCGCGCTAAGCGTCGTGGTAAACATGATTTCTCTTCAATCGAGCTTGAGCGTTACGTTGGTGGCGGTCTAAACCAAGCGGTTGAAAGCGCAAAAGTTAAGCTAACCAATCCTGATGTGACGATTAACGTTGAAGTTAACTATGAGTTGCTCAACCAGATCATCAAACGTTACAAAGGTTTAGGTGGTTTCCCTCTTGGCACTCAAGAAGATGTACTTAGCCTGATCTCTGGTGGTTTTGATTCGGGTGTTTCAAGCTACTTACACATTAAGCGTGGCTCAAAAGTTCACTACTGTTTCTTCAACTTAGGTGGCCCTGCTCACGAGATTGGTGTTAAGCAAGTTGCCCACTTCTTATGGAACAAATATGGCTCTTCTGCCAAGGTGCGTTTCATCTCTGTTGATTTCGAACCGGTTGTGGCGGAAATTCTTGAGAAAATAGATGACGGCCAAATGGGCGTTATTCTTAAGCGCATGTTTATGCGTGCAGCTGGTCAGGTCGCAGAAAAATTCAATATTGAAGCTTTGGTTACCGGTGAAGCATTAGGTCAGGTATCAAGCCAGACTCTGACTAACCTGCGGCATATCGATGGTGTAACTGACACCTTGATTCTTCGTCCTTTGATTAACTGGGATAAAGAAGACATCATCACGCTTGCGCGTGAAATCGGCACTGAAGACTTCGCTAAAACAATGCCAGAATACTGTGGCGTTATCTCGAAGAGCCCGACGGTTAAAGCGGTGAAAGCGAAATTGGAAGCGGAAGAAGCGAAATTCGACTTCTCTATTCTGGACAAAGTAGTGTACGACGCTCGTGTTATGGATATCCGTGACATTGAGAAAGAGAGCCAAGAGCAAGCGCCTGAAGTAGAGCAAGTTGCCGCGGTTCAGGAACACGCTATTGTACTTGATATTCGCAGTGCAGATGAGCAAGAAGATAAGCCGCTAGAGATTGATGGTGTGGAAGTGAAGCACATTCCTTTCTTCAAACTTTCAACTCAGTTTGGCGATCTTGATCAGTCTAAGACTTACTTATTGTATTGTGAACGTGGCGTAATGAGCCGTTTACAAGCACTGTACTTGCAAGAGCAAGGCTACAAGAACGTGAAAGTTTATCGCCCATAAGCGTTAGCTGAATACTCTAAACAGAAAGGCGCAACTTGTTGATTCAGGTTGCGTTTTTTTATGCTTGCCAGATATTCAGACATAAAAAAACACCGCCAATAGGCGGTGCTAAAAATTTGACAGACAGGTCAAAATAAATACAGGAAGTATATGTTTTGTAACAGGGGATAACTGCACAAAACAGGTGGTAGAATTCTACCGAACTCGAAAATCGAGTATGCAAACACAACATCGTAATAATAAAGCCAATTGATTCAGGAGAATCAAGCCGTTCAGGCTCATATTACCGGACGAAATATAGATTTTCTCTGGCTGGTTAGCAATGGACAATTTATAATGTTTCAGATAAAAAAAACTAATGAATATTTGGAACAATACATAGGATTGAACCATGTCCAGACGATTACCTCCATTGAACTCACTGAAAGTGTTCGAAGCCGCGGCTCGTCATTTGAGTTTTACTCGTGCAGCAGAAGAACTTTTTGTGACTCAAGCCGCTGTTAGTCATCAAATTAAGGCTCTTGAAGAGTTTCTCGGCTTAAAGCTATTTCGTCGTCGTAATCGCTCTTTATTGCTTACTGAAGAGGGACAAGCGTACTTTCTGGACATCAAAGATATCTTTGGTTCATTGGCTGAAGCGACCGATAAGTTATTGGAACGTAGTGAAAAAGGTGCGTTGACCATTAGTCTTCCACCGAGCTTTGCTATTCAGTGGTTAGTGCCTCGGCTTGCCGACTTTAACCAACAGCAACCGGATATTGATGTGCGTATTAAAGCGGTCGATATGGAAGAAGGCTCGCTGACCGATGATGTGGATGTTGCTATCTATTATGGACGAGGTCACTGGCCCGGTTTACGTGCTGACAAACTCTATCAAGAGTTTTTGATTCCTCTTTGTTCGCCTTCTTTGTTGCTGGGTCAGAAGCCACTGAACTCATTAAGCGATCTTCCTCTACACACTTTGTTACACGATACTTCACGTCGCGATTGGAAACAGTTCGCTAAAGAGAACCATATCGATGGTGTGAACGTGAACCACGGACCAATTTTCAGTCACTCAACCATGGTGCTTCAAGCGGCTGTTCACGGGCAAGGCATTGCTTTGGGGAACAACGTATTGGCACAACCAGAAATCGACGCAGGCCGCCTTGTGGCGCCGTTTGATGAAGTGTTAATGACTAAGAACGCCTTCTATGTGGTTTGTCATGAGAAGCAGGCGGATATGGGGCGTATCGCGACATTTCGCGACTGGATGCTGAAGAAGGCACGTAGCGAGCAAGAGGTCATATTAGATGAATAACGTAAGAATAGAGGGGGAGGATAGCTTCCCTCTGTTTATTTTTGCCCATGGTGCGGGTGCAGATATGGATCACGAGTTTATGTCGCAAGTGGTAACAGGACTCGTAAGTAAAGGCATTCGTGTCGTACGTTTTAATTTTCCTTATATGGTAAAACGAGCGGAAGACGGCAAACGTCGACCGCCGGATCGTGCGCCGAAACTTCTCGAAGCTTTCGAACAAGTCATTGCAGAGCATGCGTCTCAACCGGTTGTTATCGGTGGTAAATCCATGGGGGGCAGAATGGCTTCGATGCTAAGCGATAACTCTAGGGTTAAAGGCATAGCTTGTTTGGGCTTTCCTTTTCATCCGCCGGGTAAGGTTGAAAAGTACAAGGGCGAGCATTTGGCTTCATTGGAAAAACCTTGTCTGATATTACAAGGTGAGCGTGATACCTTTGGTAGCCGAGAAGAGTGCTCAAGCTTCAAGTTTAGTAGCCTAGTTAAGATCGAATACATCCCCGATGGCGACCACAGCTTCAAACCTCGCAAGTATTCTGGTCATACTGAAGCTGGCAATATCGCTCTTGCCATAGAACATTTATCGCAATTTATTTTGGAACTGAACAATGAAAAGTAAGTATTTGCTCACCTTTGGTGGCTTGTTTTCGGGCATTGCGGTTGCACTGGGCGCTTTTGCTGCCCACGGGTTAAAGGCTTATGTCACGCCGTATCAAATAGAAGTGTTCCAAACCGGGGTTCAGTATCAGTTCATCCATGCGGCAGCTTTGATTGCTTGTGGCATTTTGCTGGTTTTGTCTCGCAGCGAAAAAGCGCAAAAATATTTTAGCCGCGCGGCTATTTGCTTTATCATCGGCATCTTTTGTTTTAGTGGCAGCTTATATGCACTAGCACTAACAGGAATAAAGTGGTTCGGACCAATTACACCTATGGGTGGTCTACTCTTTATTATTGGCTGGGTGATGTTTGTTCTGGCTGCTATAAATTTTGATGAGGTGAAACAGTGAAACAAGTGATGCTCTATTGTCGTGCGGGCTTTGAAAAGGAGTGCGCAGGTGAGATCCAAGATAAAGCAACCCAGCTTGAAGTTTTTGGTTTCCCTCGTGTCGTTAACAACTCAGGCCATGTTTTGTTTGAGTGTTACCAAGACGGCGATGCAGACAAACTGATCAAGAACATTGATTTTCAAGCCCTGATATTCTCTCGCCAGATGTTTGCTGTAGCAGCTGAGTTTACTGCTTTACCAACAGAAGACCGTATTTCGCCGATTTTATCTGAACTTGCTGAGATCGAAGCGTTTCCACTGTGCGGCGATGTTCGCGTAGAAACGCCAGATACCAATGAAGCGAAAGAACTGCTGAAGTTCTGTCGTAAGTTCACAGTGCCACTACGCCAAGCATTGCGTGGTAAAGGTATTTTGACAGCGAAAGACAACGCCAAACGACCTGTTCTGCATGTGTGTTTTGTTAAGTCTGGTCACTGTTTCGTCGGTTACTCATACAGCCAGAACAACTCTAAGTTCTTCATGGGTATCCCGCGTTTGAAGTTCCCTGCAGATGCGCCGAGTCGTTCAACACTTAAGTTGGAAGAAGCTTTCCATGTATTTATTCCACGTGAAGAGTGGGATGATCGTTTAGCGTCGGGCATGTGGGCGGTTGATTTGGGCGCGTGCCCAGGCGGCTGGACTTATCAACTCGTTAAACGTTCAATGTTCGTACATGCTATCGATAACGGCATGATGGCAGACAGTTTGATGGAAACCGGTCAGGTAAAACATCATATGGTTGATGGTTTCAAATTTGAGCCGCCACGTAAAAACGTGACTTGGTTAGTTTGTGACATGATTGAAAAACCTTCTCGTGTAGCGCAGTTGATGGGTGAATGGATCATTAGCGGTTGGGCGAAAGAAGCGATTTTTAACCTTAAATTGCCAATGAAAGGCCGTTACGATGAAGTGCTGCAAGATATTGAGAACTTAAAAATTTTCCTAAAAGATCATAATGTTAAGTTCAAGCTTCAGGCGAAACATCTTTATCATGACCGTGAAGAAATTACCGTGCATGTGCAGACGTTAAAAACGATCTCTCCACACTAACCCTCGTCTTAATTGAAGCTGTAGGGGCTGCGTTCATTAACCTGACGTTTCCAGCAGTTTCAATTCGTTAGAGGATAACCATACTTACCAAAAAACGCGCCTTAAGCGCGTTTTTTGTGTATGTGCTAGTCACTCTTTGTTAAAGCGAATGTCTTGAAGATTAAAGCCAAGTTCAATGTCAGTTTTCAGCGTGGAGATCTGCTTACAAATACGCGCCATTTCAATATGCTCGTCGAGTTTCTTGCGGTATTTGGGGGCAAGTTCCGAACTCGCAAAGGCTTCTTCTATACTAGCAAACTGATTCAGGATCTCTTTGGCGGCTTTAGGGCCAATTCCAGCAACACCGGGAACTTGGCTTGAGCTGATGCCTGTGAGTCCCCAGTAATCCGCAAGTTGTGAAGGCTTAACTCCAAATTCATTTTCAATAAAAGGCGCATCTAGCCAGCGGTGCTGGAAGTAATCTCTAATTTGCAAAGTTGGAGAGAGCAGTTGGCAATAGCCTTTATCAGTGGAAATGATAGTGATTTTTTCATTGTGGCTAGCCACTTTGCACGCGAGCGTTGCCACTAAATCATCCGCTTCATCGCCTTCAGAAAGCAGTGAATCAATACCTAATTCCCACCAAGCTTGTTGAATACGATCTAATCCTTGCTGTAATGGCTCAGGCATCGGCTTACGGCCTTCTTTATAAGAGGGTAATAGTTCTGCTCGCCATCCTCTGTCCTGCAGGTGGTGATCAAACACAGCAATAATATGTGTCGGTTCTGATTCGCTGATAATACGTGCGAGTGTTCGAGTGGTCGTGTTTATGGTTCGCTCAATATCATTAGGGTCAGGCTGCGCAGAGTGAACGCGGCGAATGAGGTTAAGAGCATCAATAATGACAAGATGAATAGACATAAACACAAAAAAATAAGGAGCGATTGCCCCTTATTCTAATGAAATTCAATGAGATTACTACCGTAGCTAATCTTTCATACACACAGACTAACTTTCTATTCGATAACAAGGTACATAATCACTTCCACCCGGAAGCTTCATACGATGTTGCTCGACGAAGTCTTTCAGCAGCTTATCCATCTTCTTCATTAACTTAGGATCACCATGAAGCCTGAAAGGGCCATGACGTTCGATTTCTCGAATGCCTTCCGCTTTTACGTTACCTGCAACGATACCGGAGAACGCTTGACGTAAATTCGCAGCCAGAACTTCTGGACGTTGGTTAAGGTGCAAATCTAAGTTGGCCATGTTTTCATGAGTCGGTTCAAATGGAAGTTGGAACTCCGGCTCAATTTTCAATGACCAGTTATAGCTATAGGCATCTTCGTTGTCTTTGCGTTGCTGACGAATTTTAGGCATGGCATTTTTCATGATGCGCGCGGCTTCCGCTGGGTCATCAACCACTATGGTGTAGTGTTTCTGGGCTTCTGGGCCTAATGTTTCACCAATAAATTCATCAATAGAACGGAAATACTCTTCGCTCTCTTTCGGACCCGTTAAGACGATTGGCATCGGCTGACTAGCGTTATCCGGATGCATCATAATACCGAGTAAATACAACAGTTCTTCAGCTGTACCCGGTCCGCCAGGGAAGATAATAATACCGTGAGCCATTCGAACAAACGCTTCTAAACGTTTTTCAATATCCGGCATGATGATCAACTCATTCACGATAGGGTTTGGCGGCTCAGCGGCGATGATTGAAGGTTCAGTTAAACCAATATAGCGCTTGTCTGCATAGCGCTGCTTAGCGTGACCAATAGCAGCGCCTTTCATTGGTCCTTCCATCGCGCCCGGACCACATCCTGTACAGATGTTCAGCTCACGTAGTCCAAGCTCATTACCTACTTCACGAGTGTACTGATATTCGACAGGATTGATTGAGTGACCACCCCAGCACACCACTAAGTTTGGTGTTATTCCCGGAATGAGCGCTCCAGCGTTACGTAAGATACCAAACACTAAGTTGGTAATGTGCGTTGAGTTGGTGAGGTTGAGCTTTTGTCCTTCCGCGATGTGCATATTGACGTAAACAATATCACGCAGCACTGAAAACAGATGTTCTTGGATCCCTTTGATGATGTGGCCATCAACAAAAGCGTGTTCTGGTGGGTTGGTGAGTTCCAATTTCACACCACGTTCACGGCGCATTACCGTGATATCAAAATTCTTGTATTTATCTAACAGTTCTTTTGAGTTATCGGTATGGCTTCCAGAGTTGAGTACCGCTAGGCTACAGTTACGATATAGCTGGTAAAGATCACTGGATGCGGTTTTTTTTAATCGTTCTACTTCCAATTGTGAGAGTAAATCCATACTCCCCGCAGGGCTGACTTGAGTGATCATGAGAGCCTCCTTATTTAGAGGGAAAGAAGATCGCGAGGACCTTAATTAAACGCTAGTGGAGATAGCACATCATATACCAATCAAGATGAACAGGTGTTCAGAAAGTGCGTAGGAAGATTCGAGAGCCTAATTACTTGCGTGATTTTCAATGCAATGAAAAAAAGGTGTAGGCACGAATAAAAAGCAGCAAATCCATTTCTTGATAGGTATATCTTTATCAATAAGCTAACTTGTTGATATTTCAAGTTTCAATCTAGTGTGCTTTGTATCGTAAGGAGAACACGATACTCCATAAACTGTGATGTGTATCGTGTAATTGCTGTGAGTTTGCTTAAAATTTACTCAGCTTGCTTTTGTTTTCTGTGCCTTGCTTGCTGTTATTTCCAAGTGATCTGATTTGGACCAAATTTTTTCCCGTTATTAAGCGAGACATGTAGTCGCTCGAGAACGATTTCTGGAGAATCAGAGTCTTTAAACAAGGTACTTGCTGCGCTTAAAGTGATAGTGATGTTTTTGTCACGGAACTTAAACGGCAAGTGGGAAATGCTGCGCTGGATTTTCTGCACAATTTGGTAGCACTCTGAATCAGAACGCTCTGGCAGCAATAGCACAAATTCTTCACCAGAAAAGCGCGCCACAGTATCAGTATCTTCAATGTTGTTCTTGATCGTGCGAGCGATAATTTTCAGTGCTTTATCACCTGCGGTATAACCAAAACTGTCATTGATAACTTTGAATTTGTCGATATCGAGCATGACAACGCGAAGGTTGTGTTGTGCGCGAATCCAACGTCGGTATTCGAGTTCGAGACGGTCATTAAATGCAGTGCGGTTGTATACCTTGGTGAGAGGATCTTGCAGCATACGCTGAGCTTGATCTTCTAGGCGACGACGATAATCTTGCGTCACTTCGAAAAGTGTTTCCATTTGGTTTTTGGTGTAATCCATGCGCTCAATGAGCGCTTGTTCACGAGCTTCAGCCAGTGCCAGTCGTTCAGAAAGTGAGGCTAATTCGCTCATTAATGGATTCAAGGTGTTTTTAAGAGCGTTGATTTCGGTACCATCTCGAACTGCAGTTTGGCTTCTTGAGACCAGAGAACTCAGTTCTCGATGCATATCTTTTCGGTGTTCGAAATAGTTATGGCTTTGTTCAACGTTCAGGGAAGAGCTTTTCAAACTAGTGGACAAAGAAGCGTTCACCTGCTCGAGGAACTTTTCAGATGTTTTTCGTTCGTAATTGGTACCAGCGACAACCAGCTTCAATACTTCTAGTGTGAGCTCTAGTAAAACTTGTGTACTGACACCGATTAGCAACTTAGCTCGAATATCACTCAGTAAATCTCCCGATTCACCTTCAAAATCAAGCTCAGTGATGAGTTGTTGTAGCTCTTCGTTTAACTTAAGAAGAATTTCTTTGTCTGCACTTTGAGTCAGCTCCTCAACCACGGCATTTGGATTTGAGGTGATGATTTTGATTGAGCGTTCATAGATAGTAAGAAGACGTAACGATTGTTCAACTTTAGACAGATTCTGCCCAGTAGAAAAACTGAGAAGATCACGAAGATCGCGTTTGATTTTAGACGGTAAACCAGGGATGCGGAGTAGCACTTCACTGCTATGCTTTACCTGCTCATCTAAGTGTTGGCTTTGCTTTTCGGTGTCTAACGTTTGCTTCTTCAACATGCGCTCCAATACGGCCAAGCGAGGAATTAAGATGCTGACATCTTTCTGCTGCTCAAGCGCTTCTCGTAATTCGACCAAATTTTGGTTGAGGCGATTATTCTCGCCTTTACAGGCAAGACTGAGTGATGCGACGATTCGTTTGAGGACTTTTTGCTCTAGTTTAAATTTGAGCGAGCTATCCCTGTGAGTTAAACGCGTCTGTTCCAACTGCATTTTGAGTTGGTGTAACTGAATCTGGATATCTTGCTCTAATGCGCCCATTTATAAAAATGCTAAATATTTAGGGAGATTTAATCCTACTTACTAATCTGTCGATAATAGCAAATTTATTGGATACGTCATCGTATCTCTTTGTTAATCGGCTGGGAACTAACCATCTTTTAATATTTTTTTGATATTCTCCTCATTATTGTGAGATGAGTGGACTTTTATCAAACCTTGGTTGATAGCGTGCTTACAGGATTTTCGCATATTACTCGATGCAAAGCTGGCAGCTGGTGCATTATCAATCGCCTTCAAATATACCCAATGAGAGCAATTTTCTTTCATGCTCAGTTCGCGTGCTGCACTGGTTGCCATTAACAGGATATCCAATAATTCTTTGTCGTTAATTGCCGTATAAGCTCTCGGCAAAAATGGGTAATCGGTAATACCCATCCTAATAATCCGGTTAATTTTTCGCTCAGGTTGAAACTCTCGAATCCACTGTTGAATCTTCTCAAACATTTCTTCTGGCGGACTATCTCTGTCGGTGCTTGGCTCGATAAAGAGTAAGTTTGAATCAGAAAAATGATAGAGCCTAGTTGGTTCATCAATTTTAGATTTTAAGTACTCTCCAAACGCTCGCTCTAGCTCTAAGCCAGCGGTATAACCGTGTTGTAGATACATGTTACGCAGAAACGGAACGTCAATCATGGCGAAGCGAAGACGGTCATTTAGCGGTTCATGAATCAACTCACCAACATGCCAAAGTTCATAGTTCTGGCTGCTTCTTTGCAGTGATTTCGGTAGTTTTGCATTCAACATACGTAAGTTGCGCAGACGTGAACGAGAGTGAGTAAACAAATTGGTGTTGAGTTCTTCAATCTCTTCATTTTGCGTTTGAATGACGTAACTTCGACGTAAAACTAGTAGAAATAACGCTCCTGCTACAATAAACAGAGTAAAGGTCAATTTTTGCAATTTTGAATATTGACGTTTTGTTTCTTTAAGTTCGTTTTCCTGACCCACTAAGTGTAGCGTTTGCTCAACAAATTCTTTTTGCTGACGAAAAGCATCTTCGCTGATTTGGTTGAGTTTTTCCTGATGGAGGTTTTCCAACACGTAGCTGCGTTTTAAGGCTTCAAGTGCCAGAGCATGCTTACCGAGTTGTTCATAACCTTGAGAAAGCAGGCTATAGGCTTGTTGCTCAATATGCTGGTTGCCAATCGACTGGCTGATTGCTAATGCTTTCTGAGCATTGAGAATGACCTTTTCGCTTCTATGTTGATGGTAAGCAAGGTTTGCATTAAGCAGTGCAGCTTTCCCTTTCAGATGAGGGATGTCTGCGTACTGAAGAAGGTCTTCTGCACGTTGTAAATACTGTTCCGCGAGCGGGTAGTTATAGAGATGAATATACGTGGCGGCGAGACTGAGTCGTGTTCCGATAACGCTTTCAATATTGTTGTTGTTATTCTCATGATCAATCACGTTAAAATAGTTCACCAACGCAAGGTTGTACTTTCCTAAATCAAAATAGATATCGCCCATGCGTTTTAAAACCATGGCAAGCTTAGGTGATTTTTCATAGTTATCGTAAAAATCTGCTGCTTCCGACAAGTGAACAAGGGCTTTATCCAGTACGCGTCGCTCAAAGAATAGCTGAGCCAATAATGTGTTGGTTCTGGCTAGCCTAGCGCTTGAGTTTGACTCAATAGAGCTCCAGTAAGCTATCAGCAGCTCTGAGAGCGCAAGGTTATAACGTTCATGGTCTAAGTAATGTCTGCCGACCATGATGTGATAGTCGATCTTCGTATCCTCAGACTGGATAAACTCTAGGTCTTGTTTAAGCTCAATAAACAGTTTGTTGGCTAACTCGACATCATTAGCTTTCGATGCTATTTCAGCTCGTAACAATTTAATTTTGTAGCCAATTCCTCGTGCTGGGAAATCTTTGCTTCTGATGGATTCGTATTGTTGAGTAATATCGCGTAGTTTTTCGCGAGCATCATTCACATCGTTATTGTCCAGCCAACGCAGGCGTATTTTCAGCAACTGAATTTCTAACTGTAAATAGGGTAGGTTGAATTCTTGCGCCGTGTTTAAAGCGTCATCTAATAGGCGAAATGCGGCAATCGGATAGCCGAGATTGAACTCGGCTTGTGCGAGAATTTTCATCGCGTCTACGGTGCTCGCAGGCGTACGCAGGCGACTATCAGTTTCGTCTCTTGCAACTGTGGATGGGTTTTGCTCGGATTTCTCCGCCATCTTCCTTTCAGTTAAATACTCACTTGTGAGTTCTTTAGCTTGTTGTGGCGATATTTCTATCAGGCTTTCAGCTTCGTTTAGCGTCGGTGATGAATACGGTGCCGCTTGTGAAAATACTGAAAAAAAGAAAAGAGCTAAAGAAACCCAACGCTTCCAGCGAATACATCCCATCCTTAATTGTGTCCTTTTTATTGGCGAGCCATACGTTTGTTGTCTTGTGGTGCGGCTTGTTCTGTTGAACGGTACGGGTTGATATCTAGGCCGCCACGTCGAGTATAACGAGCAAATACAGTCAGTTGCTCCGGTTTGCAGAAGCGAGTGATGTCAGTAAATATACGCTCAACACATTGCTCATGGAACTCATTGTGTTCACGGAAAGAGACTATATAACGTAAAAGCGCTTCGCGGTTAATTTTTGGACCACGATACTCAATTTCAACGCTGCCCCAGTCCGGCTGATTGGTGATCAGACAGTTTGATTTCAAAAGGTGGCTATGCAGAGTTTCGCTAACAATAGTATCTTCCGCTGCACCTTCTAGCAGTGATTCGTCGAAATCGTAGCTATCGATTTCGATGTCTTGATCGTCAATGCAATCGCCTTTCATTGTGACAATAGGTTCTGCCGTGTAATCACTTAAAGGCTTGACCTTAACCTCTACTGTTTCACCAGCACAAGCAGAGAGATCCGCGATCAAATGCTGTTCAACCTGTTGCCAGTTCTCAAACTTAGTTTGGTTAAAGCTGTTCAGATAAAGTTTGAACGACTTCGACTCAATTAAATTTGCACTGGTAGCTGGGATCGCAACTTCACCGATAGCCACTTGTGGCAGACCTTTGGTATTCAACCAAGACAATTCATAAAGAGTCCAGATATCACAGCCTTTAAATGGCAGTTCACTACCTAAACTCAGGTCATCACGGTTTAAGCTACGTGGAACAGGCTGCAGTAGTGTTGGGTCATACTGATGTGAGTAATCGGTTTTTTTACCTAAAGTCAGACCTGCTAACTCTTTGGCATCGGAATATTTGCTCATACTTAATGCTTAATTCGATTAGAATAGGCAGAATTTTACGCAATACCGCAGCCTATGTCATCAAAGGGCTGCTAGTTAGCTCATCGAATTTGAACAGTGGAGATTTTCATGGCGCATTCTGTTGCAGAAGCCTTACATACTTTTAGTCAGCGCTATCTAGATGCTTATCAAGCTGCACACCAACATTTACCGGAAAACGAAGAGTTGGCGGACTGGGTTTCACCGTGCGTTAAGCAGACGTTTGAGCATAGTGTGTATTGGCAACCTGTGATCAGAGATGAAGCTGCTGATCTTACTAATGTCGAAAACGGTATTGAGATTGCTTTGCATGAAGATATTCATGCTTTTTATGGTATTCAATACAGTGCGGATATGGCTGCGAGTTGGAACGGTAATGCGCTTAATTTATTGCAAGTTTGGAGTGATGAAGATTATCAACGTTTGCAAGAGAACATTCTTGGTCATTTGGTCATGCAGCGTCGTTTGAAACAGAAACCAACGGTATTTATTGCAACAACTGACGATGAAATGGAAGTGGTATCGATTTGTAATCTGACTGGCAACGTTATTCTTGAAAAACTAGGCACTGATAACCGACAAGTGCTCAGTGATGATGTCGCTAGTTTTCTGCTGCAACTTGAGCCAGAGGTAGACGCATAATGTACGTGGTTGAACTAGAGTTTGAATGTTTTGACAACACCACGATCACCGCAGTAGATAAAGCGATCAATGGACTAATGGATGCGCTGCGTTACAACGGTCAGGTATTAGGTCGTGAGTTTCCCATCGTAATGGGTGACGGCGAGTTTAGTGTTCGCGCTGTCTGTCCTGAAAAAGATAGCCTTCATCCAAAGAATCATTCTGATTTTGTTAAAGTCTGCTTTAACCGACTTGCGGATGCTTGCTTACTTGCTCCTAAGTTTCGCTTGCTTGGCAGAGATATCAATTCTGAGCAAGCTGCGGAAGAAGAAACCCCTAGCTGGCAGGTTCTTTATACCACTTATGTTCACACCTGTTCGCCACTGCGTAGCGGTGAAACCTTGCTGCCGATTCCTCTTTATCGCAATGAAGCGACATTTAATGGTGACCATAAGGCCGTTGTTAAGTGGCAGACAGAGTGGCAGGCGTGTGACGAGCTACAAATGGCAGGAGGCTGCAAAGCGGAACATGCTGCGTTGAAAGAGATTTGCGATGTAGATAGTGACTTATTCCGTCGTGGTTGGGATTTAAGTAAACGTATTGAATACATTACTAAAATACCAACTTACTACTATCAATACCGTGTTGGTGGTAAAAGCTTGGCGGATGAAAAAGCTCGTCCTTGTCCTAAATGTGGTGGGGAATGGCTACTGGATGAACCTCTGCATGATATCTTTTATTTCAAATGTGATAGCTGCCGAATCGTATCCAATATTTCGTGGGATCATTTAAAGTAGTCGAGTTGAAAATATCGGTTTGAAAAAGCAAAAGGGCTCCAATCGGAGCCCTTTATTATTTTCGATAACTGTTAGTCTTTTTTACAGATAGTGATAACAGAAGGTTATCGATTACCAGCCTTTAACCGCGCCACCTTGGAAGATGTCAGATGCAGCTTTTGCTACTTCATCTGTTTGGTACGCTTTTAGGAACGTTTGTACGTTTTCAGCGTTTACGTTGTCTTCACGAGCAACAAGCAGGTTCACGTATGGTGATTCTTTGTTTTCTACGAAGATACCATCTTTCTCAGGAGTCAGATTGATAGAGCTTGCGTAAGTCGTGTTGATGATAGAAAGCGCAACGTCATCAAGAGAACGTGGAAGTTGAGCTGCGTCTAGTTCAACAATCTTGATGTTTTTAGGGTTTTCTACGATATCACGAACAGTAGCCAGCAGACCTACGTCTTCACGTAGTTTGATCAGACCTTGTTGCTCAAGAAGTAGCAGAGAGCGACCTAGGTTAGTCGGATCGTTTGGTACTGCAATACGGTCACCGTCTTGGATCTCATCAACAGATTTTACTTGCTTAGAGTAGCCAGCGATTGGGTAAACAAAGGTATTACCTGCAATAGCCAGTTTGTAGCCACGGTCAGCAATTTGTTGATCCAAGTATGGCTTGTGTTGGAATGCGTTTGCATCGATTGAACCGTCATCAAGCGCTGCGTTTGGCGTAACGTAGTCAGTGAAAGTTACAAGTTCAACATCTAGGTTATATTTGTCTTTCGCAATTTTCGCTGCTACTTCTGCTACTTGAGCTTCAGCACCGGCAATAACACCGACTTTTACTTTGCTGGTATCTGCTTCTTTATCACCACAGCCAGCTAGTACAAGCGCAGATGCAGCAGCAGCAATGGTCAGTAAACTTTTAAGATTGAATTTCATGGTAATCTCCTTGTTAGAAATTCTTGTATCGTTTTTATCTGTGATCAACACGGCGTACGAATGCATCACCGATTGATTGAATTATTTGTACTAGAACAATAAGCATGACAACGGTTACTGCCATTATCACCACATCGTAACGGTGGAAGCCGTAACGAATAGCCACATCACCTAGACCACCGCCACCCACTGTTCCAGCCATCGCTGAGTAGCTCACAAGAGTAACCAGCGTGATCGTGACAGAGTTAAGAATGGTCGGCATTGCTTCTGGTAACAGTACTTTGCGAATAATTTGCATTGGTGTTGCGCCCATAGATTGTGCAGCTTCAACAAGACCAGTTGGAACTTCCAACAGTGCCCCTTCAATTAAGCGAGCAACAAACGGAATTGCGCCGATAGTTAAAGGTACGATTGCTGCTGTTGTGCCAATGAACGTACCCACAAGCAATTTAGTTACTGGGATAATTGCCACCATCAATACAAGAAATGGTACTGAACGGCCAATGTTGACGATTGCGCCAAGGATGCCGTTTAATTTGGTGTTTTCTAGCAAACCACCTTTTTTAGTCGTGTGCAGAATAACGCCTAGTGGAATACCCAGCGCGAAGCCAATAACGCCAGCAACAGCTACCATATACAACGTCTGCCAAGTTGCTGTTAAAAGCAGGTCACCGTTTAGTGATAACCAGTTAGCAATGGTATTAAAGGACATAACCAAGCACCTCTACTTTTACTTTATTGTCACGAAGGAATTGAATTGCAGCATTATCATTTTCTTCATCACCGAAAATTTCCGCTACCATCATGCCGAACTTCACACCGCCAGCGTAATCAAGATCTGAACTCAGGATGCTGACATCAATGTTGAATTTGCGCGAAATTTGCGACATCAGCGGTGCATCAACAGTTGCGCCGGTAAATTCCAAACGAACCAATGGGTAACTGCCTTGCACTCGTGTTGGCTGCAAACGTACTTGGTAATCATCAGGAATCGATAAATCCAGTGTTGAACGAATGAACTGATGAGCAAGTTCTGTTTTTGGATGGGCAAAAATATCGCCTACAGAACCTTTCTCTACTAATTCACCGTCACCGATGATAGCCACTTCATGACATATACTTTTTACTACATCCATCTCGTGCGTAATCAACAAGATAGTGATGTTTAACTTACGGTTAATCTCTTTCAAAAGCTCAAGAATCGACTGCGTAGTCGCAGGGTCGAGAGCACTGGTTGCTTCGTCACACAGCAATACTTTTGGATCAGATGCCAGAGCGCGAGCTATCGCAACACGTTGCTTTTGACCACCACTTAGATTTGATGGGTAAGTGTCACGTTTCTCTGATAAACCAACCAATTGAAGAAGTTCAGAAACTTTCTTCTCAATATGACTAACACTTTTACCTGCAAGCTCTAATGGCAGAGCTACGTTTTCAAACACTGTACGTGAAGAAAGTAGATTAAAATGCTGGAAAATCATACCGATGTTACGGCGTGCTTCGCTCAATTGTTTCGAGCTCAGCTTAGTAAGGTCAACACCATCAACAATAACGCTACCGTTAGTTGGGCGTTCTAACATGTTCACACAACGAATCAGCGTACTTTTACCAGCACCTGATGAGCCAATAACACCAAAGATCGTGCCTTGTTGGATGTTAAGGTTGATGTCTTTTAAAGCATTGATTTCTTTCGTGCCTTGATAAAACACCTTGTTGACGTGACTAATCTCAATCATTGAAAAACCTGCGCAGGGATAAATCTTGGTTGTTTTGTAACGAGTTACCTTAGTATTACTAAAAAAGTAGCAACAACAGAATAAAATATTTAACTCGTTCTAACTTGGTAGAGGATGCTATGGCTTAACTAAGTTCAAGTCAATAGATATTTTTACGTCTAGACGTCTAAATGGTTGTTTGAGTGATACTGTTAAGTAATTAGATAGTGATGAAAGAAATAAAGCGTGCAATAATTCGTATAGTTTGACTTTTAAGAGATGAATGTTTTGGCGAAACCAGCTGTGTTTTTAGACCGTGACGGCGTAATCAATGTCGATCATGGCTATGTAAGTGATGAACATGATTTTGAGTTTATCGACGGTGTGTTTGACGCCGCGAAAAAACTGCAAGAAATGGGCTATCTACTTGTATTGGTAACCAACCAGTCGGGGATTGCTCGTGGAATGTTCAGTGAAGATCGTTTTCTGTCATTAACACAGTGGATGGACTGGAATTTCGTTGATAACGGCGTTGAGCTTGATGGTATCTACTACTGTCCACATCATCCTGAGCATGGTGTAGGCAAGTATAAAGAAGATTGTGATTGTCGTAAGCCGAAGCCGGGTATGTTTATCTCAGCACGAGACTTCCTGAAGATCGATATGACGAACTCTGTGATGGTGGGTGACAAAGCGGAAGACATGATGGCTGCAGAAGCTGCCGGAGTCGGAACAAAGATCTTAGTACGTACAGGCAAGCCTGTGACAGAAAAAGGTGAGAGTTTAGCCACTGTTGTACTGGACAGTTTGCGCGAAGTGCCTAACTATTTAAAAGAGCGTAATTAATACTATTACTAGTAATCGGTAGTTGATACATTGCTGGGGTTGGTATTAAGAGGTCGCTTAGGCGGCCTTTTTATTATTTGAAGAGAGAATCATCATGAATAGAAACGATATCGTATTCGCATTCTGCTTGATGGCGCTACCCTTGACTGCATTAACAGCGTGTTCAAACTCAACCGAAGTTGATGGGCTTAAAGTTAGGGACAGTGATTTTCAACATTACGTCTGTGATGATGAGAAGCAATTTGATGTTGCTTATGTATCAGCAGAAAATGCAGTTTTAAGAACCTCGGAAAGTCTGTATCGCTTGGTCCGTATTCCTTCTGGCTCTGGAGCAAAATACATCTTGGATGACCACACGTCTGCGGTGGTGAATCCTGTTACCTTGTTCACGAAAGGTGAGGATGCTAGGTTAGAAGTCAAAGGTATTATTTATAAAACTTGCCGGATTGAGTGAAATTTTGCTTATATATGGCCTTGAGCAGAAGTAGTGCGGTGGATTTCCACCGCTTTTATCACCTTGCAGACCGTATTTCATGAGCAAAAAACTCACTATCCTTGATATCGCAAAAATTTCCGGAGTCGGTAAATCTACCGTTTCTCGGGTACTTACCAATGATCCAAAAGTGAAGCCTGAAACTCGAGAAAAGGTTGAGCGCGTCATTGCTGAATCAGGGTATGTTCCTTCTAAATCGGCGCAGTCGATGCGCGGCGGCAGCCAGAAAGTTATCGGTGTGATTATTTCTCGCCTTGATTCGCCTTCTGAAAATCGTTCTGTCAGCAGCATGCTTGAGATCTTTTACGCTCATGGTTATGACGTTGTGATCATGGAAAGTCAGTTTGACCGACAGAAAACCAATGAACATTTGGACGTATTGTTAAAGCGCAATGTGGACGGAGTGATCATTTTTGGCTTTACGGATTTAGATGCGCAAGCTTTGGTACCTTGGCAGCTTAAATCGGTGGTGATAGCCACTCATTCAGAGCAAGTTTCTTCAATTAACTACGATAATATCGGTATCATCAATCAGGCGTTGGATTACGTTAAGCAGCAAGGGCTAGATCAAGTCAGCTTTATCGGCGTCGATCCTCAAGATGCCACAACTGGCGAAATGCGTTTGCAAGCGTATATAGATTGGTGCCAGGAGCAACAAATCACGCCTTGTTATCAAACGGGTAAGTTGAAACACGAAAGTGCTTATCAATTGGTTGAACAGGTGCTTTTTGAAAATACTCAAGCCATCGTCTGTGCCAGTGACACCCTAGCGTTAGGCGTGATTAAGCGTTTGCAGGAATGTCAGCGTGAAGATGTTGTGGTGACAGGTGTTGGTGGTAATGAGTTGCTAACCTTCTTGTTCCCTAAAGTCTACACTGTTGATCCCGGTTATAGGCAAGCCGGAGCACAGGCCGCGAACCTGTTAATCTCGCATCTGAGCGGTGATGTACAACATCTGGTACACCTTACTCAAGTTCCTGCCATCTGAGCATCTGCGACATTAACCAACAAGGTGAGAAAGTCGTTTCTCGCCTTGAATGCTTTTCGTCTTGAATAGTTTTCGTTTTGTTCACTTCTCTTTTCTGCCATTTCTTACTTTGATCGTTCCGAGATTTTTACGTAAAAGCTTGCATATTTTTTGTTGAAATAAACACCGCCTAATGTGATCGTTCTCAATTTATGGGACTGTTCCCATTTTAAGTCTAATTTGTATGTGTCACTATACTGAAAACTTAATGGGAATGTTCCCATTGTCGATTGGACTAATATAAAAGCTATAAGTAACAGGGTGGACAAAGGTATGAGTAAGATAGCGAGACAAGATGTAGAGCGTCTTGTTGAATTGGTTGGTGGTGTTGAAAACATCGCCAGTGTTAGCCACTGCCTAACACGTTTGCGGTTTGTATTAAATGAACCAGAAAAGGCGGATAAGAAAGGTTTGGAATCGCTGAGTTTAGTGAAAGGTTGCTTTACTAACGCAGGACAATTCCAAGTCGTGATCGGCACTGAAGTTGACCAAGTGTTTAAAGTGCTTTTGGATATCACTGGACAATCTGGCGCTTCAAAAGAAGATGCGAAACTTGCAGCACGCCAAAACATGAATCTTTTGGAGCGCGGTATCTCCCATCTTGCAGAAATTTTTGTACCGTTGCTTCCTGCGATTATTACCGGTGGTTTGATTTTAGGTTTCCGCAACGTGATTGGCGACATCAAGATGTTCGACGGTCAGACCTTAACGGAAATCAGTCAGTTCTGGGCAAGTGTACACTCATTCTTATGGTTGATTGGTGAAGCTATTTTCTTCTTCCTACCGGTTGGTGTGTGTTGGTCTACAGTGAAGAAACTAGGCGGAACGCCTATTCTTGGTATCACTTTGGGTGTGACTCTGGTTTCGCCTCAACTGATGAATGCTTATTTGATTGGTAAGCAAGTACCAGAAGTCTGGGATTTTGGCCTATTCGTTATTGAAAAAGTGGGTTATCAGGCACAGGTTATCCCAGCGATCTTGGCTGGTGTGATGCTTGCCTTTATTGAAAACACCCTAAAACGTGTGGTACCAGCGTATCTTTATCTGGTTGTTGTACCGTTTGTTTCATTAATTCTGGCAGTTATCTTAGCGCATACGTTAATTGGACCGTTCGGCCGAGTATTAGGTAATGGCGTTGCCTTTGCTGCAAAAGCTGCAATGACGGGTGATTTCGCGGTACTGGGCTCGATGATATTTGGTTTCTTGTACGCACCACTGGTTATCACTGGTATTCACCACACCACCAACGCTGTCGATTTACAGTTGATGCAAGAGTTGGGTGGCACACCAATTTGGCCTTTAATTGCGCTTTCTAACATTGCTCAGGCTTCAGCTGTTGTAGGCATCATTCTGATCAGTAAGAAACATGGCGAGCGTGATATTTCTGTACCAGCGGCAATTTCTGCTTACTTGGGTGTGACTGAACCTGCTATGTACGGTATCAACCTCAAATACAAATTCCCAATGCTATCCGCAATGATTGGTAGTGCTTTGGCTGCAGCGGTATGTGGGAGTGCCGGTGTGATGGCGAATGGTATCGGCGTTGGTGGTCTGCCGGGTATTTTATCTATCCAACCTCAGTATTGGAGTATCTACCTTGTTGCAATGTTAGTTGCGATTGTGGTTCCAGCGGCACTGACTTTAGTGATGTACAAGCGTGCGCAAGGCAAAGGCGCTTTATCAACCGTTTCAGCATAACGTTTTTATGAGTGGCTTATTGCCACTCTTTTTTCTGTTTTTTATTTTTGGTAAGTGAGAAAAGAATGACCGTTGCTAATCGCGAATCCGACTGGTGGAAAACCGCATCGATCTATCAAATTTATCCTAAGAGCTTCTGTGACAGCGGCGCAAAAGGAACCGGAGATATCCAGGGTATTATTTCTAAACTGGACTATCTGCAAACTCTGGGCATTGATGCCATATGGTTAACGCCAGTGTATCAGTCACCAATGATTGATAACGGTTACGACATTGCGGATTACTACTCGATCAATTCTGATTTTGGCACCATGAGTGACTTCGATAACCTGCTTGAGCTGGCTCATCAGAAAGGCATTCGCATCATTATGGATATCGTTGTTAATCATACTTCGACACAGCACATGTGGTTTCAGTCTGCATTGGCAGATAAAGCTAGCCCTTATCGTGACTACTACATTTGGAAGTCACCCGTCGATGGCAAAGCACCGAATAACTGGCAGTCAAAGTTTGGTGGCAGTGCATGGGAATATGATGAAAAGTCGAACCAATATTACTTGCATCTGTTTGCTAAGGAGCAAGCGGATCTGAATTGGGAAAATCCTCTGGTTCGAGATGAAGTAAAAGAAGTGATCAGCTTTTGGGCTGAGAAAGGTGTAGACGGTTTTCGTTTGGATGTGATTAACCTGATTTCCAAACAGCAGGATTTTCCAAACGACGAAGTAGGTGACGGTCGTCGTTTTTATACCGATGGCCCGCGTGTGCATGAGTTTTTACAAGAAATCAGCCGCGACGTTTTCCAAAAATATGGCAGTGTGACGGTAGGGGAAATGTCATCGACAACATTGGAGCATTGCCAGCAGTATTCGTCATTAGATAACAAAGAGTTATCTATGGTGTTTAACTTCCACCACCTGAAAGCGGATTATCTTAACGGTGAAAAGTGGACCAAAGCCCCCTTTGATTTCATACAACTCAAGCAGGTATTTAACCATTGGCAAACTGGCTTGAATGGGAAAGGTTGGGGAGCACTGTTCTGGTGTAATCACGATCAACCCCGAGTGGTCAGTCGTTTAGGTAATGATAGTGAGTACCGTGTTGAGTCGGCCAAAATGCTTGCAACGTCAATACATATGATGCAGGGCACACCTTACATATACCAAGGTGAAGAGATTGGTATGACGAACCCTGGGTATAGCGATATTTCGCAATACCGAGATGTTGAAAGCACCAATATGTACGATATTATGGTCAAGCAGAATGGTGTTAGTGAAGCGGATATGTTAGCGATTCTGGCGCAGAAATCTCGTGATAATTCCCGAACGCCAATGCAATGGAATAATAGCCAATATGCCGGTTTCAGTGCTGGAGAACCTTGGATTTCTGTTGCTAGCAATTATCCTCAAATCAATGCAGAACAAGCTTTGAGTGATGAGGATTCAGTATTTTATTACTATCAAAAGTTAATTCATTTGAGAAAGGAGATTACCGTTATTACTGACGGTGACTATCAAGACTTACTGCCCGAGCACCAAGCCATTTTTGCTTATCAAAGACGCAGCGCTAAACAGACGCTGGTGTGTTTGAACAACTATTATGATGTTGACGCAGAGTGTGAATTGCCACAAGAGCTTGAGCTCAATAATGCACGTTATCTTATCGGCAATTATTCAGACATTGATAATCATGAGATTGAATATAAGCAAAGGTTAAGAGCTTACGAAACCAGAGTCATTTTGATTGAGCACCCCCTGTAGCCTCAATAAACACAAGCCCCTTTTATAGGGGCTTGTTCTTTTGTACTAATGCTCTGATATTTTTAGAGTATTCTGAAATGAAAAAAGCCAGCTCAATGAGCTGGCTTTTCTGTATATGGTGGAGGGGGACGGATTCGAACCATCGAAGGCGGAGCCGGCAGATTTACAGTCTGCTCCCTTTGGCCACTCGGGAACCCCTCCAGGGTGTTTTCCTAATCTTTTACAAGAAGAGGCTTGAATGAAGTTTTCCCAACGCATCAATCAAGTTTTGCTCTCACAAGAACTTATCGTCTTACAAGAAAATATGGTGGAGGGGGACGGATTCGAACCATCGAAGGCGGAGCCGGCAGATTTACAGTCTGCTCCCTTTGGCCACTC